>CAJTUQ010000073.1:268-14867 GCA_910579335.1 uncultured Dorea sp. | reverse complement strand
AGTTTACCATGCCGCCGCTTCCAGCGGGAAACAATAGTTTTCCTCCCGGCGTATCATATTCAATGCTGCCGCTTTCCATGTAAAAAAGCTCCACCGTCTTGTGCCAGTGCCACGGCACATAACGCCCGATATATTTGTCAAGTTCTGCCCTCGAAGCGATATAAGGAAAATCTTTTTCAAAATAGGGGAGCAATTCTTCCTTGCTTCCAGTATAAAATTCAATGCTATGGATATTTTTCATGTCTGTGCACCTGTATATCTGCGATTTTTTCTGTTTTATGATTTTTCTGTTTTCTCAAATGAAACAACGGCATTGGCTTTTCACCAATGCCGCTCTCAAAATCAATTAAAGCAGCGTTTTTTGTATTTACAGCAATTTTTCTGTCACGTGCGTCTTAAAAAACTGTATCAGCGGCCCGTTGAACAATGCGTTGCAGATAGTCCCGATTCCGACGATAAGCCCCAGCTTTCCGCCAGACATCAGACAGAACGCCACGCCGACGATAACAACGGTGACGTCGCTGATGACGCGCGCTTTATCATATTTAAGCTTATGATGCGTCATCTCTTCGATGATAATGCCTACGGCGTCGTATGGAGCGATTCCCATATCCGCCACCATGTAGAGCGCCACTCCCATGCCCGCAAACAGCATGCCGATAAACAGGGCGATGATACGCAGAGGCAATGTCATTTCTATTTTCAGGACTTCCTGGAATAACCAGCAGATAAAGTCCGCCAGATAGCCCACTCCCACCATATTTACAATGGTGCCCAGCCCGATGCAGCGGCGCACGGTGAAGAAGATGACCGCCAGGATGACTGCATTCATAATCAACTGCCATGTGCCGAATGACATATGTATAAATCCGCTGATTCCAAGATTCATACAGGTGAAGGCATCTACGCCAAATTCGCTTAAGCGGAAGCTTCCGACGCAGATTCCGATGAAGAGGATGCCGATAAGCATCATAGTTACCCGTTTTACATAGTTTTTATTTTGTGTGTCCATAATTTTATACTCCTGACGGAATTTTATCGAAAATTAGTCTTCCGCCTTTAAAATAAACAGTCTGGAATCGAAGTCGCAGGTCGGTATGTTTCCCATAGCCATCTCCCCGACGCTGGAATCGGTAGTAATCAGTCCGGCGTTCATAAGTTCGTCGCCGTAGCGGCTTTTGCCGTCCACTGAATTTCTGTAGCAGAGGTCAGGATTTAAACCTTTCAGAGCGACTCTTGTAAATGGCATGTTGGCTCCGTTCAATACTTTATATACACCTACGATGGCTTCTTTTTTATCTTCGCTTACAACCATCCAGGAAGCGGAACCATCCCCTTTGAACGGGCTGCTTAAGCGGTAGAAGGTACCAAACTGGAACAGGCGGCGGTACTGCTTCATAAACATGATTTGTTCTTTTACTTCTTCCTGTTCTTCCTCCGTCAGCTTATTCAGATCCAGCTCGTAGCCAAAGGTTCCGAAGTATGCGACGTTTGCCCTTGTATGCAGAGGCGTATTTCTAAATACCTGATGATTCGGAGTTACAGACACATGGCTTCCCATACAGCTGACAGGATAGCAGTAGGATGTGCCGTACTGAATCTTTAAGCGCTCTATAGCGTCAGAGTCGTCGCTGGTCCAGCCCTGCGGCGCATAGTAGAGGATTCCGGGGTCAAAGCGCGCGCCGCCGCTTGCGCAGGATTCAAAAAGTACCTGCGGGAATCTTGAGGTCAGCCGTTCATAAAGGTCATAGACGCCGAGAATGTATCTGTGGAACACCTCGCCCTGCCTGTCGGCCGGGAGAGCGGCGCTGTAGCATTCCGTGATGCTGCGGTTCATATCCCACTTCACATAGGAGACTTTGGCCTCGCTTAAAATCTTTGCCATCATGTCATAGACGCAGTCTACGACTTCCTTTCTGGAAAAGTCCAGAACATATTGGAAACGTCCGTGGGAAGCGCTCCTGTTTGGAGTTTTCAGTATCCAGTCCGGATGTTTCCTGTAGAGTTCGGAATCTTTATTTACCATTTCCGGTTCAAACCAAAGGCCGAATTTCATGCCGATGTCTTCAATTCTCTGGGCAAGTCCGGTGATTCCCGCCGGAAGAAGCTCTGGGTTTGCTATCCAGTCGCCAAGTCCCGCCTTTTCGTGGCGGCGTCCGCCGAACCAGCCGTCGTCCAAAACAAAAAGCTCGACGCCGCAGGATTTTGCTTTTGCGGCAATCTCTACAAGCCTGTCTTCTGTAAAATCAAAATAAGTAGCCTCCCAGTTATTGATAAGAATCGGGCGCGCCTTGTCTCTCCAATATCCTCTGGCAAGCCGTGTCTGATACAGCTTGTGGAAAGTTTGGCTTAAGTGGTTTAAGCCTTTGTCAGAATACACCATGACAGCTTCCGGCGTCTGGAAGGTTTCGCCGGGCTCCAGCTTCCAGTCGAACCAGTGCGGATGGATGCCGAGAAGGAGCCGCGTCTCATTGTGAGTGCTCACTTCCGCCTGTGCAAGGAAGTTTCCGCTGTAGACAAGGCTGAAGCCGATAGCTTCGCCCTGAAATTCCGTGGCGTCCGGGCGCTTCAATATGACAAAAGGATTGTGGTTGTGGGAGGAGTGGCCGCGCACGCTTCCTACAGACTGGACGCCCTGTTCAAGGACTCTTGTCTTCATGTGGCGCTCCCTTCCCCAAGCCCCGGAAAAATGAACAAATTCATAGTTGCAGTCCGGCAGGTCCATGCAGAGACTCATGGCTCTTGTCAAATGAAGAGCTTCGGTTCCTTCATTTACAAAAGCAGCGCTTCTTGCGATGATGCCGCCCTCTGTAAATATGGTGTAAAACAGTTTTAAAGTAAGTCCGTTCACTGCGTCCTTTAAAAGAAGCGTCAGAGTTTCGGCTTCGTTGTCGTCTTCCGTGTAGGTTGCCGGAAGTCCGGGCAGAACAGGTTTTCCTTTTTCGATGGAGTAAGTCTGGTACTGGAAATCCGAAATGCGGCTTCCGTCTTTTTGAAGAACTTCCGCTGCCGGGTCTCTGTAATCTGTGGAGCCGAATACGCCGTATTCCTGATTGATATGCTCCAGAGTGAATTTATAGTCGTTATCATAGAGATAAGACGTCATAGGGCGGAAAGCGAACTCAAGAAAATGTGAAAAATCCTCCGAGTGGTGAATCCGTTTTCCAAAATAAAGCTGTGCCATCTGTCCGCTTTCGAGCACGGTCATAATATAGCTGACAGAATCATTGTACAAATGAAAGGTACGTGTCTTATCATTGAATAATATACTCATTGCCGATTCCTCCGAAATTTAAAATTATTGATATAGAGTATAGAAAAAAAGGCATGAAATTAATAGAAACATATGTTGAAGAAAACAGTCAAAATGTTAAAAGACTGCAGGAGCTCCTACAGTCTTTTCAAGGTATCGATTTTATTTTGCAGCTTCGTCTTATTCAGAGTGAGTATTTCTTTTCGGTAACGGGACGGCGTCCGTCCTTTTTTTGTTTTAAATACCTTTGAAAAAATTAAAGGGTCCGTATACCCGCAGGACAGGGCGATGCTTTCAATCGACAGGTCTGTCACCGTGAGAAGCTCCGTCGCCTGGGAGATGCGGTAATTTGCAAGATAATCCTGGGGGGAGACCCCCAGGTGCGTCTTAAACAGAGTATACAGATAGCTCCGGTTAATACAAACGTAATTGGCAATGTCCGTCACATGGATTGGGAAGGAGTAATTATTTTGGATAAATTCCACTGCCTGAAGTATGTAGGGGTTTTCTCCGTTCTGTAATGCAGGAGGATTGACAGAATGAGGCTTTGGAGGAGAAAACGGTGCGTAGTTGTGGAAATGTTGTTTTTCAGCATATCAAAGACGATACGCTTTAATTCTTCTTTGTAGCCGCACTTAAAAACAGGATGGTGGCGGTTGAGCCCTGCGTCGTCCAGATACTTTCCGGCATTGCTCCCGTCGAATCCTATCCAGATATAGCTCCACGGCTCTGCGAGGTCCGCCTGGTAAAAGGTCTGGATGCGGGGCTCGATTAAAAAACCGTATCCGGCCTCCAGCCGGTATTCCTTGCCGCCGGTGCGGTACGTCCCTTTTCCTTTCAGTATATAATGAATCAGGTAGTTAGGGCGGACCGACGGCCCGAAGCTGTGGCCGGGTTCACAGTCGGCGTAGCCGCAGTAGCATAAATATATATCTGAGAATTTTTTTCCGGTTAATTGCAGTACATAAGAATCTTCCATGCTGATTTCCGCCTTTTACTAAAGGAATTATAAATCATATATCAGTAGTTTCCCAGTTTTCCGAGATATTTGTCAATACGTTTCAGGCGTTTCTCGACACCTTTGACTTTGTGGCTTATCGTCTCAAGCAGCGCCTCTGCGATAAACTGCGGTCCGGTCAATGAGTTGAAAAAGGAATTGCTGTCAACGGAAACCGTAAAAAGAACCGTTGCGTACGGTGCGAGAAGGGCGCTTGGCTTGTCGGTGACAACGATGATTTTTGCCCCTGCGTCATAAGCCATCTGCGCGGTCACTTCATCGACGGAAGAGTAGCGCGGAAAGCTGAATATAATCAGGCAGTCTTCTTTGGCGATGTTGCACATGTGGTCGATGGGGCTTAGCGCCGCGGTATTTGTCATAACTACGTGCGGAACCATCTGCTTTAAATAAAGCAGGAAATAGTTGCACAGACAGGTGTCGCCGCGGGAGGCCGCGATATATTTCCGTTTGCTTGATATAATGACATCCGCAGCTTCTTCAAATAGATTCGATGTATTGTTGATAAATACGGACTCCAGATTTTTTGCTGTAATTTTAAAATGCCGGTCGATGTAATCTGTGTCGCTGCCCAGCTTTGTCTGCTGTGCGATTCTTTGAGAAGGAACCGTAATTGTGCTGGAAATACTTAAGACTTTATCTTGGTAATTCTTTCTCAGAGATTTTTGGAATGCCATAAATCCGCTGTATCCGAGGGAACGGCTGAAACGGATGACAGAAGATTCGCTGACGCCCAGTGTTTCAGCAATTTCCGTAGAAGTCATAAAGCATGCGTCTGCGGAATTGTCCAGAATATATGCGGCAATCATTCGCTGTGTCTTAGTCAGCCTGGCATTATTAATAATTTCTCTCAATTCTTTCATACAGGTACCTCCGTATTCTATTATCAATTTAACCATGAATTATCCAAATATGCAAGTTAAATTGTAAATACAATTAAAAGAAAATAATAACAATTTAAAGCTTTGTGAAAAAAATAACTTTTATTGAATAATATAGACAGGTGTGCTATTATAAGTTTTAGAGACAAATGAATAATATTGTTCACAAAATAACGAAGCTGAAAAATATTATTCACCAAAGCGGCCGAGACTGGCCGAACCGGTTGGAAGTGCAATTTCACACAATATTTAGGAGGTAAAGTCAAGTGAAAGTAGGATGCGTAAAAGAGATTAAAAACAATGAATTTCGTGTAGGTATGACTCCGGATAACGTAAAGAGTTATGTAAATGCAGGCCATGAAGTATATATTGAGAAAAGTGCCGGAGAAGGCTCCGGATTTATGGATGATGAATATGAAGCAGCAGGCGCTAAGATGATTGACGCTGCAAAGGAAGTATGGGATACTGTAGATATGATGATTAAGGTTAAAGAGCCCCTTCCGGAGGAGTATCCGTTATTCCACGAGGGTCTGATTCTCTATACATATCTTCATCTTGCTGCAGATAAGCCGCAGACAGATGCGCTTCTTAATGCAAAGGTAAAGGGCGTTGCTTACGAGACATTGTTTGACCCAAGAAACGGCGGGCTGCCGCTGCTTGCACCGATGAGCCAGATTGCAGGGCGTCTCAGTATTCAGGAGGGCGCTAAGTACCTTGAGAAGACATTTGGCGGCGAGGGCGTGCTTCTTGCAGGCGTACCGGGAACTCCGAAGGCGAACATCGTAATCCTCGGCGGCGGTAATGTTGGAACGAACGCATGTAAGATAGCTGTCGGCATGGGAGCTAACGTAACGATTATGGATATCAGCATTCCGAGGCTGGCATACCTTGACGACATTTTCGGGGCGCGTATCCAGACATTGGTTTCTACAGATGCGAATATAGAGAAAGCTGTTAAGGAGGCTGACCTTGTAATCGGTTCCGTATTGATTCCGGGAAAAGCAGCTCCGAAGCTTTTCAAGAAGAAATATCTCAAAGAGATGAAGCCGGGCGCTGTATTTGTGGATGTTGCAGTTGACCAGGGCGGATGCGGCGAGACTACGAAGGTTACTTACCATGACGACCCGATTTTCGTAGTTGACGGAGTTGTTCATTACTGTGTAGGCAATATGCCGGGAGCGGTTCCGAGAACATCGACCATCGCACTTACCAATGCTACGCTCAGCTATGGACTTCAGATTGCTAACAAAGGTCTGGAGCAGGCTTGTAAAGATAATGACGTTATCTACTCCGCAATCAATACTTATGACGGAAAACTCACATGCAAGAACGTTGCCGACAGCTTCGACTGCTATGAGTATGTAGATATCAAGTCTATCGCTAACTAAGACATTTTCCTAACTTAATTCCTTCAAAGTTGCGAAAGGGGCTTACAATTTCGGTTGTAAGCTCCTTTTGATTGTGTTATAGTATACCTAGCACAAAAGAAAAAGGTGATAGGATGTATATAGAAATTGATTTTAACAGTGACGAGGCGATTTACGTGCAGCTTCAGAACCAGATTATCATGGGGATCGCCGCGGATATCATCCGCGAGGGGGACACCCTGCCGTCTGTCAGGCAGCTTGCGGATACCGTCGGGATTAATATGCATACTGTGAATAAAGCATATAATATCTTAAAGCAGGAAGGGTTTATACAGCTGGACAGAAGGAAGGGGGCGGTTATTGCCATAGATATTGACAAGGCCGAGGCGCTCCTTAAGATGAAGAGACAGCTTCGCGTCATGCTTGCGAAAGGATGCTGCAAGCGGGTTTCCAGACAGGATGTACATGCACTGGTAGATGAGATATTTGACGAATATAGAAAGGAATAGACGATTATTATGGAATATACGCAACAGGCAAAGGATGTGCTGCAGATTGCGCAGGCAACGGCCAGAGAACTGAATCATCCGTATGTGGGTACGGAGCATCTGCTTATCGGGCTTCGTAAAATTTATACTGGAGTGGCCGGGCAGGTGCTGGCGGCGAACGGTGTGGATGAGAATCATATATTAAAAATTGTAGAAGAGCTGGTATCTCCTTCGGAGGAGCTTTCCAAGGTGAGCCATCCGAAGTTCAGTCCCCGGCTTGAATGTATTCTTTTGGAGAGCGGGGAAGAGGCGGAAAAGGAACATGCCGCACAAATAGGCACAGAGCATCTTTTGCTGGCTCTTCTTAAAGATGTTGAATGTGTGGCGACAAGGATGCTGATAACTTTGAATCTGAATGTCCAGAAGATGCTTCAGGAGACGTTGACGGTCATTGGGATTAATCCAAAGGAGTATCAGGAAGAACAGGCGCATGGGAAAAAGAGCGGTATTTTAGAGCAGTACGGGACCGACCTGACCGGGCTGGCGGAAGAGGGAAAGCTTGATCCGGTCATTGGGCGTGAGGAAGAAATCAACAGGCTGATGCAGATTTTAAGCCGCAGGACGAAGAACAACCCCTGTCTTGTGGGAGAACCGGGCGTGGGAAAGACGGCCGTGATTGAAGGGCTGGCGCAGCGGATAGCGGCAGGCATCGTTCCCGGAAGTATGAAGGAGAGACGCGTATTTACAATGGATTTGGCGGGCATGGTTGCCGGTTCCAAATACAGGGGCGAGTTCGAAGAGCGCATGAAGGGTTTGCTCAGGGAAGTAAAGGCGGCAGGCAATGTGATACTTTTTCTGGACGAGGTCCATACGATTATCGGCGCGGGAGGAGCGGAAGGGGCGATTGATGCGTCGAATATACTGAAGCCTTCTTTGGCGCGCGGAGAACTGCAGCTTATCGGGGCGACGACGCTTGTGGAATACCGAAAATATATCGAGAAGGACGCCGCTCTTGAGAGACGTTTTCAGCCGGTTACGGTGGAAGAACCCACGCAGGAGGAGTGTCTTGACATCCTTTACGGTCTTAAGAAAAGATACGAGGAGCATCATCACGTGGAGATAGCGGACGAGGCGGTAAAGGCGTCGGTCCGGTTGTCAGGACGGTATATTAACGACCGCTTTCTGCCGGATAAGGCTTTGGACGTGCTGGATGAAGCGTGTTCTAAGGTGAGTCTCAGAGGATTTAAGGCGCCCCAGTCAATCTGCGGCCTGGAGAGCTTAGCACAGGAGCTTGAAGCGGATTTGGAGAATGCGATTCGCAACGGGGATATGAAAGAGGCGTCCGTGCTTAAAAAAGAAAAAGAAGGAGCCGTCAAGAAGCTGGAGCAGACAAGAAAGCGGTTTGAGAAGAAAAACCAGGGCAGGAAGGTGTCTGTTGAGGAGGAGGATATTGCGGACGTTGTATCGCAGTGGACGAAGATACCGGTGCAGCGTCTGAAGGAATCCGAGGGCGCCAGGCTTCAAAAGCTGGAGCAGACGCTTCATAAAAGAGTTATCGGGCAGGAAGAAGCAGTATCTTCGGTGGCAAAAGCAGTACGGCGCGGAAGGGTCGGCTTGAAGGACCCGAAAAGGCCGATTGGCTCATTTTTGTTTCTGGGACCTACGGGCGTCGGGAAGACGGAGCTTTCCAAGACGCTTTCCGAGGCGCTGTTTGGCAGCGAGGAGTCCATGATACGTGTCGATATGTCTGAATATATGGAAAAGCACAGCGTGGCGAAGATGATTGGATCCCCTCCGGGGTATGTGGGACATGACGATGGCGGACAGTTGAGCGAGCAGGTGAGAAGGCATCCGTATTCTGTAGTCCTTTTTGACGAGATAGAAAAAGCCCATCCGGATGTGTTCAATATACTTCTCCAGGTGCTGGACGACGGCCATATTACGGATTCTCAGGGGAGAAAAGTAGATTTTTGCAATACGGTCATTATTATGACTTCGAACGCGGGGGCGCAGGCGATTATTGACCCGAAAAAGCTAGGGTTTAATGCGAGAGAGGACGCTGCGGATGATTATAAACGGATGAAGAGTAATGTGCTGAATGAGATTAAGCAGATTTTCCGTCCGGAATTTTTGAATCGTATAGACGAAATCATCGTATTCCATCCGCTTGGCAGGCCGGAGATGAAAAAAATCGTAAGCCTAATGTGCAGAGACGTCGCAAAAAGAGCCAGGGAGCAGATGGGAATCAGCCTGACGATACGGGATTCGGTAAAAGAATATATCGTAGAGACCGGTACTGACCAAAAGTACGGCGCCAGACCGTTAAGGCGCGCCGTCCAGAGCCGTCTGGAGGACAGACTGGCGGAAGCGGTGCTGTCAGGAGAGCTTGAAAGAGACTGTGAAGCGGCTGTGGGCATGTCTAAAAAAGAAATAAAATTTGTGCGAAAGACTACAAAACAGAAATGATTTAAGGTATACTGTAAAAAAGATAAATGCAGTGCAAAAGGCCTGCAGTGTGAACAGAGGAGGATAAATAAGTGGCAGCAGTGAAAGAACTTTTGAAGGCAGAAACAGACGGAACTCTCAGCTTTGGGGATTATACGTTAGGGAGCAAGACAAAGCTTGAGGGGTTTGAATTTCAGGGAGATTTGTATAAGGTTAAAACATTTTCCGAGATTACAAAGCTTGAGAAGAACGGGATGTTTGTGTACGAGTCAGTTCCGGGAACCGCGGTTGAGAATTTTGCGGCATCAGAAAAAGAGGTGTCATTTTCCGTGTCAGGTAGCAGAGATGCGCAGTTTACACTGGGAGTCGAGGCGGACAGCACATATGTAGTATATATGGATGATGTGAATGTCGGGGACATGGCTACGAATTTGAGCGGAAAATTAAGTGTAAGTACAGAGCTGGCGCCGGATAAGAGCGTCAAGGTCAGAGTGGTTAGAAAGTAAATGGCAAAGGCTAAAAAAAGCAGTTTCTTCTGTCAGAACTGCGGACATGAAGAAAGCAAGTGGCTGGGGCAGTGCCCTGTGTGCAGGGAATGGAATACGTTTGTGGAGGAGAAGGCGGCGCCGGCAAAATCAGGCGCCGCCAAATCGGTGCGGGAAGCACAGGTCGTCGCCTTAAGAAGCGTGTCTGCAGGTGAGGATGAGAGAGTGCGCACCGGCATAGAAGAATTAGACCGTGTGCTCGGCGGCGGTATTGTGCAGGGTTCTCTTGTGCTGGTAGGCGGTGATCCGGGTATCGGAAAATCGACGCTGCTTCTGCAGGTGTGCCAGAGATTATCGGATGCGGATAACAAGGTCTTGTATATTTCCGGGGAGGAATCGCTTCGGCAGATTAAGCTGAGGGCGGATCGCATGGGTGAATTTAAAGATACTTTGTCACTCCTTTGCGAAACGAATCTTAATATTATCCGGGGAGTTATTGAGCAGTATCAGCCGAAGGCGGCGGTTATTGACTCTATTCAGACGATGTACAGCGAGGACGTTGCCTCGGCGCCAGGGAGCGTGTCGCAGGTAAGAGAGTCGACGAATATGCTGATGCAGCTTGCCAAAGGGTTAAATATATCAATATTTATCGTAGGGCACGTGACGAAAGAAGGGACGGTCGCCGGGCCCAGGGTGCTGGAGCATATGGTGGATACGGTGCTCTATTTCGAGGGGGACAGACATGCGTCTTATCGGATACTCCGGGGAGTGAAGAACAGGTTTGGTTCAACGAATGAAATCGGCGTGTTTGAGATGCGCAGGAACGGCCTTTCAGAAGTGGAGAATCCTTCGGAGTTTATGTTAAGCGGCAGGCCGGTGCATGCGTCCGGTTCCGTAGTCGCATGTGCAATGGAGGGTACGCGGCCGATGCTGATGGAGATTCAGGCATTGGTGTGCAGGAGTAATTTTGGGATGCCCAGAAGGACGGCGGCCGGGCTTGACTACAACAGGGTCAATCTTTTGATGGCGGTGCTTGAGAAACGTCTGGGGGTTCCTCTATCTAATTATGACGCCTATGTCAATATTGCCGGGGGGATTCGGCTGAATGAACCTGCGGCTGATTTGGGGATCGTGACGGCAATTGTTTCGAGTTATAAAAACAAGCCGGTGCCCGAAGATACCATTGTCTTTGGGGAGGTTGGATTAAGCGGAGAAATACGGGCGGTTGCGATGCCGGAACAGCGCATTGCGGAAGCGAGGAAACTTGGGTTTAAGGCGTGCGTGATTCCGGAGGTATCTGTGAAAGCGGCCGGGGATGTGCCGGGGATTGAAGTGATTGGCGTGAAATCGGTAAATCAGGCGATAAGCCGTCTGGGGTTTTAGACGGTCTATCGTAACGGTTTTGATGTTCGCGGCGATAATAAACGGGTCATAATAAACGGGTATGTCAGGCGGAATGTCTGGCATACCCGTGTTTACTGCCGCATTTATGATACGGAGGATAACGTTTATTTGCTTTCCAGTATCTTGTCAATACTTACAAGTTTTACGCAGAGAATAAATATCGTGCCGGCCAGCTTCAGCTCTTCGAGAGTCGGATAAGACGGAGCGATACGGATATTGCTGTCTTTTGGATCCTTACCATACGGGAAGGTGGCGCCTGCGTCAGTCATGACCAGTCCTGCTTCCTTTGCTTTTTCAACAATTTTTTTTGCACAGCCGTCCATAGAGTCGAAGGATATAAAATATCCGCCTCTTGGGGCGAGCCAGGAACCGATTCCGAGACCGCCGAGTTCTTGTTCGAGCGTAGAGAGTATCGTATCAAATTTGGGGCGCATAATCGCTGCATGACGTTTCATGTGGTTTACCATGCCGGAAATATCTCCGAAGAATCTGGCGTGTCTTAACTGGTTTACCTTGTCGTGGCCGATAGTCTGTATCTTCATCTGTCTGCGGATTTCCTTAAGATTCTCGTCCGATGCGGCAATTGCTGCAATGCCGGAACCCGGAAAGCTGATTTTGGAGGTGGAAGAGAACTTGTAAACCATGTTAGGATTCCCTTCTTTTTTGCACTCCATCAGAATCTCAATCAAATAATCCTGTTTATCGTCATACAAATGATGGATGCCGTAGGCATTGTCCCAGAAGATTCGGAAATCCTCGGCTGCCGGTTTTAATGCGGCGAAGCGATGGACCGTCTCGTCGGAATAGGTAATGCCCTGCGGATTCGAGTATTTCGGTACGCACCAGATGCCTTTGATGGCGGGATCAAAGCTTACCAGCTCTTCGACAACGTCCATATCGGGACCGGTGGGCGTCATGGGAACATTAATCATCTCGATGCCAAAATATTCTGTAATTGAAAAATGTCTGTCGTATCCGGGAACGGGACATAAAAACTTTACTTTGTCAAGTTTGCACCACGGAGTGCTTCCCAGTACGCCGTGCGTCATGCAGCGCGAAATAGTGTCATACATTACATTTAAGCTGGAGTTGCCGAAGATAACGATATTGTCCTTCGGGACTTCCATCATATCCGCAAGGAGCTGCTTGGCCTCCTTGATGCCGTCCAGCACGCCGTAATTGCGGCAGTCTACGCCTTCCTCACAGGTTAGTTTAGAGTGGCTTGTAAGTACGTCCATCATTTCCATTGAGAGATTGAGCTGTTCGGCGGACGGTTTGCCTCTGGACATATCAAGCTTTAAGTTTTTTGCTTTTACTTCTGCAAACTGCGCTTCCAGTTGGTCCTTTAATTCTAATAATTCTTCCTTTGACAATTCATTGTATGCTGCCACTTCTATAACCTCCAATATTATATGTTCTAAAATTCAACGTTATCATTCTACCATATTTTGACGGTTCGTCAATGATTTCCTGCAAAATATTTTTAAAACATATGAAAAAACGCTGATAAGAGTTAATGAAAATATAAAATATGAATTTTAAAATTAGGTATTATTCAAAAGAACAGAAAAATAAGGCAATTATTAAAAAAACCAGATTATTTAATTTCTAAATAAAAATAGATAGAAAACAATGCAAAAACAAGAAAAATAAGATTACAGATTGAATAGTGGAAAAGAGTTTGGTATAATAAAACCAGCGTTAGTTACAGCATACATAATATTAATGAAGGAGAGCAAAGTTATGAAGAAAAGAATGAGCAGAATCTTATCTATTCTGTTGGTTTCTGTGCTCGTTGTGTCAGCAGGGAATGTTGTACAGGCTGAAGATGCAGAGGAAGCAGTGACAGAAGTACAGGCAGTGGATGAGACGGAAGAACCGGAGGCGGCGGAGCCGGAAGCGGTTGTCGAGCCGGTGGAAGAAGCAGAGGCAAAAGAGCCTGAGGCTGAGAGTAAGGAAGAAGAAAAAGCCGATAAGGAAGAGGCGAAGGAAGAAGATAAAAGTGTAGAAGTTCCGGCTGAAAAGACGGAAGAGACGGCGGAGCCGGAAGAAATCCCTGAGATAGGATCGGATGCTGTCGCATCTATGGAGGGAGAAGTCATCGAGTCGATCCCGATGGCGGAGATGTCAAAAAGCATAGAGGAACAAAGGGTACAGGGCTCCTATCAGTCCCAGGCTATAGACCTGCCTGCAAAAGGAACGATTATTTTAACAGGAACGTATACTAATGGCAACTATTGGTTTGGCCTGTTCAAGGATGAAGCCCTTGATTCGCCGGTGGACGGCACCACTTCTGTGAGTGCGTCATATCCTTCCGTAACGCGCGCCTTTAAGGTTCCTCAGGCGGGACGGTACTATGTCGGCGCATATGTTTACAACACAGGAAATGCAGTGATAAATACAGATGTGCGTTATGCGTTTTACGACGGTTCGGACAGGACTTTAAGTAATGCCCAGCCAATTGCGGTCGGCCAGAAAGACTCACAGACAAATTATTTCAAGTTTACGGCTGTTTCTACAGGATATCTGGTGGTGGAAGGCGATGAAAATGCAGTATATTCAGCGTACTGCAAAGTTGCGCTCTGCAAGAGCCCGCAGGCGGCATATTCCGGAGAGACCTCTTTGCGCTATGCGCCGGCTTACGGCGTGAAAAAGGGCAAGACATATTACATAAAAGTAACGGCGACCTATAACTCTAAAGGAAACTATACGTTAAAGGTAACAAACAAGAAAATATCCGATAAGATGGGAAAGAAGAAATCAAAAGCCGTTACCCTTAAGAGAAAGAAGACGAAAAAGGGAATGATTCAGGCGGGAGCAGGAAAAAAGGATGCAACAAATTGGTATAAACTTAAGTTAACCAAAAAGAGGAAAGTGACGATAGACGTAACTTCCAATTCCAATGACGCATTTAAAATATCAATTTATAAAGGCGGCAGAAGAATCGGTACGAAAACTGTTTATAACAGAGCGAGCGGGCCGATATATTCAATAGGCAAATGGCCGAAAGGAACCTACTACGTTAAAGTTCAGAGAAAAAATACGAAATCTTCCGGCTGGTATACGCTGAAATGGAGATAAAAGATACGGTATAGATAAATAAGAAGTCCGATAGCCGGGCTTCTTATTTATTTTTTATATTTTTGTGGTTCTATTTCATACAAATTATTACCATCACTATCTATAATAACAATCACTGGAAACTCTTTTACAGTCAATTTTCTAATCGCTTCTGCTCCTAAGTCTTTATAAGCAATCACT
>CAJTUQ010000073.1:0-258 GCA_910579335.1 uncultured Dorea sp. | reverse complement strand
CAATGCTGATTTGAGTGTCTTTAACACGTCTAAAAGTATGTACATATCATGCTGGGAGCATGAATCAATTATTTCCGTCAATTCGTGTTTTATGATGGTTTTGCTGATTTGCGGGATGTCGTATAGCAATTCATCGGTCTGCACGGATAATGCGTTAGCAATATTGACAAAAACCGGAAGGCTTAATTTTGTGTTTCCGGTTTCAATATGGCTCATATGCGTGGTTGATATTCCTACCTTCTCTGCTAATTGTTCCTG
>CAJTUQ010000072.1:2289-14912 GCA_910579335.1 uncultured Dorea sp. | reverse complement strand
ATTGCGGAAAGGGATTATGTACTAAGCAGCGACAGCAGGCTGCTTATGATTCGTAAGCCGTTTTTTGCACTTTCCGTTGTAAACCTGTTAAACGGCGCCGTAAAGGAGAACGGATTTGAGGAGGCGCAGAATGCGGGAAGAAGACCGTATTACTGTGTAGATGTGCGTGCGCTTGCCGTTGATGATGAGGAGATGAATCTTGTAGTTGCAAAAGGCGTTCTGGGAAGCTACGGCATACAGGTGGATACCTGTCTCAGCGGAAAAGAGGCAATAAAATTATGCAGTGAAACATCTTATGACATTATTTTCCTTGATCATATGATGCCGGGGTTTGACGGCGTGGAGACATTAAGGCGTATCCGCCAGCTGAATAATGGAATATATCAGGAACTGCCGGTGGTGGCGCTGACTGCAAACACCATCAGCGGTGCGAGGGAAATGTTCCGGAATGAAGGATTTACGGAATTTATACCGAAACCGATTGAGAGAGCCGTTCTGGAGCGGGTACTTCGAAGGGTGCTGCCGAAGAACTGTATACGCTACAGTGCGGAGCCTGTAGCCGAGGACAACCCTCCGGAGGAAAAAGAGCAGCCGTTTAATCCTTTTGACGTTTTTGCAGAAGTGGGCATTAATGCGAAAATCGGGCTGGATTACTGCTGCGGAGACGAGGATTTTTATCTGGAGATGTTACGGATGTTCTATGGCCAAAGCGCAGATAAGAGAAGAGAGATTATTTCTCTGTACGATGCCTGCAACTGGGCGGATTATGCGGTGAAGGTCCATGCGTTGAAAAGTACGTCGCTGACGATCGGGGCAGAACGTCTTTCCGAACATGCGAAAGCGCTGGAGCGCGCGGGAAAGAAAGAGGATGTGGAATTTATCAGGGAGAATCACCCGGAGCTTTTGCGCATGTATGACGAGGTGTGCGCGGGCATTGCCGGATTATAGAACTTTCTGTGTCTTGAGAGGAGGAGACCTTGCGTGATAAAGAAATGGTTTAAAACCATCTTTGACCCTAAAGCCAGTCTGCGGGAGCGTTTGTTTTGCATCGCTGCCGGCGGCTGTATGATTGCGGCAGTGTTTGTGCTGCCGATGGGAAAGAGCGCGGCGAATTGGCTTATATTGGCGCTGAGTATTGTTTTTATGGCGGTTGTCGTGAAGGTCAGCATTGAAAAAAATTGTATTAACGCAGGAGCTACCGCGATTGCCGCATTAATCCTGGTGCTTTTCCCGTTGAGTTTCTTTTCGGCAGGAGGGTTTTACAGCGGAGTGCCGGAATGGCTGGTCATTTATTTTATTTATATCAGCATTACTCTTGAGGGCAGGAGGAAAGTCGTGTTTTATCTGCTCTGTATGGCGGAGACGGAGTTATGCTATTACGTTGCTTTTCGTTTTCCGGAATATGCTGCGCATAATACGCAGGAGCGTTCATTTTTCGATTCTGCAAATTCTGTAATCTTGGTAGGAATGCTCTCCAGCATACTGCTTTTGTTTTTAAAGAGACTGTATGAGAAGGAAAATGAGCTTTCCATACGGCAGAAGAAGGAAATAGAGGAGCTGAATGAGGCGGAAAATCATTTCTTTTCCAGTATGAGCCATGAGATACGCACGCCTATTAATTCGATTATTGGTTTGAACGAGATTATCCTCCGGGGGGACGTGCCGGAAGATATAGCGGAAAATGCAAGAAATATTCAAGGTGCCAGCAGGATGCTGCTGACATTGATAAACGATATTCTGGACTTGTCTAAAATCAAATCCGGAAAGATGGAGATTGTGAATGTATCTTATGAGACAGGAGCCCTTTTTTCTGAAATTGTTAATATGATTTGGATTAAAGCGAAGGAAAAGGGCCTGGAGTTTAAATTGCAGGTAGATCCTTCCATTCCGAGCATGCTGTGCGGAGATGAAATCCGAATCAAACAGGTTTTAATTAATCTGCTTAATAATGCTGTGAAATATACGAAGGAAGGTTCTGTTACGCTTTCTGTCCGTTGTGAACGCCTGGCTCTTAATAAAGTCCGCGTCTGGTATACCGTGGAAGATACGGGGCAGGGAGTAAAAAAAGAAAATATCCCTTATATTTTCAATGCATTCCGGCGGGTTGACGAAGAAAAGAACCGCCATATCGAAGGAACCGGGCTGGGGCTGAGTATCGTGAAGCAGTTAGTGGTGCTGATGGGCGGTGAAATCAGTGTCAACAGCGTTTATACGAAGGGTTCCAAGTTTGTAGTCATGCTGGAGCAGGACATTATAGACAATAGCGAGCTGGGGACATTTACACTGACTTCCCGCGCAAGAGTCCATGAGGAAGAGCAATATAAGCAGAGCTTCGAGGCACCGGACGCACATGTGCTCGTAGTCGATGACAATGAAATGAATCTGGTAGTAGTGAAAAAGCTGCTGGCCGAGACAAAGGTCCAGATAGATACGGCGTTAAGCGGCGCCGAATGTCTGCAGCTGACGCAAAAACAGCATTACGACTGTATTTTGATGGATCATCTTATGCCTGAGATGGATGGTATCCAGTGTTTTCACAGATTGCGCACGCAGCCGGGAGGATTGTGCCAGGATACGCCGGTAATTGCCTTGACAGCCAATGCGGGAAGTGATAATCAACTGCTCTACCGGAAGGAGGGATTTGGCGGTTATCTGGCAAAGCCGGTCAGCGGCGCGCTGCTTGAAGCGGCTGTAATGAGTATCCTGCCAAAAGAACTGGTGAAAATGAATGAGGAGGCCGGCCAATCTGAAATAGGAAGGGATATCCTGATTTTTGAGCAGGCGAAAAGACTGTCGCTCATGGTGTCGACAGACAGCGTATGCGACCTTCCGGAGTCGCTGAAAAAGGAATTTAACCTATCGGTATGTCCTTATTATGTCTGCACAGAGAAGGGACGTTTTCTGGATGAGCTGGAGCTGACTGCGGACGAACTTTTGTATCATGTGGAGGAAGGGGAGGATGGCTTTTCCCAGCCGCCGGAAGTGGAGGATTACGAGAAGTTTTTTGCGGAGAAGCTGACGGAAGCGCAGAACGTACTCCATATTACGATGGCGAAACATGCAAGCGACGGCTATTTTCACGCTCTTGAGGCGGCGAAATCCTTTGATAATGTCACGGTAATTGATTCCGGGCATCTTTCCAGCAGCTTAGGCTTAATTGTTTTGTATGCCGCATATATGGCCGAGCACCATGCTTCAAAGGAAGAAATCATTAAAACCGTGAATAGTCTTAGAAATTACATATCTTCGGCTTTTATTATCAATAGTACGCACAGAATGTGCAAAGCCGGACTGATATCGAAGAAGATACAGATTCTCTGTGATGCATTGCTTCTGCACCCGATTATTGTGCTGCGGAAAAGCAAGATGGTGGTTGGAAGCATGGAACTGGGGAATTTTCCGCATGCGGCGAAAAAATATGTGCGGAGGGTGCTGAAAGATACAAGAAATATTGACCGGCGCATCCTTTTTATTACCTATGCCGGGCTGGATGAGGAAAAACTCCGGTACATTGAGAAACTGGTACGGCAGTATTGTCCTTTTGAAAGGGTGTATCTGCAGAAAGCATCGTCCGCGATTGCAAGCAATTGCGGCCAGGGGTCTTTCGGCCTGCTGTTTATGAAGAGAAACGAAGCAGTTATTTCTTTTTCACAGGCATCCAAATCAGAACATATAAACTAGTTTTCTGTTTTGTATTCATGCGGGCTTTGGTTAATGAAAAAAGGCAGTACTTATTTTGCAGCCGGAATAGGTGCTGCCCTTTTAATGATTCGAGGAATGTGGAGGTCAATCAATGCGAAAACTAGCTTTAAATGATGAAATATTATTAAAAATCGAGAAGCCGGCACGCTATATCGGCAATGAAGTGAACAGTGTTATGAAGGAAAAGGAAGGCATCGATATCCGTTTTGCCATGTGTTTTCCTGACGTGTATGAGATAGGAATGTCCCATCTGGGTATTCAGATTCTTTATGATATGTTTAACCAGTGGGAGGATGTGTGGTGCGAGAGGGTGTATTCTCCGTGGATAGACCTTGATAAAATTATGCGTGAGGAAAAAATACCGCTTTTTGCCTTGGAATCACAGGAGCCGGTGAGGGACTTTGATTTTCTTGGAATCACGCTTCAGTATGAGATGTGCTATACAAATGTTTTACAGGTGCTGGATCTTGCCGGGATTCCGCTAAAGGCGGAAGAAAGACTTGCCGATGAGCCGATTGTTATCGGGGGAGGGCCGTGTGCTTATAATCCGGAGCCTCTTGCAGAATTTTTTGACATGTTCTATATCGGGGAGGGCGAAACTTCCTATCGACAGCTTCTTGACTTATATAAAGAAAATCGGGCGGATGGCGGCAGCAGGCGCGATTTTCTCGAAAAGGCCGCACAGATTGAAGGAATTTATGTTCCTTCTCTCTATGACGTGACATATAATGAGGACAAAACGCTGGCTTCCTTTACTCCGAATCATCCGCGTGCGCCAAGAACCGTGAAAAAACAGATGGTGCAGAAGCTGACGGATACTTACTATCCCCAAAAGCCCGTGGTTCCTTTTATCAAGGTAACGCAGGACAGGGTTGTGCTTGAAATTCAGCGGGGCTGTATACGGGGCTGCCGGTTCTGCCAGGCGGGGATGCTCTACCGTCCTACCAGAGAGCGGGAGGTGGAGCGGTTAAAAGAGTATGCATATCAGATGCTGAAAAATACAGGTCATGAGGAGATTTCTTTAAGCTCTTTAAGCTCCAGCGATTACAGCAGTCTAAAAGAATTGGTGACTTTTTTGATAGAGGAATTTAGAGGGAAGGGCATCAATATCTCCCTTCCCTCTCTTCGTATCGATGCGTTCTCATTGGATGTGATGGAGCAGGTTCAGGATGTGAGAAAGAGCAGCCTGACGTTTGCGCCGGAGGCAGGCTCCCAGCGGCTGAGAAATGTAATTAATAAAGGACTTACGCAGGAAGATATCTTAGAGGGGGCAGGACAGGCTTTTGAAGGCGGATGGAATAAAGTAAAGCTATATTTTATGCTGGGCCTTCCTACGGAGACGGAAGAAGACATGGTGGCTATTCCTGAGCTTGCGGAAAAGATTGCCGAGAGATATTATGAGATTCCGAAGGGACAAAGGAACGGAAAATGCCAGATTACGACAAGTACGTCGTTTTTCATTCCCAAACCTTTTACTCCGTTCCAATGGGCGGGCATGTACAGCAACGAAGAGTATATATCCCGTGCGGCAATTGTAAAGCATGCGTTTCACAAACAGCTTAACCGAAAAAGCCTTAAGTATCATTGGCATGATGCGGAGATAACGGTGTTAGAGGGCGTCTTTGCAAGGGGCGACCGCAGGTGCGGGAAAGTGATTGAGGAGGCTTATCGGCTGGGGTGCCTCTATGATGCGTGGACAGAAGTTTTTGATAATGAGAAATGGATGAAGGCCTTTGAGAATACGGGCATTGATATTGCCTTTTATAATGAAAGAGAGCGAAGCATATCGGAACTGCTGCCGTGGGATTTTATTGATATCGGGGTGACGAAGGAATTTCTTATACGCGAGTGGGAGAAGGCGAAAAAAGGGGAAATAACGGAGAACTGCCGGGAAAAATGTTCGGGCTGCGGTGCGGCGAAGTTTGGAGGAGGTGTCTGTATTGAAAGCAAGGGTTAAATTCAGGAAATACGGAGTCATGCGGTTTATCGGCCATTTGGACGTGATGCGGTATTTTCAGAAGGTTATGCGGCGAGGGGATATCCCTATCGCATTTACAGGCGGATACAGCCCCCATATGATCATGTCCTTTGCGCAGCCGCTGGGCGTCGGCGTGACAAGTGACGGAGAATATTTTGATATCGAACTGACAGAGCCGATTGCATCGAAGCGCGCGATAGCGCAGATGAATGCGGTGATGGCAGAGGGGATAGACATCGTGGGGTTTGTAGAAATACCGGAAGATAAAAAGTACAGCGGTATGACCATTACCGCAGCGGCGGAATACAAGGCTGTGCTCCTTGAATCAGGAAAATCTTTCGATGCCGTAAGAAGGATTCCGAAAAAGTGGAGAGAGCAGGCCGAACAGTTTCTTGCTCAGGATGAGATTCTTGTTTTAAAAGCGACGAAACGAAGTGAAAAGGAAGTAGATATTAAACCTATGATTTATGACATGCAGGTTACGGACGAGGATGTCAGGTTGTTTCTTGCTGCCGGAAGTGAGAATAACCTGAAGCCAAATCTTGTGATGGAAGCGTTTCTTGACTTTATGGGCGATGCGGCAGAAGAATATCCCCTGCATTTCCACAGAAAGGACGTGTATGCGAGAAATCAGGAGTTTTCTGAGGATTCCAGGGAAGCGCATGTGAAAGGTGCGGGACTTGTGAGCCTTGAGAGTCTTGGGAAAGAGATTGTGTGACATGTTTTTGCATAGTTAAAGAAAATAAGGAGTGGATATGGGGAAGAAGGAAATAAAAACAAATGCCATGCGTATACTGGACAGGCAGAATATTCATTACGAATATGAAACTTATGAATGCAAAGAATTTACGGACGGCATTCAGGTAGCGGATATGCTGGGATATGAGCATCATCTGGTATATAAAACATTGATAACTGCTGCAAAAACCGGCGGATATTATGTCTTTGTCATTCCCATTGAGGAGGAGATTGATTTTAAGAAAGCCGCAAAAGCGGTGGGCGAAAAATCTCTGTCCATGCTGCCTTTAAAAGAGTTGACAAAGGTGAGCGGATATGTGCGGGGAGGCTGCACGGCTATCGGGATGAAAAAGCAATATCCCACAGTGATGCAAAAAGATGCCGCCGCACTTCCCTATATATATGTAAGCGGCGGAAAGGTCGGGATGCAGATAAAGCTTTCCCCAAAAGATTTAAAAAAAGTGTCGGGAGCAGAGTTTGCAGATGTAATCGTGCGAGGTGACGGAATATGAATATTGATAAAATACAAAAGATGCTGGATGATGCGGAGGCAGTTATTTTTGATATCGGCAATGTGCTGATTGAATTTGCATGGGAGGATTATCTGCATTCTCTTGAATTTGACGAAGAGACCTACGAGCATGTCGCCGATGCGACATTTCGGAGCGAGGATTGGGATGCGGGCGATTCGGGGCTTGTTACGACGTCCCAATGGCTTTCCCTGTTTATTGCCAATGACCCTGCTTATGAAAGACAAATCCGGCTTGCCTTTGAGAATTTTGGAGGGTCCATCGTTCCTTATGAATATACGAAGCCCTGGACGATGAGATTGAAGCAGCAGAAGAAGAGACTATACTTTTTGTCGAATTATTCAGAGGAAATGTACCGTCAGTCAAAGGAGCGTCTTGATTTTCTAGGATATTTTGACGGCGGGATATTTTCGTGGGAAGAAAAATGCATGAAGCCGGATGAAAGGATATATAAGGTGCTTCTTAACCGTTATCGTCTCACTCCTGAAAAATGCATTTTTTTTGATGATCGCATAGAGAATGTGGAGGGTGCACGAAAGGCCGGGATGCAGGCCGTCTTATTTCATACAGATATCCCGTTGCAGATATTGGAAAAAAGTTGTACTATATAAAAGATTGAGAAAAAAGATGCGAGTTAATATTGGAGGAATACTTGTACGATGAAGAAGGTAGTTAAGTTTGGAGGAAGTTCGCTGGCAAGCGCAGAGCAGTTTCGCAAGGCCGGCTCTATTATCCGCAACGACAGCGCGAGGCGCTATGTAATCCCCTCAGCGCCGGGTAAGAGGAATCCGGATGACGTGAAGGTGACAGACATGCTGTACCAGTGCTATAAGCAGGCTATTTTGGATGATGACAGGGAGCAGGATTTTGAGGAGATCCTCTCTAAGATTGAGCAGAGGTATAATGAAATCATAGACGGGCTGAATCTTGAATTGTCCCTGGACAGTGAATTTAAGGTAATCCGGGAGAATTTCTGTAAAAAAATCGGAAGAGATTATGCGGCATCCAGGGGAGAATATTTAAATGGTATTATCATGGCAGAATATTTGGGATACACCTTTATTGATGCGGCGGAGGTCATCTGTTTTGACGAGAATGGAGAATTTGCTTCTGAAATTACGAATGAACGATTGAGCGAGCGCCTTAAGGGGGTTGAATGTGCGGTTATTCCGGGATTTTACGGTGCCATGCCCAATGGACGGGTGAAGACGTTCTCACGCGGCGGCTCTGATATTACAGGCTCTATCGTGGCGAGAGCGGTGCAGGCCGACACCTATGAAAACTGGACGGATGTATCAGGATTCCTCATTGCCGACCCAAGAATTATTCCGAACGCGAAGCCCATTGACGTGATTACCTATAGGGAACTTCGGGAATTATCCTATATGGGAGCGACGGTGCTCCATGAGGATGCGATATTTCCGGTGAAAAAAGCTGGAATCCCTATCAATATACGCAATACAAACCGGCCGGAGGACAAGGGTACGCTTATTGTAGAGGCTACCTGCCAGAAACCCCGGTTTATTATTACGGGAGTGACCGGAAAGAAAGATTTTGCTTCGGTTACTGTCGAAAAGGCCATGATGAATGCGCAGGTGGGATTCTGCAAAAAGGTACTTGAGGTATTTGAACAAAACGGCGTTTCTATTGAGCATATGCCGTCAGGGATAGATACTATGACGATTGTTATTCACCAGGATGAATTTCAAGAGAAGGAGCAAAAGGTAATTGCCGGCATTCATCGGGCCGTGGAACCGGATTTTCTTGAATTGGAATCGGATATTGCGCTTGTGGCGGTCGTAGGGCGGGGCATGAAGGCCACAAGGGGAACGTCAGGGCGCATTTTTTCCGCATTGTCCCACGCCAATGTTAATGTCAAAATGATAGACCAGGGTTCAAGCGAGCTGAATATTATCATCGGAGTCCGGAACCATGATTTTGAGGAAGCAATAAAAGCAATTTACGATATTTTTGTGACGACGCAATTGTGAGGTGCCCTATGAATATTTTATTTTTTCTGAAGCCAAAAAGCGAGCTGGCTTATATTTATGACTATCACACAGTGAGACAGGCAATGGAGGTTATGGAATACCATAAATATTCCTGTGTCCCGATTCTTGACAGGGACGGGAAGTACAGGGGGACAATTACGGAAGGCGACCTTCTGTGGGGGTTGAAAAAAGAAAATAAGATGAATATGAAAGCTGCCGAGGATATCAGCGTTATGAAAATCGAGCGGAGAAACGATTATCAATGTGTGATGGGAACCTCCAAGATGGAAGATTTAATCGAACGCGCAATGGAGCAGAATTTTGTTCCCGTGGTGGATGACAGAGGACAATTTATCGGAATTATCACCCGGAGGGATATTATCGGGTACTGTTATAAAAATATGAGAGGACGTTAAGGCAATGATTATTGATTTTCATACACATATGTTCCCGCATATAATTGCGGAGAGGACGGTGAAGAAGCTTTCTGAGTGCGTCCATAAAAAGCCCGATACGGACGGGACGTACGAAGGGCTTCTTAAATCGTCGAGGGAAGCGGGAATTGACTGCAGCGTTGTGCTTCCCATAGCGACGAAGCCGTCGCAGTTTCGTACGATTAATGATTTTGCATCCCGGTACCTGGAAGGAGAAATCATTTCCTTTGGGAGCGTACACCCGGCTTCTCCTGATTATAAAGCGGAGCTTAAGGAGATTCAGGCGATGGGGATGAAGGGAATCAAGCTTCATCCGGATTATCAGGACATGTATTTTAATGATATCCGTTATAAGCGGGTAGTCTCATACGCCGCAGAATTAGATTTGATTATCAGTGTGCATGCCGGCCTGGACCCGAAATGCCCGGACGATATCCACTGTACGCCTCAGATGGCGGCGGAGATAGTCGATGAGGTCCGGCCAAAGAAGCTTGTGCTGGCCCATCTCGGCGGAAACCGGCAGTGGGATGATGTGGAGAGGCTTCTGGCCGGCAAGGACGTATATTTTGATACGGGCGTTATTTTCGAGTCTATGGATACGGAGCAATTTTTAAGAATTGTGAAAAAACATGGCAGCAAGAGAATCCTGTTCGGTACGGACAGCCCGTGGGCAGGCCAGAAAAGGTTTGTGGATATAATGCGAAAAATGCCGGTTTCTGAGGAAGAGAGGGAAGATATGCTGTATAAGAATGGAAAGAGACTGCTGGGGTTATAACATTACCGTATTTTGTGTTTGTAATCGGTTGATTTCAAAGATATTGTAGAAATCTTGTGCTTTATATGTTATAATATCCAGACGGCGCAGGAAAAATAAGGGAAAGAATATTGAAAATATTGCAAAATGAAGACGAAGTATACACGAAGCAATCTACTATTTTTAATTGCATATGCGGTGTGGATAACAGTAGCTCTTTTGAGATATACCTATATAAAAGAGCTGCTGCCTGATAGTCTGTCGATGAGCGATGTGCTTGCATATACAAAATGGCTGGTATATATATTGCTGGCAATGAAATTCTTTGATGGCAGAGTATACAGATTTCGGAATTTTCTGGGTCTGGCGGTTGTATTTTTTGTCGGCGCTGTCGAATATTTTGTGAGAGACAGATCGGTCATGCTGTTTATGCTCTGTATATTTATTTTCAGTGCATCCAGCGTGGATTTTGATGATATATTGAAAGTCACTTTAGCCGTGGACGTACTTGTGCTTGTGGTTACGGTCGGGCTGTCGCTTAGCGGCATTATCCCGAATCATGTATGGGACGAGGGAGTGCGGCACAGGTATGACCTTGGGTTCACATACTGCACCTTCGCAAGTCATCTTATGCTGTTTATTACGATGGTATATTCGTGTATACGTAAAAAAATCACGTTTTTCGAGGCGGGCGTATTGGGGGCGGCCAGTCTTTGGTTGTATTCATATAATAATACGAGAATAGATTTGTTCATTGTGATGCCGTTCCTGCTTTGTTTTTATGTATGGACACATTTTTCGGCAGGTGTCAGGAAAGACTTTATCAGTAAGATGATATTTCAGTATGGCGGAATATTGACAGCGGTTCTCTCTGTGGCTGCACAGGCGTTTTATAATCCGGGCGTACCTGTTTATGCAAAGCTCAATGAACTGTTAAGCGGCAGGCTGTATTTGGGCCATGAGGCAATCCGGCAGTACGGTTTTACATTGTTTGGGCAGCATATCCGCTGGATAGGACAGGGCAGCGTCAGGAAAAATCCGCTTCTTACCTACAATTATGTAGACTGTTCTTTTTTGAAATACATGTTGAATTACGGAATGATAGTTGCGATACTTTTGCTGGCGGGGATGCTGTATATTGGGAAAAAGGCGATAGAGCGCCAGGAACAGGCGCTTTGCGTTTCCCTGTTCTTTTTGTATATATTTGCAATGGTTGATGCAGAATTATGTGTTTTGGCATTTCACCCCTTTTTACTGAAGATGGGCGGACTGCTGAATCCGGTACCGGAGGAAGAGGATGAAGAAACATAGTGAGAGAATCATTCATCTGGATGATATGTTGAGTTATATTGCAGGGCAGTGGAAGAGACTGGTCGTGATCGCTTTTGCGGCAGGAATTTTATTCGGCGGCATCGGGCTTTACAAAGCCAATAAAAGTTACAAATCATCATTGGAAAAGAAACCGGCTGCCAAGATTGAGATAAATATTTCGGGGATGGAGCTAATCAAGGTAGATACGATATTATATCTGGAAAAGATGGCTGCAAAACAGAAAGAATACAATGACCGTTCGATCCTCATGCGTATAAATCCACATGAAAAGCAGACGGCATGTATAAAATATCAGTTCCTGGCATCCGAAGATACCGCTTTGGAATTAATGGAGAGCCGGATGGAGCAGGGGGCAAAAGCTTATCAGGATGTTTTTGACGGCGCAGAGATCTATGAATATATGAAAACCTTTCTTTCACTGGAGACGGATGAAAAATATATCCGGGAATTGATTCATGCAAAGGCAGGCCCTCAAGGGATACTGCTTATCACTGTAAGTGCGCCGGATGCGGGAATGGCGCAGGGGATGCGGGAAGCCGTAAAAAATTATCTGCAGGAGCGGAACCGTGAAATATTAAAGAATTATAAGGATTTAAATGTTAAGGTTGATTCGGAATATACTGCCGTCGTGTCAGATATGGAGCTTTTTGATACGCAGGCGGCGCAGTACAATAAGCTTTGTGAGATTCAGAAGCAGATTGAAACAAGCTGGAGCGAACTGCCGGATAGTGCCAGAGAATATCTGGAAGCGGCAAGACCTCTGAACTGGATGGACAAGTATGAATCCGGGCAGAAGTTCTATAAAGAGAGCGCCGGCGGCCAAGAGGGAAAAAAAGATAACAGAGTATACAAGGCAGGCGCTTATGCCGTAAAGCGGATGCTGCTTTTCCTCTGCATATATATTGCGTGCTGTATTTTAAAATACATGTTTTCTTTTAAGCTGGTTTCGGTCGATGATTTGCAGGATATGTACGGCGTCAAAGTGATAGATGTCTTATCAGCGGGGGACACTGACAGGTTAGCCTTGACCGCCGAAAAGCTTTCGGCGTCTGCCGAAGACGATGGCCGTATCATGCTAACCGGCAGTGAGAAAGAGCAGCTTGCCTCTCAAGTCATAGATAGACTAAGGCAGGAGCTTGAAGAAAAAGGAATATCTGTCAAGAT
>CAJTUQ010000072.1:0-2264 GCA_910579335.1 uncultured Dorea sp. | reverse complement strand
GAAAATCACGATATAGTAAGATTAAGAATGTTCTAGATCTCGTATGGAGTCTGAATAAAGATGTGGAAGGTGCTGTGATTATTAAGAATAATAAGTAACAAAAGAGCGTAAGGAGATATACAGGGTGTATAAGAGAGGAAGAGGCAGCTTTTTTAAGCATTTGGATTTTTTGGTTGCAGATATGGTTGTACTGCAGGCAGTGTTTGCAGTATCGTATATTATCAGACACGGATTTGTCTGGCTGTATATGAATGATATATACCGCCAGATGAGCGGTGTCCTGTTTTTGATTCAAATGTGTGTGGTCGTGGTGCAGAAAAGCTATCGGGGAATCGTGCGGAGAGACCATATGGACGAGCTGGTACAGGTTGTCAAGTATGTTACTTATATTATACTGATAGCCTTTGCCTATATGTTTATCGGGAAGATATCCGTGCAGTTTTCCAGGACAGTATTTTTATTGACATGGGGAATCGGAATATTTGCGCTGTATGCGGAAAGAATAATCTTAAAAAGATTTGTCAGGAGACGTCTGGAAAACAAAAGAAATTACCGGTCTATCGTTCTGGTCTGTGAGGAGGACAAGGTCGGGAAGGTTTTGCAGAACAGCATAAAAAACAGATATAAGGATTATAAGATCTGCGGGATTGTCATTACTGACAGGAATCGTACGGGAGATATGATTAGGGGTGTCAAGGTAATCGGCTATGCGGATATTCCGCGTGATTTTATGGCTGCGAATGTTGTGGATGAGATTCTTCTGTACTATCAGCATGAATCTGCAAATATTAAAAATATCCTTGATACATGCGTAAACATGGGGCTGACTATCCATAAAATCATTGCAGAGACGCCGCCGATCAGCGAAAAGACTGTCGTTGAAGAGTTTTCCGGCTACACGGTGCTGACGACGTCCATCGGCATGGCTTCCGCCAGACAGCTTTTTTTGAAAAGATGCATGGATATCGCGGGGGGAATTGTGGGACTTGCGATTACCGGCATTCTGATAGTGGTTCTGGGCCCTGTTATTTATATAAAAAGCCCCGGCCCGATTTTCTTCTCACAGATCCGTATCGGAAAAAACGGAAGAAGATTCAGAATCTATAAATTCCGGTCTATGTATATGGATGCGGAGGAGCGCAAGAAGGAACTGATGAAGCAGAATGAAATGCAGGGTCTCATGTTTAAGATGGAGAATGATCCCCGAATCATAAAAGGAATCGGGCATTTTATCAGGAACAGTTCTCTGGATGAATTTCCGCAGTTCTGGAATGTGCTCAAAGGCGATATGAGCCTTGTAGGGACTCGGCCGCCTACGCTGGAGGAATATGAGCAGTATGACGACCATCATAAAAAAAGACTTGTCACAAAGCCGGGCATAACGGGGCTGTGGCAGGTGAGCGGCCGCAGCAACATTACGGATTTTGAGGAAATCGTTGCGCTTGATACCAAGTACATTACGGAATGGAGCCTTGGGCTTGATATTAAAATATTGTTTAAGACAATATGGGTCGTTTTGCAAAATGACGGGGCAAAATAAATAACAAGGAGATTAGGAAAGATGAATTACCAGCAGGATGAAAAAGAACTGTGTATTATGGATTGTGTTTGGAGCATACTGATTCATTGGAGGCGCATCATCGTATGCATGGTTCTGTCTGCCATTTTAATCGGGGGACTGAAGTACGTCAAAGACATCCGGACGCTGCAGGCGGTAAAGGAAAGCATGGAAAGCAGCAAGGTTACCATGAAAGATATCGCAATGAAAATAAAGCAGCTTCCCAAGGAGGATAAAACGAGCGTAGAGACGGCAGTCAATTTAATTGACGGGTTAAAGACGAAGAACGAATATGCCGAGAAAGCGGCCGCTATGCGGATAGACAGTTATAATGTGGACCGCGTCGTGCTGCAGTATTATATCAAATCGGACGAGCATGCTTCGGAGCTGGTGCATGCTTATAGTGATTCCTGTACGAGTGCGCAGGCTGCTGCTGAGATTGTGGAGGCTTCCGGGGACACGCTTACTCCGAATGACGTGACTGACATGCTTACTTTCCGGAATGGAGGGAACCGCCTGAAAAGCAGTGTCAATGTGATTTCCGCCGAAAATGCGAACCCGGTGCTTTGCGTGACGGTGAGAGGGATTGATAAAGAGACTGCCGAGAAGACAGCGGAGGCCGTTAAAAATATACTGAACAGGTATACGGCGCAGGTTGAAAAGATATACGGCGCTCATTCGCTTCTGCTTGTCAATGAAAGCTATG
>CAJTUQ010000071.1 GCA_910579335.1 uncultured Dorea sp. | reverse complement strand
CTTCGTTTCCCCGAAGTTTTATGTTTCTAAGTTCTTCCTTGTTTCTCCAACGCTGAACTGCTAAAACCTTAGTGCCGATTGTAAGGGCTGTGAAAAATAAATTTAAAACGAATGTTTTTTTGCTGTATTTTGTTATAATTATAGTGTTTGCTTTTTGCGGTTTCTAACAGAATTGTCGCTAAAAAGTATAAATATCGTATTTTTGAGAGGATGGAAATATGGAAACGGCTGAGATTGAAATCATGCAGGATTTTTCTGAAATTGTCCATTATGAGCATACGGGGATTCCGCTGTATATCCGTACCGCTGATTTAGCGGTTTATCCCGGAATGAGCGCGCCCTGTCATTGGCACGATGATATTGAATGGATTTATATTCTGTCGGGGGAAATGTGCTATTACATCAACGGTAAAAGGATTCTTCTGAATGAAAAGGATTCCCTTATGGTAAATGCCCGTCAAATGCACTATGGCTATTCATATAAAGAACAGGACTGCCGCTTTTTATGCATTTTGTTCCACCCGTCTTTATTTGGCAGCAATAAAACTTTATTGCAAAAATATGTTGCTCCGGTTATTGAAAATGCTGATTGTGAATATCTGCATTTTCATTCAAGGCAGACAAAAGGACAGGAAATAGCAGAGTATCTTGAACAAATCCGTTGTATAAAGGAAAAAGCGGCAGACGCATATGAAATGCAGGTTGTTGCAGTTATGTTTCAGTTATGGGGCAGTTTATTGCAATGCAGGGAATTTGTTGTTCAAGACGGCAAGAGTGATAGTAACAGTGATTTGGAAATTCAAAAAAATATGGTGTCATTTATTTACCAACACTATGCAGAGCCAATATCATTGAATGAGATTGCGGCTTCGGGAAACGTAAGCCGCAGTAAATGCTGCCTTCTTTTCAAACACTATTTGCAGCAGTCTCCGGTGGATTTCTTGAATACGTTCAGGCTCAAAACAAGCTGCCGTCTGCTTCGGAATACTGAAAAAAGCATTACAGAGATTGCTTTTAGCTGTGGGTTTAACCACTTAAGTTATTTTTCGAAATTGTTTATCAAAAATTTCGGTTGTACTCCGCGGGAATATCGAAAACAGAAAAACATATAAAAAGATTGGAACAATTTTTCGAATGCTGTTAATCTTTAAATATTGATTGCATTGTGGACAATGGTTGTATACAATAAATAATAAGAACAATGTTTAGCGCTGATTAAATAATACGATGTAGATGATAGCTTAGAAATTTTATGCTATTTACAGGAGAAGAGATGGAAGAAATCAAAAAAGTCAGGACCGGGCAGATGGATATGCTGAACGGTCCTTTAACAGGAAAAATTGTTTTGTTTGCCTTGCCGCTGGCGGCCAGCAGTATTTTGCAGCAGCTGTTTAATGCGGCGGATGTGGCCGTGGTAGGAAGATTTGCGGGCAATCAGGCGTTGGCGGCGGTGGGTGGCAACAGTTCGGTCATTAACCTTCTGGTGAACCTGTTCGTAGGTTTCTCGGTAGGTGCAAATGTGGTGATTGCGCGGTATATCGGGGAAGGACGGACGGAAAAGATACAAAGGACGGTCCATACGGTTATTTCGATGGCTCTCATCTGCGGCGTCATCCTCGCATTTTTGGGGAATATGGCGGCGGAGCCGCTTCTTAAGCTTATGAATACTCCGTCCGAGGTGCTTCCGCTGGCAGCCGTGTACCTTAAGATTTATTTTGGCGGTATGCCGTTTTTTATGCTGTATAATTTTGGGTCCGCCGTTTTAAGAAGCGTCGGAGACACTCAAAAGCCATTATACTGCCTGATTGTGTCCGGCGTCATCAATGTAGCGTTGAATCTTTTGCTTGTCATTGTTTTCCAGCTGAGCGTTGTGGGAGTGGCAGTCGCCACGGTGACGGCAAACGGTGTCAGCGCGGGGATGATACTTCTTTTTCTTACAAGGAGCAAAGGAGCCATCCGCTTAGATTTGAGAAAGCTGAATCTTTGTCGGGAGGAAATAGTAAAGATTATAAAAATCGGTGCGCCGGCGGGATTACAGGGGATGGTATTTTCTTTTTCCAACGTATGCATACAGTCTGCAATCAACGGATTTGGTACAGACGCTATCGCCGGCTCTGCGGCAGCGCTGAATTATGAATTTTTTACATATTTTGTCACCAGCGCCTTTACGCAGGCGGCAGTTACGTTTACAAGCCAGAATTACGGGGCGGGGCGGTATGGCCGGTGTAAAAAGGTTTGGCGCATCAGTGCCGTGTTAGGTGTGCTCGGAACGGGTTTTTTAAGTATCGTGTTTGTGGCAGGGCATAATTTTTTCCTGAGTATTTTTGCGGCGGATGCGGCGGCCGTCAGTTTTGGAGCCGTCAGGATGATGCATATCCAGATATTCAGTTTCATGCCTCCGCTTTATGAAGTGACGGGAGGAGTGCTGCGGGGCATGGGTTATTCTATGACTCCGGCAGTGCTGACGATGTTTGGTTCCTGTGTGGTAAGAATAATCTGGATTTATACGGTGTTTGCATGGAAACCGTCACTGGCGGTGTTGTTTTGGGTATATCCGTTTTCCTGGATAATAACCATAGCTTTGATATTGGGGGCGTTTTTTTTCATTGGCAGGAAAGTATTGATATAAAATGGCAGGAAGCAGGATAGCCTGCATTTAAGAAACAGGTATCAGAATCCAGTGTTACGGGCATTTTAAACAGAAGGGCAAGGAGATTTTGAGGATGTTATGAAGCAGGAAAACCGTAAATATATAGCGATTGATTTAAAGTCGTTTTATGCGTCTGTGGAATGTGTGGAGAGAGGACTCGACCCGATGACGACGAATCTTGTCGTGGCTGACCTTGAACGCACGGAAAAGACGATCTGTCTGGCTGTGTCCCCGTCGTTAAAGGCTCATGGTATTTCAGGGCGGGCAAGGCTGTTTGAGGTCATACAGAAGGTGAGGGAAGTGAATGCCAAGAGGCAGGCGTCGGCGCCGGGCAGAGAGCTTAAAGGGGCTTCTTATGACGACCTGGAGCTTAAAGCCTCGCCGGAGAAAGCGCTTGATTATCTTGTCGCACCGCCCAGAATGGCGCATTATATAGAATACAGTACGAAGATATATGAGATCTATTTGAAATATATCGCGCCGGAAGACTGTCATGTATATTCCATCGATGAGATTATGATGGATGTTACGGATTATCTGAACACCTACCGCATGTCCCCCAGAGAGCTGGCGGGGCAAATTATGAGGGAAATTCACTCTGCTACCGGAATCACCGCCACTGCGGGCATTGGCACGAATCTTTATCTGTGCAAGGTTGCTATGGATATCGTGGCAAAGCATATACCGCCGGATAAGGACGGAGTCCGCATCGCCTCATTGAATGAAAAAAGTTACCGGCGCATTCTATGGTCGCACCGCCCGATTACGGATTTCTGGCGCATCGGGGCCGGATATGCACAGAAGCTTTCCGAGCAGGGAATATTTACGATGGGCGACGTGGCAAGGTGCTCTGTGGGAAAGCCGGACGAATATTATAATGAGGAGCTGCTCTACCGGCTTTTCGGGGTCAATGCAGAACTTTTAATTGACCATGCATGGGGATGGGAGCCTTGTACAATGGCGGATATAAAAGCATACAGGCCGAAGGATAACAGCGTTGTGTCTGGGCAGGTGCTGCAGTGCCCTTATCCGTCTTCAAAAGCCAGAATCGTCGTCAAAGAGATGGCCGAGATGCTTGCCCTTGATTTGGTGGATAAACGGCTGGCGACGAATCAGGTGGTTTTAACGGTCGGCTATGACAGGGAAAACCTGTCAGCATCCGGAATGGGAAATTACAAAGGAGAAATCACGACGGATCGTTATGGACGCAGGGTTCCAAAGCATGCACATGGAACGGCGAACCTTGAAACCCGGACGTCTTCGGCCGGTTTAATCGTGGATGCAGTTCTTGAATTGTATGACAGGATCGTCAATAAGGAGTTTCTTGTCAGAAGGCTGTCCCTCGGCGCAAATCATGTAGAGGAAGAAAGCGCTTTGCAGGAAGAGGAGAGTTTTGAACAGCTTGACTTGTTTACGGATTATGCGGCTTTAAAAAAGGAGCGGGAGGAGGAGAAGGAAAAGCTGCTGCGTGAGAGAAAGCTTCAGGAGGCTATGCTGGATATAAAGAAACGGTATGGAAAGAATGCGGTTCTGAAAGGATTAAATCTGGCGGAGGGAGCGACGGCCGTTAGCCGGAACAACCAAATCGGCGGGCACAAGGCGTAGAAAAACAGGAGGGAATATAAGAGAGATGATTCAATTTAACCAAAGTGACAGACATCGATATGATGATATCATCGACCTCCCCCATCATGTGTCAAGGACGCATCCTGGGATGCCGGCAAAGGACAGGGCGGCACAGTTTGCACCCTTTGCAGCATTGACCGGGCACGGGGAAGCGGTAAAGGAAACCTCTCGTCTGACAGAAAGAAGAATAGAGCTGGATGAGAGCGCAAAAGCGGCGCTGGATGAAAAGCTCCGTGTGATACGAAGCCGGCTGGATATTCATCCATCGGCCGCTATTACGTACTTTGTCCCGGATGGCCGAAAAGCGGGGGGAGCTTATGAGAAAGCCGCCGGACAGGTTATAGGGATAGACGGGTATGAAAGAGTCCTGTTTTTGGAAGACGGGACGAAAATTCCAATTGCTGAAATCATTGAGATAGAAAGTCCGGATATCGGTATTTAAGAAGATATCTGCCGCCACCGTATATTCAGTTTTTTCTTTCTGTAAAAATAGTATGGAACCAGTAACAATGCCGTAGCCGCCCATGCGATAGGGTAGCTCACCAGTATGGTGAAAAGCTCTTTTCGGATGGGCGTTACAATCAGTATCCAGGGAAGCCTTACTAAGCATACGCCGCCCAGAGTAATCAGCGTAGGAATCATGACGTCTCCGATGCCCCGCAGCGCCCCTGTAAAAATTTCTACAAAAATGAAAATCACATAGCTTGGCACAATATTGAGCATCATGTAGGCGCCGATGTCGATGACTGTTTCATCGGATGTGAAAAGAGCGAGCAGCGGGTGTGCAAACACCAGCAGCGCAGCAAGGATGGAACCGCATAAAGCCAGAGACATGCCAAGACAGACTCTTACGCTTCTATATATTCTGTCAAGCTTTCCCGCACCGTAGTTTTGTCCTGCAAAGGTAGTAATCGATATGCCGAAGGCGCCGCTTACCGCCCAGAAGATAGAGTCGACTTTTCCGAATGCAGCCCATGCGGCGGCTGTGTCTGTTCCAAATTGGTTGATTGAGGTTTGTATGATGATGTTGGTAAGACCATACATGCAGGACTGTATTCCGCCCGGCAGGCCGATGCGCAGCTGTGATATTAAAAGCGGAAAATCAATCCGGATATCTTTGGGAACCAGCTTAATTAAATCATAGGAAACCATCAGCGCCCTGACTACCAAAATAGCGCTTACTGCCTGTGAGATAATGGTGGCAGCGGCGGCGCCCGCAATCCCCATTTTAAAAAATACAACCAGGACAATGTCTAAGATGATATTAAGGATGCAGCAGACAATCAGGTAGTAGAGCGGCCGTTTGGAATCCCGCTCCCATATTGTAAATAAGCATGGCCGTGATTCCGAGAAAATAAATCCGCAGGTAGGCGATGGAATCCGGCATAATGTCCGCCGGAGTCTTCATTATGGACAAAAGAGCCGGTGCGGCAAGGAAACCTGCGGCGGAGATGAGGATGCTTGCAATTATGGAAAACGCGGCCGCCGTGTGGAGCGCCGTATGAAGGCGTTCTGAATTTTTCGCCCCGTAAAACTGGGAGATAATAACGGCGGCGCCGTTTGCCAGGCTTGTAAAAAACATGACTACCTGATAGGTAAGGACCGCGGCGGAGCCGCCCACGCTTGCCAGGGCCGCTTTTCCGACAAAGCGTCCCACGATGACTGCGTCGACAGTATTATAAAGCTGCTGAAACAGTGTTCCTATAACAATGGGAAAAAAGAAAATAAGAAGTTGCTTCCATATAATTCCTTCTGTAATTTCGTTTTTATTCAAAACATCTGACGACATAACATTTCCCCCGAAAATAAAGATAATACAATCTTAACACAAGTTGCTAAAAAGGCCAGTACATTTTTAAATAAATATGTATTTACAGGTAATTTGGTGTATAATAAATGAAGAATCAGACAATGCATACAATAGCAGACAGGAGGGAAAAGATGTTAGAGAAACTGGATTTGACAAAAGCGCTGGAAAAAGATGAGTATAAGGAAAAAATGCTTAAGCTGACGCCGGAGATTGGAAAGCTCCAGAGGGAGTGCAAAGACCTTGGCATACCGATTATGATAGCATTTGAAGGATATGATGCGGCGGGAAAGGGCGTGCAGATCAGCGAACTAATAAAAGCCCTTGATCCGAGAGGATTTGAAGTACATGCGGTAAAGACAGAAACAAAGGAAGAAAGGATGCATCCGTTCTTGTGGAGGTTTTGGACAAAGATGCCTGCGAAGGGACGCATTGCCATTTATGACAGCAGCTGGTATCGGAAAGTGCTGATTGACCGTTTTGATAAAAAGACAAAGAAAAATGAACTTGCAAAGGCGTACGATTCTATCTGTGCATTCGAGGAGCAATTGACGTCTGACGGTATGGTGCTTATCAAGATTTTTTTAACAATTGATAAAAAGGAGCAGAAGAAGCGGTTTAAAAAACTTCTGTCATCTAAGGAAACTGCTTGGAGGGTCGGTCCTGACGACAGAAAGAGAAATAAGGAGTTTGAAAAATATCAGGCGATTAATGAAGAGATGCTTCTTAAGACGGATACGGAATATGCGCCGTGGAATATTGTGGAGGCCGTAGATAAAAGATTTGCGACGGCAAAGATATACTCTATTGTTGCAAAAATTCTTGCCCAGAAGGTGAGAGACGTCAAGGAGCAGAAACGAGCCGTGCAGGAGAAGGCGGCAAGAATGGCGGAGACGCCGGCTGCGGCTATGTCCGGGCAGGCGCCGGACAGCGACAGGAAGATGGGAGAGTCCATTCTCTCAAGGGCGGATTTAAGCCTTTCCTATACGAAAGAAGAATACAAACAGCGCCTGAATGAACTTCAGAAAAGAATCGAGCAGCTTCATGGAGAGTTATACCGCAGGAGGATTCCGGTGGTACTCGGATTTGAAGGCTGGGACGCCGGAGGAAAAGGAGGAGCTATTAAGCGCCTGACCGAAAAGATGGATCCAAGAGGGTATGTAGTCCATCCTACCGCATCCCCCAATGATATCGAGAGACAGCACCATTATCTGTGGAGATTTTGGATGGATATGCCTAAGGCGGGACATGTGACGATTTTTGACCGCACCTGGTACGGCCGCGTGATGGTTGAAAGGATTGAAGGTTTTTGTACAAGGCAGGAGTGGCAGAGAGCCTATAAGGAAATCAACAGCATGGAACGCGATTTGGCGGATGCGGGAGCCATCGTGCTGAAATTCTGGATGCAGATTGACAAGGATGAGCAGGAGAGAAGGTTTAAAGCAAGGCAGGAGAATCCAGAAAAGCAGTGGAAGATTACAGATGAGGATTGGCGCAACAGGGAGAAATGGGAACAGTATGAGGAAGCGGTGAACGAGATGCTCATACGCACCTCGACTCCTTACGCACCGTGGGTCGTAGTGGAGGGGAACAACAAATACTATGCAAGAATTAAAGTGCTTGAGACGGTTGTGAAGGCTATTGAGGAGCGTTTAAAGGATTGATAAGTATGACGATCAGAGAACAGCTGGAGCATCGGGAGACGGAGTATTTAAGTCCTTATGCGGCGCTCAGCAGAAATTCAAAAGGAAGGAAGAGGGAAGAGCCGCAGTGTGATATCCGGCCAGTTTTTCAGAGAGACAGGGATAGAATCCTGCATTGTAAAGCGTTTCGGCGCCTGAAGCAAAAAACGCAGGTGTTCTTGCTGCCTAGCGGCGACCATTACCGGACAAGGCTTACGCATACGCTTGAAGTGTCCCAGAACGCAAGGACTATTGCCAAAGCGCTGCGGCTGAATGAAGATTTAACGGAGGCAATCGCCCTCGGACATGACTTAGGACATACGCCTTTCGGCCATGCCGGGGAGCGTGCCCTCAATGAAGTGAATCCTTATGGGTTTTGCCATAACATTCAGAGTGTGCGCATTGTGGAGAAGCTGGAAAAAGACGGAAAGGGATTAAACCTTACATGGGAGGCGGTGGACGGCATCTTAAACCACAAGTCCAGCGGAACGCCCCATACGTTAGAGGGACAGATTGTACGGCTCTCTGATAAAATCGCCTACTTAAATCATGATATTGACGATGCAATCCGGGGAGGAATATTGAAAGAATCGGAGATTCCGGAGGAGTTTCACCGGATTTTAGGCGATACGACAAGGAAACGCCTGAATACGCTGATTCATGATGTTGTGACAAACAGTATGGATAAACCGCAGATTGCTATGTCAAAGAGGGTGGAAAAAGCGATGAAAGAGCTGAGGGAGTTTATGTTTGAGCGCGTTTACCTGAATCCCGATGCAAAAAAAGAAGAAAAGAAGGCCGTGCATATGGTGCAGGAGCTCTATCGTTTCTATATAAAGCACCTTGATGAGATTCCGGAGGAATACCAGTCTATGCAGGGAGAATCCGGGGTGAATAAAGAGCAGATGGTGTGCGATTATATTGCCGGTATGACAGATACATATGCAGTGAAAAAATTTGAAGATTATTTTGTTCCAAAATCTTGGAAAATTTAAAAGGAAATCAAGCACTTTTGTCGAATATTATATATGAGGGCAATTTTGAGGCAAATCTTAAGGATGTTTGCATATGTATTATTCAGATGACATTATTGAAGAAGTAAGAATAAAAAACGATATTATCGACGTAATTTCAGGTTATGTCAGGCTTCAGAAAAAGGGAAGCTCTTATTTTGGATTGTGCCCGTTTCATAATGAAAAATCGCCGTCGTTTTCGGTGAGCAGACAAAAGCAGATGTATTATTGCTTCGGATGCGGAGCGGGGGGAAATGTATTTACATTTCTGATGGAGTATGAAAATTTTTCTTTTCAGGAGGCGGTTAAATTTCTTGCCGACAGGGCGGGGATTGCGCTTCCTGAGGAGGAATATTCTAAGGAAGCGAGACAGCGGGCGGATTTAAAGGCGACCCTTTTGGAGATCAATAAGCTGGCGGCGAAATACTACTATGCGCAGTTAAGACAGCCGCAGGGTACAGCAGGTCTTAAGTATCTGAAGGACAGGCAGCTTGGCGACGACATGCTGAGAGACTTTGGCCTTGGATATTCCAACAAATACAGCGATGATTTGTACAAATATTTAAAAGGAAAAGGGTATAAGGATGATTTGCTTGTAAAAGCCGGACTCATCAGTTATGATGAGCGCCAGGGAGTTTACGACAAGTTCTGGAACCGCGTGATGTTTCCGATTATGGATGTAAATAACCGGGTCATCGGATTCGGGGGACGGGTGCTGGGTGATGCAAAACCCAAATATTTAAACTCTCCGGAGACGGCTGTTTTTGACAAGAGCCGGAATTTGTACGGGCTGAACCGGGCAAGGAGGACGAAAAAGACATATTTTCTTCTGTGCGAAGGATATATGGATGTAATAGCCCTGCATCAGGCCGGCTTTGATAATGCTGTCGCATCGTTAGGCACCTCGCTTACGGCCGGACATGCTGCTTTGATTCAGCGGTATGTGAGAGAGGTTTATCTTACATATGACAGTGATGATGCGGGAACAAGGGCGGCACTCAGGGCGCTTCCCATTCTGCGGGAGGCGGGCGTTTCAGCAAAGATTATCCGCATGGAGCCTTATAAGGATCCGGATGAGTTTATTAAAAACCAGGGTGCGCAGGCTTTTGAGGACAGGATAAAAAAAGCGCGGAACGGATTCCTTTACAGCCTGGAGGTGTTACAGAGGGATTATGACATGAGTTCACCGGAGGGAAAAACGGATTTCATGAAGGAGGCGGCAAGGAGACTTGCTGAGTTTACAGAGGAAATCGAACGCAATAACTATATCGAGGCGGTCGCAAAGGAGTACCGCGTAGGCTATGAGGAGCTTCGGAAACTGGTTGTCAGGATGGCAGTGCAGGCGGGGATGGCTACTCCTGTGCAGAGACCGAAATCCGGGCAGAACAGAGAAAGAGAAAGGGAAGACGGAATCCGCAAATCACAGAAGATACTTTTGACATGGCTGATTGAGGATGAAAAGCTGTTCAGGCAAATCAGCGAATATATTGTTCCGGAGGATTTTTCGGACGGGCTTTACAGGACGGTTGCAAAGCTTCTTTATAAGCAGTACGAGGAGCATGAGGTGAATCCGGCGAAAATAATGAATCATTTTACCGACGAGGAGCAGCACCGGGAAGTTGCGAGCCTGTTTCATACAAAAATACGTGAACTGTCAACACCTAAGGAGCGGGAAAAGGCGTTGAAGGAGACAATCATCCGGGTGAAGAATTACAGTATCGAGCGGGCGGGGGAAAGTTGGGACTCGGCGGATATAGAGGGGATGCAGAGGCTTATGAAGGCGAAAAGTGATTTGCAGAACCTGCAGAAACTGCATATTTCCGTTAATTAAGGATAAAATATAATCAAGCTATGAGAGGATGGGTACTACATGGAAGAGAATGTGGCAAAATTTGAAGAAAAATTAAAAGAACTGGTTGTGCTCGGAAAAAAGAAGAAAAGTATTCTGGAGCTTCAGGAAATCAATGATTTTTTCTCAGATATTGAGTTGGATCTGGAGCATATGGAGAAGGTATATGAATACCTGGAAGCACAGAATATTGATGTGCTCCGTATCGGCTCTGACAGTGACGATTTGGACGATGTGGACATCGTCATCAGCGAGGAAAATGATGTGGACCTCGAAAAAATTGACCTTTCTGTTCCAGACGGCGTCAGTATTGACGACCCGGTTAAAATGTACTTAAAGGAAATTGGGAAAGTACCTCTTTTGACGGCAGAGGAAGAGGTGGATTTGGCAAAGCGCATGGCGGACGGCGACGAGGAAGCAAAGAAGCGTCTTGCCGAGGCAAATCTCCGGCTTGTCGTCAGCATTGCGAAACGCTATGTAGGGCGCGGCATGCTTTTCCTTGATTTGATTCAGGAGGGGAATCTGGGACTGATTAAAGCGGTCGAGAAATTCGATTACCATAAGGGCTTTAAATTCAGTACCTATGCTACATGGTGGATTCGTCAGGCGATTACGAGGGCGATTGCGGACCAGGCCCGGACGATTCGCATACCTGTCCATATGGTTGAAACGATTAATAAGCTGATACGGGTATCCAGGCAGCTCCTTCAGGAGCTCGGCCGTGAACCAGCGCCGGAGGAGATTGCTGCGGAACTGGACATGCCTGTGGACCGGGTACGTGAGATCCTTAAGATTTCGCAGGAGCCGGTTTCACTGGAAACACCGATAGGGGAAGAGGAAGACAGCCATCTCGGAGATTTTATACAGGATGATAATGTTCCCGTACCTGCAGAAGCGGCTGCACAGACGCTTTTAAAGGAGCAGCTTGACGATGTGCTTGACACTCTGACAGAGAGAGAGCAGAAAGTTTTAAGGCTTCGTTTTGGCATGAATGACGGACGTGCACGCACATTGGAGGAAGTGGGAAAAGAGTTTGACGTAACGCGTGAGCGTATCCGCCAAATAGAGGCAAAAGCCCTTAGAAAACTCCGCCATCCGAGCCGGAGCAGGAAACTCAGGGATTATCTGGATTAAGAGAGAAGTATCTATGGAATTATCAAACAGACTGGCCGCAGTTGCAGGCTTCGTGCAGGAGGGGGCTTCTGTTGCCGATATTGGAACGGATCACGGGTATATTCCTATTTATCTTGTGGAGCAGAAAATTGCGGACAGAGTGATAGCGGCGGATATTCACCAGGGTCCGCTTCGGCGGGCGGATATGCACGTTGCGGGCTGCGGGCTGTCAGGCAGGATAGAGACGAGGCTTTCCGACGGTCTCAAAGGCTTTCAGGCCGGGGAGATAGATACGATGATTGCTGCGGGAATGGGAGGCGGTTTGATAATTCGCATTCTGGATGAAGGAAAGGCCGTTGTAGATTCTTTGGAGGCGTGCATTCTCCAGCCGCAGTCAGAGATTGGAAAAGTCAGAAAATATCTGGCATTGCATGGACTGGTTATAGAACGGGAGGATATGGTTGAGGAGGATGGGAAGTTTTATCCTGTTATGAGAGTCGTGCATGGGGAGCCGGAGAATTATGAAGAATATGAGTTTATTTACGGAAAGAGGCTTTTGCAGATGCGCCATCCGGTTCTTAAGAACTATCTGCTCCGGGAGTGCAGGCTGAAAGAGACGATTATCCGGCAGTTACATTCCCATACGGAGAGCGAGGGAGCCAGAGTACGGCTTGAGCAGCTTAACAGGGAAGCGGAGTATGTCAGGCAGGCTCTTGCATGTTATGCGCAGAGTATGTCAAGGGAGGAAGAAACTGTATGGTGTGCAGGGAAATTATAGATATATTAGAGAGGGCCTGTCCGAAGGAATATGCCCTTGAATGGGATAACGTGGGGCTTCTTGCAGGCAGGGACGATAAGGAAGTTATCCGCATATACATAGCATTGGATGCAACAGATGAGATAATTGATGCGGCGGTTTCAGAGAAGGCGGATATGCTCATAACGCACCATCCGCTGATTTTTAATGGCCTTAAAAAGATTCATAACAGGGATTTTATCGGGAACCGTCTTCTGAAACTGATTCAGAACGATATCTCTTACTATGCCATGCATACAAATTATGATGTGTGCAGGATGGGCAGACTTTCCGGAGAGAGGATGGGGTTCGTACAATCGGAAGTTCTGGAAGTGACCTGTGAAAAAGAAATACCTATGGGAATCGGGGAGATCGCTGTTCTCGCCCAGGAGACGACGTTAGGCGAATGTGCCGGGGCAGTAAAGGAAGCTTTTAAACTTGGGAATGTGAAGATATATGGAAATTTGGAAAAGAAAATAAGAAAGGCAGCCATTTGTCCGGGAGCCGGAAAAAGCGTGATAAAAGAAGCGCTAAGGAAGGGCGCGGATGTTTTGATTACAGGTGATATCGGGCACCATGAGGGGATAGATGCGACAGCGCAGGGGCTGGCAGTAATTGACGCAGGGCATTATGGCGTGGAGCATATTTTTATAGATGACGTAAAGACGTATTTATCAGGCAGGTTAAACGGTGTGCAGACGATAGCGGCGCCAATCGTACAACCGTTTCAGATAATATAAAAAACAGACAGAGAGGTGTGTTATGAAAGAGCAGAATCTATGCCGGGTACAAATAGACGGCGAAGTGAAGGAATACATAGCGGGAACAACCTACCAGCAGATTGCGGGTGATTTTCAGGACAGATATGAGGAAGATATCGTGCTTGTATATGTAAACGGAAAGCTGCAGGAGCTTCGCAAAAAGCTTAAAAAAGACTGTACGCTGGCGTTTGAAACGACAAGAGGGGCAATCGGCCATGAGACGTATAAAAGAAGTATGAAGCTGATGCTTGTAAAAGCAGTTTACGACGTGGCGTCCCGTGAGGATATCCGGAAGGTGCGCGTTCATTTTTCCATAGGCAGGGGATATTATTGTACCATTGAGGGGAAGATTGTCTTAAATCAGGAATTTCTTGACAAAGTAGAAGGACGGATGCGGGAAATTGTGAAGATGGATATGCCCATTGACAAGCGGACTGTCAGCACAGACGACGCCATTGCCCTTTTTAGGAGGCACGGCATGTATGACAAGGAAAAACTGTTTGAGTACCGCAGGGTATCCAGAGTTAATATTTATAGTATGAATGAATTTGAAGACTATTTTTATGGATATATGGTTCCAAGTGCGGGATATCTTAAGTATTTTAAGCTTTATCCGTATGACGAGGGGTTTGTGATGCAGATGCCGGACAGAAAGCAGCCTGCGGTCGTTCCGGAGTTCATGCCGCGGCGTAAGCTGTTCCAAGTACAGAAGGAATCTGTCAAATGGAGCGATATGCAGGGTATCGAGACGGTCGGCGCACTGAACGATAAAATAACAAAAGGCGACGTCCAGGAGCTTGTACTGGTTCAGGAGGCATTGCAGGAAAAAAAGATTGCGGAGATTGCATCAGAAATTGCGCGGAGAAAAGATATTAAATTTGTATTGATCGCGGGTCCTTCATCTTCAGGCAAGACTACATTTTCCCACCGCTTATCCATACAGCTAAGGGCAAACGGGCTTGTACCGCGTCCGCTTGCAGTGGATAATTATTTTGTGGAGCGGGAGGAGAATCCAAGAGACGAGAATGGAGAATACGATTTTGAGTGTCTCGAAGCCGTAGATACTGATTTGTTTAACCGGCAGATGAAAGAACTTCTGGAAGGGAAAGAAGTGTTGATCCCGCATTTTAATTTTGTAAACGGCCATAAAGAGTACGATGGGCCGACAATGAAGCTTGGCGCAAATGACGTGCTGGTTATAGAAGGGATACACTGTCTGAATCCGAAGCTTACAAAAGAGCTGGCGGATGAAAATAAATTTAAAATCTATATCAGTGCGCTTACGCAGCTGAATGTTGATGAGCATAACCGCATTCCGTCCACTGACGGCAGATTTTTGAGAAGAATCGTAAGGGATGCGCGCACCCGCGGTTCGAGTGCCCAAAGGACGATACGCATGTGGGAATCTGTGAGAAGGGGAGAGGAAAAGAATATCTTTCCGTACCAGGAGGAGGCGGATGTGATGTTTAATTCCGCCCTCGTCTATGAATTGGCTGTATTAAAGCCGTATGTGGAGCGGCTTTTGTTTGCCATAGGGAGGGATTGTCCGGAATATCTGGAGGCAAAACGGCTTCTGAAGTTCCTGGATTATTTTGTGGGTATCGGAAGCGAGAATA
>CAJTUQ010000070.1:12444-15064 GCA_910579335.1 uncultured Dorea sp. | reverse complement strand
CAGTGTAATTAAAAACGTCGCAAATAGAATTAAATCCTGAAACGAAAACATTTCCATCCGCACCACCTCCCTTCTTTTTCAAGTTAGGGAGGCTACCACCTTGCAACACGATTACTCCTTTGCCAAATTATAACACGGACACTTCTATACGACAAGATATTTTAAATTTCTTGCTTTATCAGATTTTATCGTTATTTTCCCGCTTTTTTAAATTGTGTCAATATTCTTAAAATCGGTTACTACAATCGGTTACTATATGGTTACTATATGGTTACTACGAACTCAAATTATCTCGAATTATCTTAAACGCCATAAACAAAAAAACCCCAGAACCCGCGCAGTTTCAGGCTGTTCTCGCTTTTCGTTATGGTGGGAGCGCAAAGCCTTTGTATTGCACCAACTACCAATTTTCAAGAAAAAAGCGCTTGTATTGTACGCAAAAACGCCGCAATTCCTATGAATTGCGGCGTTCTATCTGACCTTATATTATATTTTTCAGTCTTTAGTGCGGCTTAATTAAAATTTACCTTCCTTCGCCGCTTCCTCAATGGAAACCGCAACCGCAACGGTCATACCTACCATCGGGTTGTTTCCGGCACCGATAAGTCCCATCATCTCAACATGGGCCGGCACGGAAGAAGAACCTGCGAACTGTGCATCAGAATGCATACGTCCAAGCGTATCCGTCATACCGTAGGAAGCCGGACCTGCTGCCATGTTGTCCGGATGAAGGGTACGTCCGGTACCGCCGCCGGATGCTACGGAGAAATATTTCTTCCCCTGCTCATTGCACTCCTTCTTGTATGTACCTGCAACAGGATGCTGGAAACGTGTCGGGTTCGTAGAGTTTCCTGTGATAGATACATCTACGCCTTCTTTATGCATGATGGCAACACCCTCTCGTACATCGTTCGCGCCATAGCAGTTAACCTTTGCGCGCAGCCCCTCAGAATAAGGCGTTCTCTGAACTTCTTTTAACTCGCCCGTAAAATAGTCATACTCTGTCTCAACATAGGTAAATCCGTTAATTCTGGAAATAATCTTTGCCGCATCTTTTCCAAGGCCGTTAAGGATAACACGGAGCGGTTTTTTGCGGACTTTATTTGCCTTCTCCGCAATACCGATTGCACCTTCCGCCGCCGCAAAAGACTCATGTCCCGCAAGAAATGCAAAACAGTCCGTCTCCTCTTCAAGGAGCATTTTTCCAAGATTACCGTGCCCCAGACCTACTTTACGCTGGTCTGCTACGGAACCCGGAATACAGAAAGCCTGAAGGCCCTCCCCGATTGCCGCTGCAGCGTCCGCCGCTGTCTTGCAGCCTTTCTTGATTGCGATAGCCGCGCCTACCGTATATGCCCAGCATGCATTCTCAAAACAGATAGGCTGAATCCCCTTTACCTGATTATATACATCAAGTCCGGCATCTTTTGTAATCTTTTCTGCTTCTTCAATGGAAGCGATTCCATAGCTTCCCAATACTTCATTGATTTTATCAATTCTTCTTTCATATGATTCAAATAAAGCCATTTACTTGTCCTCCTGATTTATTTTGTGGCTATGTAATGATCCTTCGCAGTCGTCTATTCTTTTCTTGGGTCGATAATCTTGGCTGCGTCTGCAACGCGTCCGTACTGTCCTTTTGCTTTCTCCCAAGCATCGTTCGGAGTATCGCCCGCCTTGATAAAGTCAGTGAATTTTCCGAGACTTACGAACTGATATCCGATAATCTCATCTTTGTCATCCAATGCGATACCTGTTACATAACCTTCAGCCATCTCAAGGTAACGAGGACCTTTTGCCAGCGTACCGTACATCGTGCCAACCTGTGAACGGAGTCCCTTGCCAAGGTCTTCAAGACCCGCGCCAATCGGAAGGCCGTCCTCTGAGAATGCACTCTGCGTTCTTCCATATACAATCTGCAGGAACAATTCTCTCATGGCCGTATTGATAGCATCACATACAAGGTCCGTGTTAAGCGCCTCCAAAATAGTCTTACCCGGAAGAATCTCAGACGCCATAGCCGCTGAATGTGTCATTCCTGAACAACCAATCGTCTCAACAAGAGCTTCCTGAATAATTCCTTCTTTAACGTTCAGCGTCAGCTTACATGTTCCCTGCTGAGGAGCACACCAGCCGATACCGTGTGTCAGGCCGGAAATATCTTTTACTTCTTTTGCTTTCACCCATTTTGCTTCTTCCGGAATCGGAGCTGGTCCGTGATTTGCGCCCTGAGCCACTGGACACATCATTTCTACTTCATGTGAATAAATCATTTTAAAACTCCTTTCAACTATGTTGATTTTTTTCTGCGTGTAAAGTTTGTTACATCTTTAACACCAATAAAAATATTTTCGCATATTATTAGGTATTCGTCAATTGTTACTTTGCCACATTTTCAGGCATATTTTCAGTCCATTTGCCACATTTGCCATACTAATCAAAGAAACCCCAAAATTCCTTGTCTTTCTGATAGGGCTTTATTTCCTCAAAAGTAAACGGAGCCGTTACCCATACAAAATTAAGGTCCGCCGGGTCTCCGGAAACGTAATTCAAATCATAGCCGATTTCCACTCCGTCCTTATCCACGAAGAAATTAGCCGCATAATTCCCGTCGATACTC
>CAJTUQ010000070.1:0-12424 GCA_910579335.1 uncultured Dorea sp. | reverse complement strand
GTGTCTTAATCATATCCTCCTCATCGAGCTCGGCGAGGAAATTGTTCTCCTGCGCCTCGCTGCGCATTCCCTCAAGCCATTCCTCTATGAATCTGCCGTCCAAATTCACGATATCCTTGACCGTATACACTTTTCCGTCCTTCAAACCGATATTCAGCGTACGCAGGTTCTGATAAGCGTCCTCCTGTCCCCCGGCGGCGCCCATATCCTCAAAAACAATGCTGACGAACCGGTCATTGGCATAGCACACCTTGTATGTTACGGAACTTGCAAGTATCGGATTCGCAGTCCCCAGTATCTTTTCTTTAAACTCCTGGGACGGATTCGTGTAAATCCTGTCTACCGTAGACATGGCGCATTTCTTGATTTCCCCGTTTATTTTTTCCTGCATGTCTTTATCCAGCCCCTGAAGCATCGGATACTTCACGCTAAAACTGATAAGGGTAGACTGCTTTTCATCATCCGTATATGTATAAGTTTCCTCTTTAATCTCGTAGGGCAGGTTATCTGCAATATATTCGGGAATCGCCGCCGCTCCTGAAGACACAGCGTCACTTATGCCTTCCGCATCGTCGTCCCCGTATTTATCACGCTCGTCCCAGAGCGGGCTGTCCGGATTCATGGGGTCGTCATCGTCCCACTGGTAATTCCCCATGCCATCCGCCGCCTGCCTGCTCAGCTTATACATATTCTTTATCAGCATCGTTCCCCCGGCAATGATAAGCACAAGTCCTATTACGCCGGCAATGACTCCTCCGGCAATCCATCCGGCGCGTCCTTTTTTGTTCTGTACCGGCTGCATATCCGCAGGACTTACATACATTTCCATCGGTACATAGCGCATCCCGTTTATGTTCTGCTCCACATCCATCCGGCGCATTCCCATATGCTCATACTTTTTTGCCGCCTCCGGTGCGGCATTCACAGTGATTCTTCCGGCTCTAAGCTGTTTTGCGCAAAAATGGTAAACCGCCGTAAACAGCATCCGTCCCGTCCCTTTCCCCTGACACTCCTTTTTTACATAGAACAGACAGATATGGCCGATGGACTTCACCGCCATGACGCCGCACAGTTTTGCGCCTTCAAATGCGCCGAAAAATATGATTTCACCTCTCTCATACATCAAACGCATATTGTCGTATTTAATAAATCTCTGAAATTCCGCCACGCCCTCCGGAGTATAGGAGGGCGCCACATCCTCGGCAAATACTTCCCAAACAAGATGCAGTGCCGGCAAAAGCTCTGATTTCTGTAATATTCTGACTTCCATATTCTATCAACTCCTTCTATGCCTTAAGCAATTCTTCCCGCAAAAGCGTAAGCGCCCGGACGACGGCATATTCCCTGTTCTTTGCCCTGTTGCCCGTAAATATAAACTCCTCGGTACGTGTATTTCCTTTTACATGGCAGCCGATATACACAAGTCCTACCGGCTTCTCCTCCGTTCCGCCGTCAGGACCCGCAATTCCGGTTACACTGACAGACGCACCGGCCTCTGCCGCTTTTGCTGCGCCCTCCGCCATTTCGGCCGCCGTCTCTTTGCTCACCGCCCCGTATTTGTCAAGAGTCTCTCTTCTGACTTTGACAAGCTTCTCCTTTGCTGCATTGGAGTAGGTAATATACCCCTCATTATAAACTTTCGAAGCACCGGAGACATTCATAATCCTTCCTGCCAAAAGACCGGCCGTACAGGACTCCGCCGTTGTCAAAGTGAGTCCCTTCACCTTCAAAAGCTCCACTACCGCCTCCTCCAGCGTCACTTCCTCACTGGTCGTATAGATTTTATCTCCAAACCGCAGAAACAGTTCTTTTAGCATCGGTTCCATCAGCCTGTCCGCCTCTTTCTCATCCGCCGCTTTCGCCGTCACTCTGAAATGCACTTCCCCGGTTTTGGCGTAAGGCGCAATCGTCGGATTTGACTGATTTTCCATCAAATCCAGAACCATTGTCTCCGCCTTGCTCTCCCCGATGGAACAGATTTTCACCATCTTCGAGTAGATGCCCTCCGGCTCAAGGCTTCGAAGGTACGGCACGATGTCCCTCTCAAACATTGGCTTGATTTCATTGGGAGGACCCGGAAGAAGGATTGCGATCCTGCCGTTTTCTTCAATAATCAGTCCCGGAGCGGTGCCGTTGTAATTATCTACGACTCTGGCACCTTCCGGCACCAGCGCCTGCTTCCAGTTGTTCTCAGTAACATTGCCGCTTCGCATTCTGGAAAAGTATCCTGCAATCCGCTCTCTCGTATGCTCATCCTCGACAAGCTTCCTTCCAAACACTTTCGCAGTTACTTCTTTTGTCAGATCATCCTTCGTAGGTCCCAGCCCGCCGCTTAAAATTACGATATCCGCTCTCGAAACCGCCTGGCGCACCGTCTCCTCCAGACGCTTTTCATTGTCCCCCACCACGCTCTGATGGTAGCAGGACAGTCCCAGCGCCGCAAGCTTCTCCGACAGATACGCCGCATTTGTATTTACGATATTGCCCAGCAAAAGCTCCGTACCTACCGAAATCAGTTCCACAACCATACTCACATACCTCCCTGCGTCAAAACTTCAATATTTTTTACGACATAATCAATCAAAGAAACGACTGTCAGAATTAAGGATACCCAGATAAGCACATTTCCAATCATATAAAATACGCCTCCGAAATCCGCAATCAACACGATAATCATCGCCATCTGGGACACAGTCTTAAATTTCCCCCAATAGCTGGCAGCAATGACGATTCCATTGTCGGCGGCAACCAGACGGAATCCGCTTATGATAAATTCCCTCGCAATAATAATAATCACAATCCACGCCGCCAGCTGCCCTGTCGCAATCAGGCAGATCATCGCCGAGCAGACAAGAAGCTTGTCAGCAAGAGGATCCATGAATTTCCCGAAATTTGTCACCAGATTCCTGGCGCGCGCAATTTTCCCATCCAGCATATCCGTAAGGCTCGCCACGCAGAAAATCGCAAGGGCAATCCATTTTCCCGCCGCGCCCCCGGCATCCGTAAGCATAAAAAACACAAAAAAAGGCACCATAATTACTCGAAGTACAGTCAATTTATTAGGTAAATTCATCGCTCAACTCTCCAATCAAATCATATTCTGCTGCCCCTGTCACAATTACCTTTGCGAAATCCCCGGACATCAGTTCCTTATCCGTATTAACAAAAATGAGCCCGTCCACATTCGGGGCATCCATATAGGTGCGTCCCACGTACGCATCCTCGTCCGCCACCTTGCCTTCAATCATAACAAGCAGCTCTTTCCCTTTCATTGCTTCGGCCCGCTCAAATACAATATCCTGCTGGAGCTCCATAAGCTGCGCCCGCCTTTCTTCCTTTAGCTCCTCCGCTATCTGTCCGGGCATAAGAGACGCCGCCGTATCCTCCTCGGCCGAATAGGTGAACACGCCAAGCCGTTCGAACTCCATCTCGTCTATAAACGCCAAAAGTTCCTCATGCTGTTCCTTTGTCTCCCCCGGAAAGCCGGTAATTAAAGTCGTGCGCAGCACGATATCGGGAATCTCCTTCCTCAGCTTTCGTATCGTCGAAACAAGCTGCCGCTTCGTGGTCTTCCTACCCATTTTTTTCAAAATCTCATCTTCCGAATGCTGAATCGGGATATCCAGATAATGACAGATTTTCTTTTCTTCCTTTATCACCTTTATAAGGTTATCGTCAATCTCCTCCGGATAACAGTAAAGGAGGCGTATCCACCGCAGGCCGCTGATTTTACACAGCTCTCTTAATAGTCTGTGCAGCGATTTCTCTCCATACAGGTCCTTTCCATAAAGAGTCGTCTCCTGCGCTACTAAAATCAACTCCCTGACGCCCCATTCTGCCAGCTCCTTCGCCTCTTTTACAAGTCGCTCCAAAGGAACGCTGCGGTAATTTCCGCGAAGCTTGGGGATAATGCAGTAGGTGCAGTGCTTATCACAGCCCTCCGCAATCTTAAGATAGGCAAAATGCCCGCCCGTCGTTACCAGACGCCCTGCCTCCAGAGGAGGGATGGCGCCGGCATCCGAAATCTCTACAAACCTGCCGCCTTTCAGCGCCTTTTCTATCACTTCTGCAATCTTTCCATACGAAGCGGCTCCTAAAACCGCATCCACCTCCGGAATCTCCGTGAGAATCTCTTCCTTGTATCTCTGGGCAAGACATCCTGCCGCAATCAAGACTTTAAGCCTGCCCGCTTTTTTATATTCCGCCATTTCCAAAATAGTCCGGATGCTTTCCTCTTTTGCATCGTGGATAAAGCAGCACGTATTAATAACGATAACATCCGCATTTTCTTCATCATCGACAATCGTATAGCCGTGTTTTTCTATAATTCCGAGCATGACCTCTGAATCCACAAGATTTTTGTCGCACCCTAAAGAAATAAATAGTAAATTCATTGCTTCTCCTCTATAACTGTCAGGGCAGATACCTTCCGGCATCTGCCCTGCTGCTGACCAAAGCCTGATTAGTCTTCTTCTCCGTCAACCTTTATCTTCGCCTGATTCAGTTCGTCAATCGCAACCGACAACGGCTTTTCATTCCCCTTGACGCTAACCAAAGGCATGGAGCCGTCTATAATCTCCCTTGCCCTCTTAGCCGTGGCCATAACAATGGAATAACGGCTGTTGACAACCTTTGTCTCGCCTTCCTCGACATCCTTATTCACCACTTTCATCAAATCCGTGTAAGATGGATGTAACATAAATCGTTCTCCTTTCAAATCACTTGTCTAATTCCATTAATTCTTTTCTGATTTTTTCTATCAGTCCCTGATTCCGGAAGCTTTTCCTGTGTTCTCCCCTGATAATCCGGTGTACCTCTTCCACGCAGTCCGAAAGCTTATCATTGATGACGAGATAATCATATCTGTCCATCCCCTCCGCCTCCTCGCATGCGCGTTTCATGCGGAACCGGACGGCTTCCTCCGTCTCCGTCCCCCGCCCTGTCAGCCGTTCCTTCAATACCTGCGCACTCGGCGGCATAAGAAACAAAAGCACCGTCTCAGGAAATTTTTCCTTAACCTTAAGCGCTCCCTGTATCTCAATTTCCAGGATGACGTCTCTGCCCTCGGAAAGCTTTTCCTCTACATACGCACGAGGCGTCCCATAGTAATTATCCACGTATCTAGCATACTCTATCAATTCCTCTTTCGCAATCATTTTTTCAAATTCCTGCGTCGTTTTAAAAAAATACTCCCGTCCGTCCGCCTCTCCTTCCCGCGGCTGTCTCGTAGTAGCGGAAACCGACAGCGCATAATTATCGTAACGGCCTATAAGCTCTTTCATGACCGTGCCCTTTCCGGCTCCCGAAAACCCGGACACTACGATTAAAATCCCTCTGTCTCCCATATACGGCTCCTCTCTATGCTTTATGTAAATTTATTCGATGTTCTGAATCTGTTCCCTGATTTTCTCGATTTCTGTCTTAAGCTCAATTCCGATATTGGAAATCTCCAGGTCATTCGCCTTTGAAAGAATCGTATTCGCTTCCCGGTTCATCTCCTGCGCAATGAAATCGAGCTTGCGGCCGATTCCGCTCTCATCGGAGAGCAGCGTCTCTTTCATATGCTCCACATGGCTTTTCAGCCTTACGACCTCTTCATCCGTGCAAATCTTGTCCGCAAAGATAACGACCTCCGCCGCGATTCTGCTGTCCTCGATTTGAGTATCCTCTAAAAGCTCCCTTACCTTTTTCTCAAGCTTCTTCCGATATTCCGCAATAATCTGAGGCGCACGCTCCTCGATGCTCTCAACCATCTTAAGCATCCCGTCAAGCTTTACCGTCAAATCCTTTTTCAGGTTCTCTCCCTCTAACTGCCTTGTCTCAACAAACTGAACGATTGCCCCGTCAAGCGCATTTTTAAGCCCTGCCCAAAGCTTTTCCTCATCCGGCGCCTGCTCCTCCATCGTCAGGACTTCCGGATATCTTGACAATATCGTTTTCCAGTGAAAATTCTTCCGACATCCTCTCGAAATAAGAAAGATACTCTTTTGCCAAAGTCTCATTATATTTCAGCGCCACCTGACTCTCCGACAAATCCTCATAGGTAATGAAAACATCTACCTTTCCACGCTGTATGCTCTGTTTCAGCAAGCTGCGGATAAAAGTTTCAAAAAAATTCAGTTTCTTAGGCATACGGATATTGGTATCCAGATAACGGTGGTTCACGCCCTTTATCTCAACGGTAAATTTACGTTCCCCTTCCATTACTTCGCACCGCCCGAAGCCCGTCATGCTTTTAATCATACGTCAGAACCTCTTCTTTAAATTAACATGTCTTCTGGTTAGCAAACGGCATTTACTGCCACTTTCAATTATAAGTCATTTGGCAAATTCCGTCAACTGTGGTATGATTGAAACTACCAGTTTCGCCAGACGGAACCATTTCCCGAAAACAGGAGGACACATTATGGCATTAGACGGAATTACTGTGGCTGCGCTCGTCCATGAATTAGACCGGACAATAACGGGCGGCCGCATCGCAAAAATCGCCCAGCCGGAAAACGACGAGCTTCTGCTCACCATCAAGTCGCCCGGCGGGCAGAGAAGGCTGTATATATCTGCGAGCGCTTCTCTCCCTTTAATATATCTGACCGATGAGAACAAACCAAGCCCCATGACGGCTCCGAACTTTTGCATGCTGCTCAGAAAGCATATAAACAACGGACGGATTCTTTCTGTCTCCCAGCCCGGACTCGAACGCATTATCCAACTTGACATTGAACATCTGGACGAAATGGGGGATTTGTGCCGGAAGAAACTGATAATTGAAATCATGGGAAAGCACAGCAATATTATATTCTGCGACGATAAGGGAGTCATCATTGACAGCATCAAGCACGTATCCGCACAGGTAAGCTCCGTACGCGAAGTATTGCCCGGAAGGAGCTATTTCATACCGGATACTATGCACAAGCAAAATCCCCTGACCGTCGGGGAAGATGATTTCCTGGCCGTACTAAAGGGCAGTCCTGCGCCGCTTGGGAAAGCGCTCTATACGGGATTTACCGGAATCAGCCCCGCCGCCGCAGAAGAAATCTGTCATTTGTCCGGCATAGAGTCCCTTATGACCGCCAAGGAACTGCCCGATGATACGCTGCTCCACCTATACAGACAATTCACTTACTATTTGGATGACGTCCGGTCAAAAAATTTTGACCCTGTCATTTACTATGACAAAGACGTTCCTAAAGAGTTTGCCGCTCTTCCTTTGTCTAACTTCAGCCGTTTTGAAAAAAGAAAATTTGACTCTATATCGGAAGTGCTGAAAACCTACTTTGCACTGAAAAACACACAGACGCGCATCCGGCAGAAAAGCACGGACCTGCGCCACGTAGTCCAGACGGCCCTGGAGCGGAACCGAAAAAAGTACGATTTACAGTCCAGACAGATCGCCGACACAAAAAACAGGGACAAGTACAAGATTTACGGCGAATTAATCAATACCTACGGCTACGGCCTTACCCCCGGCGCCAAGGAACTGACCTGCCTAAACTACTATACAAACGAGGAGATTACGATACCCTTGGACGGCACAAAAACACCGCAGGAAAACTCCCAGAAATATTTTTCAAAATACAACAAACAGAAACGCACCTTTGAAGCCCTGTCCACATTAATCAAAGAAACTATGGAAGACATTGAATATCTGGAATCCATCAGCAATTCGCTGAGCATCGCCTTAAGCGAGGCCGACCTTGCCCAGATTAAGGAAGAGCTGATGCAGAGCGGGTACATCCGCCGTAAATTCAGCAAAAAAAAGGTGAAGTTAACCAGCAGGCCGCTCCATTATATTTCCAGTGACGGCTACCACATGTATGTAGGAAAAAACAATCTCCAGAATGATGAGCTCACCTTCTCTTTTGCAAACGGAAACGACTGGTGGTTTCATGCAAAACAGACGCCCGGTTCCCACGTGATTGTAAAAACAGGCGGCAGCGAGCTGCCTGACCGCACCTTTGAGGAAGCCGGACGGCTGGCTGCCTATTATTCCAAAAAGAAAGGCAGCGACAAGGTCGAAATCGACTATGTGGAGAAGAAACATGTCAAGAAGCCCAATGGCGCAAAACCTGGATTTGTCGTATATTACACCAACTACTCCCTCGTCATTGACTCTGATATCTCAGGCATAGAGGCTGTACCGGAGTAACCGGTACAGCCTCTTTTTCATCATTTTTTCAATTTCTTCATATACAAAATCCCTGTCATATCCGCCAAAAACCATCCAACAGGTATCGCCCACCAGATTGCACGCACGCCGATTCCTTTCACAGGAGCGAACGTATAGGCAAGCGCCACTCTTGTTCCCAGGGATATCACAGTCAAAACCACCGACATCTCCGGCTTCCCGATTCCCCGGTAATATCCGTACAGCAAAAACAAGATTCCGATTCCGCAGTAGAAACTACCCTCAATCCGCAAATACTCCACGCCGCTTTTTATAATCTCCGTCTCCTGCCCTTCCACGAATATCTTCATCAGCCAGGGCGCAAAAGCAAAAATCAGCAGGGAAACCGCCAGGCAGAAGACGACGGAAATCTTAATGGCCTCCCTGGCTCCCCGGCGTACCCGTTCCTTTTTCCCCGCACCGTTATTCTGGGAAATAAAAAGAGAGAATGCATTGGCGAACTCCTGCGCCGGCATATAGGCAAACGAGTCAATCTTTACCGCCACCGCAAACGCCGCCATAATAACCGTCCCAAAACTGTTAACCAGTCCCTGTATCATAAGAATCCCGAAATTCATCACGCTCTGCTGCACGCTTGCGGCAAGTGAAAACCGCACGACCTCCGGCAGGGAAGCCTTAAGCCTTCCGTTCCCCGGTTTTCTCAGACGGAAGAACGGCTGCGTAACCCACGTGTAAACGCCGATTCCGACTCCGGCAAATACCTGCGCTGCAACCGTCGCAGCAGCAGCCCCGCCGATTCCAAATCCAAGCGCCGCCACAAAGACCAAATCCAAAACTATGTTAATCCCCGCCGAAACACCGAGAAACAGAAGCGGCACCACAGAGTTTCCCGCCGCCCGCAGGATAAAGGCAAAATAATTATACAAAAAAACAAAAAAAATCCCGCAGAAAATTATCCACACGTATTCTCTCATCATTGCCGTCAGTTCACCCGGAACTCTGAGAAGAAAAAGAATCTCATCAATCCACAGGAAAGCGGCCGCATTCAAAATTACGGACACTGCGGCAATAAATAGAAAAGAAGCCGTTACGGAATCGCCTGTCTGTCCGTAATCCTTCTTCCCAAAGTAAAATGCTGCAACTGAACCGCTCCCCATGCACAGTCCAATCAACACGGAAGTCAAAAAAGTCATCAGCGTGTATGCCGCCCCCACAGAAGCCAGCGCCCCTGCTCCCAAAAACCTTCCTACGATCAGCGTATCCGCTATATTATAGCACTGCTGCAAAAGATTCCCAACAATCATGGGACCTGCAAAGATAAGCATCGTGTTCCTTATATTTCCGCCCGTTAAATCCTTATTCATACGTACCTGCCAAATAATCAATAAACTGCTGCGCCGTCCGGCCCGACAGCCCTCCGTGGCTTAGCTCCCACTTGTTCGCCTGAAAAAGAAGCTCTTCCTTCGGCAGCAGAATATCATTTCTTTCGGCAAGCCGCATTACAATCTCTTGAAATTCCTTTTTTTCCGGCTTCCCAAAATAAATCGTAACGCCGAATCGGGCCACTAAAGACAGCTTTTCCTGCACGGTATCGTTGCTGTGGAGGTCTTCTTCCCTCTCCTCCTTATCCCGGAAGCTCTCCCGTATCAGATGCCGCCGGTTGGAGGTGGCATAGATCAGCACATTGTCCGGCCTGCGCTCAAGACCACCCTCTATCACTGCTTTCAAATATTTATATTCCGTCTCAAATTCCTCGAAAGAAAGGTCGTCCATATAAATGATAAATTTGTAATTCCGGTTTTTTATCTGGGAAATCACATCATTCAAATCGTGGAACTGGTGCCTGTATACCTCAATCATACGGAGGCCTCTGTCATAATACTGATTTAGGACCGCCTTTACAGATGAAGATTTCCCTGTTCCCGCATCGCCGAAAAGCAGGCAGTTATTCGCCTTTTTTCCGCATACAAACGCCTCTGTGTTGTCAATCAGCTTTTTCTTTGCAATCTCATATCCTACCAAATCGTCCAGATGCACATGCGCAATCTTCGTAATCGGTACGATTTTTGCCCCGTCGTCTGCATGTTCGATACGAAACGCCTTGTGGAGCCCGAATTTCCCCACTCCAAAATCCTTATAAAAGCAGGTGACGATTTCCTTAAACTCCTTTCCGTCCGCCGCTCCTTTAAGTCCTTTAGAAAGCTCGCACAGCCTGTCCCGTATCCGGCGGTTAAATACTTTCCCATGTCCGCCGCTTCCTTTGTAATCCTTTACCAAAGACATGCAGTCCGTCTGCATCTGCGCTTCCATTTCCGAAAAATCATAGTCAAATAACTCTTTAAAAATCTCAAAATCGTGCAGGGCCGCCGTATTGATGCTGCCGGTAATCTCCCCGACGATCTCACAGGAGGTGCTGTAAGCGTTTTCATGGCTGGCAAGCAGGTAGGCCAGATACGCATGCCAGAGATTCCCCTCCAGCCCCAGGCTGGCCGCCAGCTCCAAAAGCCCGTTCACCGTCTCAAAAAGAAGTTCTTTTAAATCCTCCCGGTTGTAATATTCATTGTTGTAATTACCCGTCAAAAACGCCATATCCTTCAATATCTGGCCATCTTGCACGCCGCGGTATAGCATCAGTTCTTTTATCCTCATCCTTTTTTCTTCCTTTTACGCTAATTAATAATTCCCGAATATCCTCAGATTACGGCTCTCCTCCCGCAGGCCCCGGATTGCATTTTTTACTGCCGGATCCGCCAGGTTCCCGTCAAAATCAATAAAGAAACGATACTCCCAATTCCGGCCCTCCACAGGTCTTGACTCAATCTTCGTCATATTCAAATCGTTATAGACGAAATGAGACAGCAGCTGGTACAATGACGCCGGCTCATGCGGCAGCTCAAAACAGATACTTATCTTCTTCGCTTCTTTCGTAAACACCTTCTGGTTTGTCACGACAATGAATCTGGTACAATTTTCACCCTCGTCATTAATATTCTCCGAAAGAACAGAAAGCCCGTATATCTCGGCTGCATAAGCACTGCATACCGCCGCCTGCCTCCCATCTCCATCCTCTATAATCTTTTTTGCCGCCACTGCGGTATTGGCGACGCTGATCTGCTGCCAGTCCGGATGGCTGTTCAAAAATCTGCTTGTCTGCATTAAAGCCTCCGCTTTTGAATAAACCAGCTCAATGTCTGAGACTTTCGCCCCCGGCAGTGCGCACAGCGCATGAGTGACCGGCAGAATCGTCTCTCCTACGATATAATTTTCAAATTCGGCCAGCAAATCATACACTTCATTCACGGCGCCTGCAATGGCATTTTCAATCGGAAGCACCGCATAGTCCGCCGCTCCCTCTTCGATTGCCTCCATCGCCTCCCTGAACGTACCTACATGAAAACTGTTGCAGTCCATCCCGAAGTACTTGCGCATCGCCGCCTGGCTGTACGCCCCTTCTGTTCCCTGGAACACGATTCTGGCATTTTCCATATCAATAGACGGCATCTCAATAAAGGGCAGCCGTCCAAGCGCCCCTGCCCTGACAAGCTGCTGGTACTGCAGCTTCCGGCTCATAGACATCAGCTGCTGGTACAGCTCCCTTATCCCCTTCTTATTAAAGTCCGTGGACGCCTTTCCCTCCACGTCAGCGAGCTTGCTGCTTTCACGCTGACGGTCAAACACCTTCCGTCCGCAGCCCACCTTATATTTTCCTACTTCTTTGCAGATATCCATGCGCTTCTCAAACAATCTTACGATTTCGTCATCTACTTCATCCAGCTGCATACGCAGTTCATCCAATGTAGCCATACGCCTTCTTTATTCCTCCTGTTTTTTCAATATAGTTATACAACCGCATCCTGCCAATTGCAAGAGCATTTTAAAAATTACAGGAATAACCTGTCATAAAAAACTCCCCGCACCGGCATACTAATCATTGATAAACGGCGTCTTTCGACGTTGCAATCAAAATATAAATCAGAAAGGTTTCTTATGAGTACTCGATTCGGAAATAATTTCCTCACCTGCGGCACCGCCGGATGGTGCATGGAAATCATCTTTACAAGCATACACTCTCTCTTCGACAAAGACCCGAAACTAGTAGGAAACACTTCCATCTGGATGTTTCCGATCTACGGCATGGCAAGCCTGTTAAAGCCTGTCTGCACCCTTTTGAAAAAACAAAGCCTCTGGCTGCGGGGCAGCGTATACACCCTCTGCATTTTCACCGGCGAATACCTCACCGGCTCTTTTCTGCGCCGTTTTAAAGCCTGCCCCTGGGACTACAGCAAAAGCCCTCTCAAT
>CAJTUQ010000069.1:3617-15326 GCA_910579335.1 uncultured Dorea sp. | reverse complement strand
TTCATTCGACTCGTACTCACAGTCAAGCCACTGGGCAGAGATATTGACTGCATTTTCAAAATGTCCGCCCTTCTCGGCACCGTCAAGCGCCCATCCTTGATACGCATCCGGAACTCTGGCATCGACAAGGACGGTATTCTCATCTGTATCCTTGATATACGCCAGCACCTCTTCTTTTGACGCCTCGCCTGACGAAGATTCTTCTGCGGCTGTTCCTTCTGACTTCGGCTCCTCCTCTGCCGCCTTCTGCCCGCTCTTTCCGCAGCCGCCAAATAGTAGGACAGCTGCCAGCATAAGCAGGAGCACTGCATTTCTTTTCATACTCTTTCCTCCTTGGATTCAAATAAATATTATGCAATTATCGAAGATGATCTTCAATAATGATATATTATCACCATTATATTTATAATATATGACTTCGTCTAATTGATTTTTTTTGCATAAAAAGCATTATTATAGACCGTTTCTATAAACGATTGTCTTATGCCGTCCCCTTCATTATTTCTCCACTTCGCCCACAACCGCCCATCTCCAGTAGGACTGGTCGTAGTTCCATGTATTCTCATATCCCGCCATCTCAAGCACAAGCTGCATATATGCGGAGCGGATTCCTCCCGTGCAGTAAGCTACAATTTTATCATCCTTTGAAATTCCCGCATCCGCCATCATCTGAACGATATCTTCTTGTGACCTTAACGTGCCTCCCTCCCGGAACAAATCCGTATAACGTACATGGATGGCTCCCGGAAGATGACCTCCTTTGGCCTCGCCGTATTTAACGGCCCCCTCATACTCTTCATCGGTGCGGACATCAATGATTTTATAATCATCATAATGGGACAGCAGTTCATCCGTCTCCATCACATGCGTCTTATCAATGAAATCAATACTGACCTTTACAGGCTCCGGCTTTGCGGCTCCTTTTTGTGTCGGTACTCCCGCCGCCTTCGCTGCGCTGTAACCGCCGTCCACCATCTTTACATCCGCATATCCGGCCGCCGAAAGCTCCCAGAGCACTCTCGCATCGTCACCCCAGCCGTCAAGTGTCTCACCCAGCAGGATAATCTCCTTATCTTTGTCTATGCCAAGCTCTCCCAGTTTTTTGGAAAGCTCAGAAGGCTCCGGAATCTTCCCCCAGCCTTCGTCGCCTTCCTTCCCATAACTCTCCCCGCAGGTTCCTATTTCCTGCCAGGTAACGGCGGCGGCCCCCTCAAGAGTCTCTTTCTTGGCCTTATCTGCTCCCCGGCAGTCCACCAGAAGGACCTTTTCATCCGCCGCATGCTCCTTCACATAGTCCGCCGTTACAAGATATGCTCCCTCAAATGACGCGTCAGACACCAGTTCTTCTTTTGGCACTCCTTTATTCTTACAGCCTGCCATACAGCCCGCTGCAAGAAAAACCGCCATAAGGACAAGCCCTATATGTCCTTTTCCCCTTTTTATACGCCCTTTGGCCGTCTTGCTTTTCAGCGGCCCGATTTCTTTTACTCTCATCTTCATCTGTCTACTCTTCTCCGTTCAGCACTTCTTCTGTGATCTGTATTACTTTGTCCACAAGCCCCGGACAATATTCAAGAAGCTTTCCGCTTTCAAGGGCGCCCTTAAGTCCTTCCGGCGTAGAAACATCATAACCAATCAGACATTTGCAGTCCACCGACTCAAATTCTTTTAAAAACTTTTCCTTGAACTGGGCTGTTTTTGCCATCATCATATCCTTTTGCTTCATCAGCCCGTCAGGGGCGCTGTGGCCGTATTTGAGGCCAATGGCCATAAGTGCGCCTGTATAGGCCCCGCATACTGAGCCAAGCTGCATCCCTCCCCCGAAACATGCCGATATGCGGTTCGCCGCATCCTCACTGATGCCAAGTTCTTCCGCAAAATGCCTCAAGACTACCTGTGAGCAGTCATAACCCTGCATAAACTGTTCTGCAATCTGTTTTGTGTCCATAGCAAACTCCTTCTATTTAAGATAAAAATCCTGTTTATCCATACCTCTTTAAATCACCAGGCCCCTGCCCCTTTAATTATGTATTACGCCGTGCTGCCGCCGCAGCTTGAACCCTGTCCTGCCGTACAAGCGTAGCAATGCTTGTTAAAGCATATCCGTCTCTTTTTATAGGATGTCCCCGGCAAATCTTTAATACTGCCCACACCCTCTATCGGCATATCCGCCGCCTGATTAAAATCGCAGTCATAAACCCTGCCGTCCCAGCCTACGGACAGCTGGCTCCTGCACATCATGCCTGCCGCCGCCCCCGGATTGAACGCCTCATAAAGCTTTGTGAGATACCCTTCCATATTGCCGGTACGGATTAAGAATGCGCCGAATCTCCCGATTGGATTATTCGTAATCGTAAACAGATTGTTAAACACGATTCCGTATTCGCTTCCCAAATGTTCCTTATATTCTTTTTCCATCGCCGACTGCTCCGGAGGAAAGAAAGCCCCGCCCGGATTAAATACCATGTTCAGCGTAAGCCCGGACTCTTTTCCATATCCAAGTGCATTGAGCTTTTGCAGCACTTTCACAGATTTTTCAAATGTGCCTTCCCCGCGCTGTTTATTGGAATTTCTTGCTTTGTAATGCGGCAGGGAACAGATAACCGTCACTTTGTTGGCTGCCAAAAATTCCGGAAGATCCTCGTAACCCTCCTCCAGCATAATGGTAAGATTGCTCCGTACCATCACATTCCTGCAAATCTTTACTGCCTCCTCAACAAACCAGCGGAAATGAGGATTCATCTCCGGAGCTCCCCCCGTGATATCAATTGTGTCGAATCTCCACTCCTGATAGAGCTTAAGGCAGCTTTCCAGCACATCCTTTTCCATCACTTCCGTGCGGTTCGGGCCGGCTTCCATATGGCAATGCTTACAGGCAAGATTACAGAGTCTTCCCACATTTATCTGCAGCACTGACATCCTATCTGTCATTAATAATTCTTTATCCTCCACGCATTCCTCAAACTCAGGAATCTGCGTTAATTTCTTAAATTCTTCTCTTGCATCCATCATTAAAGCTCCAGTTTCTTAACAATATTTTTCATCTGCACGCCGTGAACCAGCGCCGCGCCTCCCTTGATTGCCGCCGCCACGTGTACGGCTTCCGTCATTTGTTCCTCATCAACCCCTTTTGACAGGCAGTCCTGCGTATAAGAATCAATGCAGTACGGGCACTGGACCGCTGTCGCCACTGCCAGTGCAATCAGAGATTTTTCCCTCGCCGTCAAGGCGCCCTCTGCAAATACCGCACCGTAATACTGCATAAAATTCTCCCACAGCTTCGGCGCCTCCTCGCCCATCGTTCCAAACTTTGCCAAGTCCTCCGGATTGTAATAAGTATTCATCTACTTTTCCTCCTTCTTTCTTTTTTCATTATATAGTTGTCTAAATAGAACTATCAAAGCAGATATCGCAAACAGAAGAAGAAGACCCGTTACAAACAATTTTGCCCCTCCTGTCAGCATACTTCCCACATAAGAATAAATGACGGTCGCCGGCAGCTGCCCGATTCCCGTGGCAATAAAAAAGCTGCCGAAAGACATGGAAGTAAGGCCCGCCGCATAGCTTACGATATCAAAAGATACAAAAGGCAGAAGCCGCGCAATAAGCACACTCATCCTTCCATGTCTCTCAAAAAAATCGTCAATCTGCTTAAGCCCTGCCCGGCTTGTAAGCTTTTCCGCCGCATCTCTCCCCAATATACGCGCAATAAAAAAGCAGACCGCCGCTCCAGCCATAGCGCTCGACCATGAAAGAATGGCGCCCTTCCACCAGCCGAACAGGTTTGCATTGGCAAACGTCAAAAGAAACGCCGGCAACGGCGCTGCAATAGACTGCAAGATCATCAGCAGGAAAGAGACCACGGCCGCATAAGCGCCGTAAGATTCCACAAATTCCCTCACAACCGTAAAATCGCCGCTGGCAAACGCCGCCAGCACCGTATTCATTGTCCGATTCACCGACGGGACAAAATAATAGATTGCCAATGCCGCTGCTGCGGCTGCCACAATCACCGCTTTGCCTGCCCAGCTCTTTTTCTTTCTGTCCATAGCCTCATACCTCTCATCCGTATCTTTCTATCAAAAGTTATTCTTCCATGCCTCTGCTTTTCAAAAATCCGCCTTTATCCGGAAAAAATCCCGCGCCAGCATCTTTAAAAATTCATGGGAAAGATATGCCTCAAGCTTTTTATGCGTAGATTCGTTAAAGATAAGCTTATCCGGCTGCTGATACTGAACCCACGCCATCGCACACCATGTAACCCCTCTCAAACAGGTAATCGGAATATACGTAGAAACTCTCTCCCGCAATCCGTCCACAGGAAATCTCCCCTCCACAGCCTCTGCATATTTTTCAAGAAACTCCCCCGTCTCCTGAGGGGTAAGTATCACATCCGTCTTCCAGAAGGTCGTCGTAGGCGCAAGAAAATGTCCCAAATCCTGCGCCGGCTCCCCGTAAAGCGGCTTTTCCCAGTCAATCAGGTAATTGCCTTCATTCCCCCCGTTTATAAGAAAATTCGTTGAATTAAGCTCTGTATTGATACAGCACCGATACCCTCTGCAATTCTCTGTACGCACAAGCCTTTCCCAACCTTCATCCAAAAGCCTCCGTATCATATCTTTCGTCTCCGGATTCCCCAGCGGCGAATCCATATATACTTTCACCATATCTTCGCATTCTTCCAGTATAGCCCGAAGCGGCTCCTTGGGGCACAAAAGCCCGTCGGCCGCTGAAACCGGAACGCTGTGGATATCCGCAAGGCAGCGGGCGGCTGCCTCCATATCCTTCCGGTAATCAAGCGCGCATCCCGGAAGGTATTCCATCACCAGCACTCCGTGCCCTAGTCTCTCAAGACTTCCGTCCACATAAAACACATCCGGCGTCCTCCCGGAGTCCCGCAAAAGCTCAAGCGCATGGTATTCATACTCTATCTGGTTTTTAAGATGCATCTGGCTTTCGCAGTTCACCCGCAGTAGGAATTTCCTTCTGCTGACCGGATGCGTAAATAGATAATTCATATTGTATTCTCCCTGTGCCAGAAGCTTATATTCTTCACAGACTTCTTCCGGCAGCCCCATCGCTTTCCGGTATTTTGCCGTTCCAATATATTCTCTTAACCCTTTAATCGTATCCATGCCGGTATTCCTTTCTACCTTTGCTGTACATTTTCCCTTATCTCACATCCGCATACATCCCTGCAATCGTTTCAATATCCACGCCGTCCCGATACTTCTTCCGGAGACGGTTCATCTTCCACATCTCACGCAGCTTTGGAAGCGTGCCCGCCGGAAATCTTCTGTCTGACGTATAGAGCCTCTTTTTCGTAATCCCAATCTTTTCTCCCCGCTTTTTTAAATTCAAAGAAAACTGATAATCCTCCATGACCGGCAGTTCCGGAAACATCCCCATCTCAAAAAACAATTTCCGTTCGATAAACATCCCTTGATCGCCGAACACCACATTCCTGTCCTTAATTCTATGATTCGATATGGCCCGGCATGTATACATAAAAAAATCCCGTGAGTGAAATGCAATACCAAAACATCCCACCCTGTAATCCTTCATCACGCAGCGTATCTGTTCCAGCGGCCGCTCCGGAAGTTCGCTGTCACAGTGAAGGAAAAACAGAATATCGCCCGTGCTTTCCCTTGCCCCCAGATTCATCTGCGCCGCCCGCCCCTTTTTGGAACGGAGCAGCTTAAAATCAGCGCCGATATCGTCCAGCGTCCCATCCGTACTTCCTCCGTCCACAAGGATAATCTCACAGTGGGCCTGTATCTTTCTAAGCTCCTTTAAAAGTTTCGCAATAGTCTTCTTTTCATTATAAATGGGGACAATTACAGATATCCTGCTTGTTTGCATCAGGTATCTCCCTGTCCTTGTCTTCTGTAAAAATTTACAAAGCCGCATCCTCTCCCGGTACGCTAGGATATCCTCTTTTGTATCTATATCACAATGCTTTTTTCCAAGTCCGACAGACAGACATTGAGCCTCCAGGCTCCTGACCGTATTGGACAGAACCTTTCCATGTCCGTATGTCTGCTTTTGGAAGACCTCTTTTCTTGCCGCCTTCATCCCGACCAGATAATAACCCCCGTCGGCAGTCGGGCCGAATACCACGTCCTTATTCTCAAGCATCCGGAAAGCTTCCTGGATATCCTCCCACCGCACCTCCGGCACGTCTGTCCCAAGAAGCACGCACGATTTATAGCCTCTCTCCAGCACACTTTCTATTGCATGGTACATCTTCTGTCCCAGGTCATCCCCCTGCTGCGGGAAATAACCGGCGCATTTTCCAAATATCCCGCAGAGCGCATCCATACCGCAGCCCGCACCCGTTACGAACGGATAGTTCCCGCCTTGCATGCTATGCCCACCTGGCATACTATACCCATCTGGCATGCTGTACCCACCTGGCATGCTATACCCAACATAGATGTCCGTCCCTCTTCCTTTGCATACCGATGCAATATCTTTTAAAAAGCAGCAGTGCAGCTTTGCGCACTGTTTCGGCGTTAAATAAGGCATCAATCTCGTCTTCGTCCTGCCCGGAACCGGTACTCTCGTAAAAATAATCAATGCATTCTGAGTCATCATCCGTCCCCTTCCCGTACGCTGCGCCTGCAATTTTTACAAATACTTTGTACGCATCCGGTTAATCAAGGATTTTACCGTATCCGGCTTTTCTGACGTCTCCAGTATCTCCGGCAGGATGTGGCGCACCTGCCGGCAGCCGTTCCTTGTAAGATTTCCTGCGCAGGAACCGCAGTAAGTATAGACCGTCTCCGTACATTCCTTCACTTTTTCCGCAAATCCTTTGGCAAGCTCCGGCTCCAGCACACCGCCGCTGCCTCCAAGTCCGCAGCATTGGACATCTTCTACGGCAGCGCATTTTTCTTTCATAAAAAATTCGATATCCGGCAGCCACCTTCTGCTCTCCCTGTCCGGACAGGGATAAAACATACGGCACCCTCCCGGTATCTTGCTTCCCATGCCAAGCTGACGCAGTTTCTCATATATATTCACAATCTTTATCGAAATACGTCCGCTTAAATAACTCTCACAGTTTGGACAAACCAGAATCATTTCCGTCACACCTGCCTGTATAAGCCTGCTCTCGATTTCATGCAGAATTTTTTCTTCCTGCCCTGCCATGCCGATATCCGCAATCGGCTTCCCGCAGCAGTCATAAACGATTCCGATGCCGGCTCGTTCCCACAAAAGCTGTGCAAGTTTTTTTGTCGTCTTTGGATACACCGAAGGGAAATTACATCCTGGGAACAATACGCTTTTTCCTGCGGCATGCCGGTAATTCCGATAAAGATACTCTCTCTTTTCAGAAATCATCCGCTTATAGTTTTTATTTACAAATTGTCCCGCATCTTCACTAACCTGATGCCGCCGCATATCCGACACCACCTGCCGCCCGTCGATTCCCACAGGGCAGACTTCGCTGCACCGCCCGCACATGAAACAGTGATAGGCCAGCTCATTCAGCCTCTTTGTATCCCCGATATCTATCCCGTATTTACCTAAAAATGCGCAATTATCCTGACAGATATGGCAATGCACACATTTTGATGCATCAGCAGTCTTCTTTTGTCTCTCCACTTTCGTCCACCTGCTCCTCTTTTATATAATGCCTTTTTAAAAATGCGCCCAGCCCCACGACAAGTATTCCCAGAGCAACAGCCGTCCCGATATACAGAATACGGTTTTCCTTATCCGCCAGCCCCGCCGTCCCAACCGTATACATGGCAGTTCCGGGAAGCATGAACAAAAGTGAACATACAGAATACGTGCTGAACCGTATATCCGTTATCCCGTAGGCAAAATTTTGGAGATTGTAAGGGAATACAGGAACCAGCCTTGTTATCATCAAGATAAATATCTCGTTCGCCCCCGTCTCGTCAAAAAGCCACTTTTTCAAATATTTATTCCTCATAACCGCCGGCTTTATGCTGTCCTTCAAAAAAAACCTCCCCACAAGAAACGCCAGCATCGCACCAGCCGTCGTTGCAGCCGAACAGCACACCGTCCCAAGCACCGGTCCGAACAAAAGCCCTGCCGCAACTGCAAATGTCACCCCAGGGAGAGCCAGCACCACACATCCTGCAATCGTAATCCCAATATAAATAAACACCGCTAAAAGAAGATTGTCGTCAATCATTTCCTCAAGAAATTTCAGATTATCCGGATTGCCGATATATGCCGACCATCCGAATATATGATTTAAAATCAGTATTGCAGCAATCATCCCTGCAAATACCCATAGCTTCTTATTCTTCATATTCTGTATCCTGCTTTTCTGCCCTCCATCCATTGATGGTAATCATTTACTTATTATAGCATTTTCATATTATGCCGTATAATTGATAATGAAAATATATGATTCCGTTTATAGACATTATCTATATATCTATTTCTTTTCCGTTCAAGGCTGCGGATACCAGCTTGTCACACCCGTCATACACAAGCTTTAAAGAAAAAAATTCCCTCGTCTCTTTCAGCAGCCGCAGGAAAATTTTATCTCCTTCCCAGATAGGAAGGCCTTCTATCCTATGGATGTCCACCCACTCAAGCTGTCCTTCATCACATTCTATCTGCTCTCCCGTAAATCCGTCCGCCGTAAATAAAGACATGTATTCCGTCACGCCGTTTCCGGAAATAAATGTCACGATACCTCTGTACTGATAGGAAGTAAGCGTATATCCCGTCTCCTCCTTCACCTCTCTTATAAGGCATTCATCCGGGCTTTCATCAGTCTCAAAATGCCCTCCTACTCCTATCCACTTGTCCTTATTTACATCCCGCTCTTTTTTTGTCCGATGAAGCATCAGGTATTTTCCGTCCCTCTCTATATAACATAATGTACTTAAATTCTGCATGTTGTTTCCCTCCTCTTTTTCCACTGGACACTTTTTCTGTGATATAATATCCATCATAACGAAACCGCAGGAGAATTTCAATGAACCGGACAATTATTTATCACATCACAGCGGACGACAACGGCCGCAGGATAGAACATTTTTTAAAAAGGCGAGGATTTTCCGCTCAAAATATTACTGTTATTAAACGAATGCCGCTAAGCATCCTCGTAAACGGAGACCACCGCTATATGCGGGATACTCTGACAGAGGGGGACTGCTTAACCGTGCACATTCAGGAAACGAAATGCTCCGAAAAGATACCCCCCGTCAAAATCCCCCTCCATATCGTGTATGAAGACGAGGATCTTGTCGTCGTCAACAAGCCGGCCGGGATGCCCATACACCCTTCCATGAACAATTACACCCATTCTCTGGCAAACGGGCTAGCCTTTTATTATCACAGTCAGGGAAAGCCTTTTATCTTCCGCTGCTGCAACCGGCTCGACCGGGACACCTCCGGCCTTACCGTAATTGCCAAACATCTTGTCAGCGGCAGCATTCTCTCGTCCATGACGCGCGACCGTCAGATGATAAGGGAATATCTGGCAGTCACGAAAGGACGCCTCACCCCAAAATCAGGCACCATCACCGCTCCTCTCGCCAGAAAGCCCGGTACGGTTATTGAGCGGATCGTGGATTTTTCCTGCGGAGAACGCGCTGTCACGCATTACCGCCTTGTAGAATACAAAAATGGACACAGCCTTGTATCCCTCCGGCTTGAAACCGGACGCACCCATCAGATACGCATTCATATGAAATACCTGGGTTATCCCTTAATCGGCGATTATCTTTATAATCCCGACATGGAATACATAAACAGGCAGGCGCTGCATTCTTACCGGCTCTCCTTCCCTCATCCGATTACGGGAAAGCAGATGGAATTTAGGGCGCCGCTTCCGGACGACATGAAGGCAGTCCTCTACCATACCGGATAATGCAGATTAGCAGGCGGCACACTATCTCTTGTATGCCGCCTGCTAATCTTTAAATTTCAATTCTTCATTTCCATGAGATTATTTTACCACTGTCAATACAGCCGCAGTACGTGGACCCATCGTGAACCTGCTGCCATCCGGGGACACGGTCTTCCCGTCCTCTGATATATGGGCGGGCAGGTATCTTCCTGACGTATCCGCCTCAAACTTCCACTTTAACTGCAGCGGCAGTTCAGGAAGCGCGCATGTCTGTTCCTCCCAGAAAGTATTGATGGCAAGACAGACAATATCATCCCCTGTATCCTCGTGATTTCTCCCTGCATAGATAATCTTCAGCACCTTGGTGTTCCCATCAGGCTCTGAAATCTGAATCTCCGGGAATCCAAGAGAACAGCCTCCGGAAAACTTACGTACCACGTCATGCTCCCTGCGAAGCTTAATCATATGTTTCATGTACTTAAAATGCTCTCTGTTCTTTTCAAGGAAATCCCAGTTCAGCCATGAAACTTCGTTATCCTGACAGTAAGCGTTGTTGTTGCCGTACTGCGTATTTAAAAATTCATCTCCCGCAAGGAACATCGGCGTCCCGCGGCTCATAAGCAGCACCGTCACTGCATTTTGGGCCAGCCTTCTGCGGAGAGATAAAATCTCTTCATTATCGGTCTCTCCCTCCGTCCCGCAATTCCAGCTCCGGTTATCATCACTGCCGTCCACGTTAAACCACCCGTTGGCCTCGTTGTGTTTCCTGCTGTAAGAATACATATCCCACAAAGTAAAACCGTCATGACAGTTCAAAAAATTAACAGAAGCATTATTGCCCCGGATGCCTGGGTCGTATAAATCGTGCGAGCCCGTAATTCTCTGGGCGGCAATATACGACATGCCGTAATCGCCCTTCAGGAAGTCCCGCATATCGTCCCGGTACTTTCCGTTCCATTCCGTCCAGCGGTTCCATGCCGGAAAACTGCCCACCTGATAAAGCCCGCCCGCATCCCACGCTTCGGCAATCAGCTTGACATTCCCAAGTATCGGGTCAAAGGCAAGACTCTGTAAAAGCGGGGGATTGCTCATAGGCGTTCCGTCCTGGTTGCGGCCGAGGATACTCGCCAAATCAAAACGGAAACCGTCTACATGATAAAAAGTCGTCCAGTACCGCAGACATTCCAAAATCATCTGACGGACAACCGGATGATTACAGTTTAGAGTATTGCCGCAGCCGCTGAAATTGTAATAGTATCCGTCCGGCGTGAGCATATAGTAAACATTATTGTCAAATCCTTTAAAGGAGAAACTCGGTCCCCGGTCGTCGCCTTCTGCGGTATGGTTAAAAACTACGTCAAGAAAGCATTCAATGCCGTTCTCATGCAGCGCCTTAATCAAGGTTTTCAGCTCGTTCCCTTCACGGTTATATTCTATACTTCCTGCGTAGCTGGTATTAGGGGCAAAAAAGCTTACCGTATTGTATCCCCAATAATCCAGCAGCTGCCTGCCATTCACTTCCCGGCAGTCCTTCATCTCATCAAACTCAAACACCGGCATCAGCTCCACTGCATTGACGCCCAGCTCTTTCAGATACGGTATCTTTTCCATAATTCCGGAAAAGGTCCCCGGATAGGACACCCCGGAGGATGCATGCTTTGTAAATCCCCGCACATGCATCTCATAGATAACCAGGTCTTCCATCGGGATTAGCGGATTCGGCTCTGCTCCCCAGTCAAAGTTGTCCTGTACGACCCGCGCTTTATAGAAGCTGCCGTTTTTATTTTTCGTCCCCCACACACTTTGTCCGGTAACGGCCTTTGCATAGATATCCAGCAGAATATTATTTTTATCAAACAGAAGCC
>CAJTUQ010000069.1:0-3553 GCA_910579335.1 uncultured Dorea sp. | reverse complement strand
GCCGGTAAGCATACTCGAACTCCGTAATGTGAAGCCCGAATACAATCATGGAATATACGTTGCCGATTCTGTAATGCTCCGGGAATTTCAGCACCGCATAAGGCTCATCCTCCATCGGGCGGAACAACAGAAGCTCGCAGGTCGTCGCTCCCAGGGAATGTATCGTAAAGTTCACGCCTACAGGAATCGCCACCGCTCCATTCAGCTCATACAGTCCCGGCCTCACCTCAAAACCGGCAATTTTATCCATAGGAACCATATGGACCGCATTCATTGATGTAGTAATATTTTGTTTCTGCATAATCGTACGCCTTTCTTTTCCGTCAGTCTGTTTTTACTTAATTCAGCACCATGCTCAAAGTATCAAACAATTTTTCAATATCTATCGGCTTTGCTATATGTCCGTCCATCCCGTTTTTTAGCGCCTCCTGCTTATCCTCCTCAAAGGCGTTCGCTGTCATTGCAAAAATCGGTATCTCTGACAGTCCTTTATCTTTCAGTGCACGGACCCGTCTGGATGCCTCATAGCCGTCCATCACCGGCATCTGGACATCCATGAGTACAAGCTGGTAATACCCCGGCTTGGAATTTTGAATCATCTCCACGGCAATCTGTCCATTTCCCGCTATATCTATCGTAAATCCTGCATCCTCCAGAATCGCCGTGGCGATTTCCTGATTCAGTTCATTGTCCTCCGCCAGAAGAATACGTCCTGCACGGAAATTCTTTTTCTCCTCAGTTCCTTTTTCATTTTCACTCTTTTCATTCACAATTGAGTGCAGGCAGCTCCTAAGCTCCGACAAGAACAGCGGTTTGCTGCAGAATGCCGTGACCCCGGCTTCCTTTGCCTCCTCTTCAATATCCGACCAGTCGTACGCGGTCAGGACAATAACCGGTACGTCCTCGCCCATTTCCTTGCGAATCCTTCTTGTCACCTCAACGCCATTCATATCGGGAAGAAGCCAGTCGATAATATATACGCTGTAAATATCCCCCCGCGTAACTGCCTGATGGGTGCGCAGCACCGCCTCCTTGCCTGACAGCGTCCACTCCGCGCGCATTCCTATCTGCTGCAGCATATAGGACACACTGTCGCAAGTATTAAAATCATCATCTACCACCAGTGCGCGCAGGTTCTTAAGCTGCGGAATATCCCTCGGCTCCTTTGACTCCGCATTGAGCTGGAACGTAAATGAGACGATAAATTCTGTTCCGACACCCTGCTCGCTCTTTACTTCAATCGTGCCGTTCATCATATCCACAATATTCTTTGTAATCGCCATTCCAAGCCCGGTTCCTTGAATACCGCTGATTGTGCTGTTCTTTTCTCTCTCAAACGGCTCAAAAATATGTGATACAAATTCCTCGCTCATGCCGATTCCCGTATCTTTGATATGAAATTCATAATTGGCGTATCCGATCGGAGCTCCCGGCTTTTCAATTATCCGTATGCTGACAATCCCCCCTGCACCCGTGTATTTAACGGAATTGCTCAAGAGATTTAACAATACCTGATTCAGCCTAAGCTTGTCGCAATAAATCTCCTCGTCAAAAATGTCTACCGCATCAATATAAAGTTCAAGCTGCTTCGCATGAATATCCGCCTGTACGATATTGCGCAGCCCGTGCAGGATATCCGGCAGGCGGCACGGCTTTTCCTCCAGATGCATCTTTCCGCTCTCGATACGGCTCATATCCAGCACGTCATTAATCAGGCTCAGCAAGTGTTCTCCCGAAGTCATAATCTTTCCGAGATATTCCTTCACCTGCTCCGGACTGTCGATATGGGTAATCGCAAGCGACGTAAACCCGACGATAGCATTCATCGGCGTACGGATATCATGGGACATATTGGAAAGAAAGATACTTTTTGCCTTATTTGCCTTATTTGCCTGCATCAACGCATTCTCAAGCAGTTCCTTCTTCTCCATTTCATTGCGGATTTCCTCATCCACGCTGCGGAAGCCGAGAACAATGCCATGACCCTCCTGCCATTTGCCGGCGCGGACCGCCCTCATCTGAAAATATTTTACCTCTCCGCCCCTAACCGTCCGGTAGTTAACATAATACTGCTTATCCTCCGTCAACTCCTTTTTCAGTCTGTCCCTCGTAGAGATTTCCGACATCATCCGTCTGTCCTCTTCATGGACATAGCTCTGTATGTAACGGCCCATGCTCTCTTCCAGCGATATCTCCCTGCCAAATACCGTGTCGAACATTTGATGGTTCTCATCCGACAGCCTGAGCGGTATTCCGTCCCCTGTATCAAGATCAAAAAAGCAGACCAGATTATATTCTATGCTCAGCGCATGAATCAGCTCCATGTGATATCTTTCCTGCTTTTTCTGTTCAAGCTTCTGCGCTGTGCAATCCAGAAGAAATCTCTGGTAAACCAGTTCCCTGTCCTGCCTTAAAAGCCTGACATTCCCCATAATGTGCAAAAGCTCTCCGTCCTTATGGCGCACACGGTATTCCACGCTGATACTGTCGCCTTCCGTCTTTAACTCCTTGATTCTATCCCTAAGTCCGCTTCTGTCTTCCTCCACGACAGACTGCGCCACCGTATCGAATCCGTCCTCCAGCATTTCCTTCTGTGATTCATATCCCAAAATTTTAAGAGCCGCCCTGTTAATGCTGATAATCCGGCTGCCATCCAGCGTATGGCTCATGACGCCGCAGTCCATCGTAGTAAAAATCGTCTCCAGCGTATGGTTTTTCCTTATGATTTCCTGTTCATAAGCGCGCTCCTGCGTCACATCGATGGCCACTCCTACCGTCCCCATCACACTTCCGTCTATATCATAAAGGGGAGATTTATACGTGGTAAGCAGTCTCGTTCCGTCCCCTGACTGCACGACTTCTTCCGATACACAGGTTTCCCTTTTTTCCATGACCTCGCGCTCTGACTCTATACACGCCGGATCATCCTGTTCCACATCCCAGATATAGGCGTGTCCCCGTCCTTCCACCTGCTTTTTTGTCTTATTGACAGTCTTGCAGAAGCTGTCGTTTACCTTCTCATGGATCCCCGATTTGTCTTTATACCAAACAAGATTCGGTATGTTGTTAATAGTTGCCTCCAGATACTGGCTGGTCTGCCAATAGTCCCATCTCGTCCTCAAATTCTCCTGCCACCTGAGGAAACGGAACCGGATCTCCTCATCCGATGCTGCCAGCGCCCATATATCCTTGACCTTATGAAGCTCCCCGGCGGGCAAAAAATCCTGCCTCCCGTCCGAGAGCAGTATCAGTTCTGTATCACTGCCTTTACTCAAAACAAGCGTACGCAGCGCCTCCCTCTCATCCATACCCTGTAAATTGGCAAAAATAACGTCCGCCGCTGCCGCAGATTCTCCCGACAGCTTCCCGTCTTCAACAAACTCATGCGTAAAATTTTCAAGAGGGGACATTTCCTTTATAATTTCAAATATTCTGCAATGACAACCTGCCAAATAGAAATGAACATGACAATGATACATCTCTCTTTCCTCCCTGCGTTTTGCTCTTTTATTATTTTAACAAGCGTACGAACCTGTGTCAATGTCTAGAAGCT
>CAJTUQ010000068.1:10513-15407 GCA_910579335.1 uncultured Dorea sp. | reverse complement strand
GCTGCCGGACGCGCCGGTCATCACCGGGACGTCGAAAGAGGTATTCGATTATTACGGAATGAATGCAGAGGGCATTGCGAAGAAAGCAGAAGAGGCACTGAGGTAAAAACATAAGGATATTGGCAGGGCGAACCTGTTGATATAGAACATTTAATACTTAAAAAACATAAGGAGGAACAAAGAATGAAAGGTTTCAAAAAAGTATTAGCTATGTTACTTGCAGTAGCAATGGTGGCAGCTATGGTTATGGGCTGCAGTTCCGGAAGCGGAGACGCTGAGGAGGAAAAGACAGAGGAAAAGACAGAGGCAGAGGCACCGGCGGAGGAAGAAGAGAGCGGTTCTGACGAAGTATTAAAGGGCGGCGGCTCCAATATCATCTATGTTATCACACCATCCGTATCCAATCCTGCATTCAAGGCTGAGGCTGACACGGCTACGGCTAAGGCGGAGGAGCTTGGATATGAGGTTAAAGCAGCATCCCATGATGATGACCCGACAAAGCAGACAGAGTTATTTGACAGTGCCATCGCAGACAAGGCAGCAGCAATCATCTGCGACAACGCAGGTGCGGACGCAACTGTTGAAGCTGTTAAAAAAGCAAGAGACGCCGGCATCCCGACATTCCTTATTGACCGTGAAATCAATGCAGAGGGCGTTGCCATTTCCCAGATTGTAGCAAACAATTACCAGGGAGCAAAGGCTATCGCAGAGAAATTTGTTGAAGCTATGGGTGAAAAAGGAAAATACGTTGAATTGTTAGGAAAAGAGTCCGATACAAATGCAGGCGTGCGTTCTTCTGCGTTCCACGAAGTGGTTGACCAGTATCCGGATATGGAGATGGTAGCACAGCAGACAGCTAACTGGGAGAAGACAGAGGCTTATGACAAGATGGAGGCTATGCTTCAGGCTAACCCGGATATCGAAGGCGTTATGTGCGGAAACGACACAATGTTAGAGGGTGTCTGTGCAGCTCTTCAGGCAGCAGGTAAGAAGCTTCCGGTTATCGGTGTTGACGGTTCTGACGAGGCGGCCGCTTTAATCAAATCCGGCGATGCAACAGGAACAGCGCTTCAGCAGTTTGCAGTAATCGCTGAGACAGCAGTTGTTCAGGCTGACAAATACTTAAAGGAAGGCTCTACAGGCGCAGAGGAAAAACAGCTCATCGACTGTATCGCAATCACATCTGAGAACGTTGATAAATTGTCAGGATTTGTATTCACAGAGTAATTCTGGGGGACAAGAGCAGTAAGATAGACGGCGGATATTTATGGAGGGCGCGCTATTGCGGCGCGTCCTCTGTGCGATATCAAGTTTGTCATTGTAATCAGAGCTCTTTATGTAAAAAGTATAAATGATTTCGAAAGTAAATATCCGGAGGAAGGATATTTAAAATAAAAGAAATAAAGGAGGCAGCTATGAAAAAACGTGTAATAGCTCTTGGACTGGCACTAGCGCTTTCTGCGTCCGCACTGCTTACAGGATGCGGAATTGTGAAGGTGGTAAAAATCGGAGAAGAGGGAAAGTATACCGGGAATGTGGAATTTAATGCGGGCGACGACGTCGCAGCCATCTGGGAGGATTCCGCCCTGCCGGAGATGAATGAGACGGCGGTTGATTTGACAGAATTTCTTACACAGTCAAATGGGGATTTGGCGGCACTTGCAGATGATTACGGAAAGTATTCGATGGGAGATTCCGGAGAACTCAGCTATGTGGTAAAGGGAACAGGAACTGTAGAAGAAGTAAATACAGAGTCGCAGGCGGGATTTATGACAGTGAAGCTTGACGGCTATACCGGTTCGGAAGCGGTTAAAATTCAGATCGGGCCTGTATATAAGGGTTCGTCTATCCGCGACTGTTTAAGCTTTATCAAGTTCGGCGACTATAAAAATCAAGAAGAATGGGCTGCGGTATCACAGAGTATCAACAAAGTGGTTGCAGACGATGTGGTAGGGCCTGTGGAGCCGGCATCCCTGCAGGGAAAAACGGTTTCGTTTGTAGGGGCATTTACGGTATCTTCCGGAAGTACGGACGTGCTTATCACACCGGTAGTGCTGGAGGCGAAGTAGCGGACTGTGGAATCGAAAAGGAGATAGTAAACTATGGGTGAAGGATATAAATGCAGGGAGGATGTGTTTCTCCATGCAGAAAAAATAAGTAAGATTTATCCGGGAACAAAAGCGCTTGATGAAGTATCCTTTGACTTGCTTAAAGGGAAGGTAAATGTACTTATCGGGGAGAACGGCGCCGGAAAATCGACCCTGATGAAGATGATTGCCGGAATTGAACAGCCCAATGAAGGCAAGATGTATATCGGAGAGCAGGAAGTATACTTTAAAAATACTACTGAGGCGAGAAAGCACGGGATTGGAATTATCCATCAGGAGCTGAGCCTGTTTCCGAATCTTAATGTGTACCAGAATATTTATATGAATAAAGAAAAAACAAAAGGAAAGTTTGCACTTGACAATAAGCGGCATATGGAAGGGGCAAAAGCGGTTCTTGAGAGGCTGGAGCATCCCCTTGATTTAAACCAGAAAGTCGGGGAGCTGCGTGTAGGGCAGCAGCAGATGATTGAAATTGCGAGAAATCTTGTGGAGGACGACTTGAAAGTCCTTATTATGGATGAGCCGACTTCTTCTTTGAGCCAGCAGGAGGTTAAGGTTCTCTTTAAGATTATGAGAGAGCTTACGGCGGCGGGAATTTCTATCGTATATATTTCCCACAGGTTGGAAGAGATTATGGAAATCGGCGACCATGTAACGATCCTTCGGGATGGAAAATATGTTGCAGATTCGGATGTAAAAGATATTGATGTTTCGTGGATTGTTCATCAGATGACAGGAGGAGCCAAGTCCTATCCCACAAGAGACAGAGAAGTTGACTGGTCGAAGGTGGAAAATGTGCTGGAAGTAAGGGATCTCTGCCTTCCGAAAGCGGGCGGCGGTTACCTTGTGGACCATCTGGATTTTGATTTGAAAAAGGGAGAAGTCCTTGGAATCTATGGCCTGATGGGAGCGGGAAGAAGTGAGGTGTTTGAATGCCTGATGGGACTGCATCCGGAGCATACGGGAAAGGTTGTCATGGAAGGCAGGGAGCTTAGCATTAAGTCGATCAAACAGCAGATTGATAATGGATTTGCCCTGATTCCTGAGGACAGGCAGGCGCAGGGGCTTGTGCAGACTTTGGATATTGAGAAGAATTGTTCTCTGTCGGCGCTTACAAGATATAAAAAGGGTCCGTTCCTTGACGCAAAGCTTGAGGGAGAAAAGGTCGACGGACAGATTAAAGATATACATATTAAAGTGGCGGACAAGAAACTGCCGATTCTTTCCTTGTCAGGCGGTAATCAGCAGAAGGTCGTTATTGGAAAGGGCATCCTTACCACGCCGAAGATACTGCTTATGGATGAACCGAGCCGCGGTATTGATATCGGTGCGAAGACAGAGGTATTTGAGATTATTAACAAGTATGCGGAGGAAGGCCTTTCGATTATCGTTATTTCTTCTGAGCTGCAGGAGATTGTGGCGATTTCGGACCGCATTATCGTACTGTCAAATGGTCTGAAGACGGGTGAGTTCTACGGTAATGAGATTCAGCAGGACACATTGGTACTGGCATCTTACAAGGGCCATCATTAAGAGTAAAAGGAGAGTTAGATTATGGCAGCGAAACAAAATTCAGGAAATAATAAATTGGCGATGACCATATTAAAGGGTCGTACGTTTATTGTGTTAATCATTCTGCTTATTTTCTTCAGTATTACGGCAGACAACTTTATGAGTGCGGGAGCGCTCCTTACAGTCGCAAAGCATGTGGCTCTTTACGGAATCCTTGCAATCGGCATGACCTACGTTATCATCACCGGGGGAATTGATTTGTCTGTCGGCTCTGTGGCGGGCTTGGCAGGTATGATTGCAGGCGGGTTGATTCAAGAAGGGCTGACTCTTAAAATGTTCGGTGTGACGCTTTACTTCAGCGTACCGATGATTGTGCTTATTACAGTCCTTTTAGGAGCGCTTATGGGTATGATAAACGGAATTGTAATTACGAAATTTAACGTGGCTCCGTTTATTGCGACTCTGGGTACTATGTATATCTGGCGCGGATTTGCGAATATCCGTTCCAATGGCGCAACATTTTCGGAGCTTGCCGGAAGTGAAGGACTTGGAAATACAGGCTTTGAAGTGTTTGGACGGAATCTTGCGGGAACAGCGATACCATGCGGTGTTTTGATTCTGGCGATTATTGCGGTCGCAGCGGGGCTGGTGCTTAAGAAGACACCGTTTGGATGGCATGTTCTTTCTATCGGAGGAAATGAAAAAGCATCCAAGCTTTCAGGTATTAAGGTGGACAGAGTAAAGATATGGGTATATGCGTTCTCTGGATTCTGTTCTGCGGTTGTAGGTATCATCGCAACCTCACAGCTTGTGTCTGCAACGCCAAAGACGGGCGAGTCATGGGAAATGAATGCAATCGCAGCTTCCGTACTTGGCGGGACATCTATGGCGGGCGGCGTCGGCACGATTGGCGGCACGATTGTCGGAGCATTTGTAATCGGCGTAATTAACGACGGTATGACGATGTGCGGTGTTACCGAGTTCTGGCAGAAGATTATTAGAGGTCTTGTAATTATTATTGCGGTAATTATCGACCAAGTACAGAGAAATCTGCAGGCAAAGATGGCATTGCAGGCACGTAACGAGAATAAGTAAATCATTCGGCAGCCCGGTTAGATGGACATTCCTGCAAAGGTGCGTTTTCACTCTAAAAAACGCAGATCCCTTTCGGATATCAATCTGGCTGGGCTGTGCGTGAGCTAATAGGCGGGTAAATCTGAGAAAGGAAGGTGTTTGGAATGAAGAAGAGAGGGATTATCAATGCTCAGCTTGCA
>CAJTUQ010000068.1:0-10503 GCA_910579335.1 uncultured Dorea sp. | reverse complement strand
GGCTTATTGCGGGGCTGGGACATAAGGATTTGTTTATGATTGCGGATGGGGGGATGCCGATTCCGAAGGGAGTGGAAATTGTAGATTTGGCGCTCTGTGGCGGCGTACCTGCTTTCCGGCAGGTGATGGATGCTGTTCTTGACGAGACGCAGGTGGAATTTTATACTTTAGCTGAGGAAATCATGGAGAGCAATCCGGAGCTTTTCTCCTATATTAAAGAAAAGCTTGACGGAATAGATTCTAAGATGATTCCCCATGAAGAGCTGAAGAAGGAGTCTGTGCGGCTGAAATTTGTGATTCGGACGGGAGAATTTACGCCTTATCCGAATATCATGCTTCGGGCGGGAGTCGCATTTTAGGAGGTATTTTAATGAAAGTATTGAATTTTGGGTCTTTAAACCTTGATTATGTATATTCGGTTGACCATATGGTGGCGCCGGGGGAGACGCTTTGTTCTTCAGGGATGCATGTATTTTGCGGTGGAAAAGGACTGAATCAGTCGATTGCACTGGCGAAGGCCGGCGTCCCTGTGTATCATGCCGGGATGATTGGCGAGGAGGGCGGCATTCTCCTTGAAGCCTGCCGGGAGGGCGGCGTGAATGCCGACTATATCCGGACGGTTTCCGAAAAGTGCGGCCACACGATTATCCAGGTGGATAAGAATGGGCAGAACTGTATCCTCTTATACGGCGGAGCCAACAGGAGCATTACCAGGGAGTTTGTGGACGAGGTGCTTGGAAATTTTGACAAAGGCGATATCCTTCTTCTGCAGAATGAGGTAAATTTGCTGGATTATATTATCGATATGGCATATGAGAGGGGAATGATGATTATCCTGAATCCTTCTCCCTATGACAGCGCTCTTGACGCTTGTGATTTCGGCAAGATTTCCATGTTTCTGCTGAATGAAATCGAAGGCGGGCAGGTGACGGGCGAGAAAGAGACGGATAGGATTCTTGAGAAGCTTAGGGAGATTTATCCGGAGGCGAAAGTGGTCTTGACTCTTGGCGGAGACGGTTCCGTTTACCAATATAAAGAGGAGCGGTACCGGCAGGGGATTTATAAAGTACAAACAGTAGATACGACGGCGGCGGGAGATACATTTACCGGATACTTTATTTCATCGGTCATTGACGGTATGCCGGTTCCCGAAGGGTTGTCTCTGGCGGCGAAGGCATCGGCGATTGCGGTATCCAGAAAAGGTGCGACGGCATCCATTCCCTTGAGGGACGAGGTGCTTATGGCGAAGTTGTAAAATAGGCCGGCAATAACCGGCGCATAGAGACTGCACCGGCTGCCGGACCGGAAAAGATGAGGATGAAGATGATGACAGAGAAATATATCATAAGTATAGACCAGAGTACGCAGGGGACAAAGGCGCTTTTGTTTGATGGGGACGGGAGCCTCATCAAGCGTACGGACAAGCCGCATGAACAGATCGTTAATGAGAAAGGCTGGGTGTCCCACGACCCGCTGGAAATTTATGAAAATGTAATTGAGGTTGTGAGGATGCTTACGGAAGATATAGACAAATCGAAGGTGGCGGGCGTGGGCATCAGCAATCAGCGGGAGACTTCGCTGGCATGGGACCGTACAAATGGGAACCCGCTGGGGAACGCTATCGTGTGGCAGTGCGCAAGGGCCGTGTCTATCTGTGAGAGAGTCGAAAAGCTGGGCCAGGCAGAGAATATACGAAGAAAGACAGGCATGAATCTGTCCCCTTATTTTCCGGCGTCCAAGATTGCGTGGATACTGGAAAATGTGGAGGGAGCAGAGGAGAAGGCTAAAAAGGGAGAAATCTGCCACGGTACCATTGATAGCTGGCTTATCTATAAGCTGACAGGAGGAAGGGTATATAAGACGGATTATTCGAATGCTTCCCGCACGCAGCTTTTTAATATTTTTGAGCTGAAGTGGGACGAGGAAATCTGCGGGCTGTTCGGAATTGATGAAAAAAATATGGCAGAGGTCTGTGATTCGGACTCGAATTTCGGAGAGACGGATTTTGAAGGGGTGCTGCCTCATTCTGTTCCGATTCACGGCGTGCTGGGAGACTCTCATGGCTCGCTGTTCGGGCAGGGCTGTTTAAAGAGCGGTATGACAAAGGCGACCTTTGGCACAGGTTCTTCCATTATGATGAATATTGGAGAAAAGCCGGTACTTAGTACACACGGCGTCGTTACCTCTCTGGCATGGAGCATGGGCGGCAGAGTGAATTATGTTCTGGAAGGAAACTTAAACTATACGGGAGCGGTGATTACTTGGCTGAAAGATGATTTGAAGCTGATTCAGACTCCGGGAGAGACGGAAGAGCTTGCAAAAAAGGCGGTGCAGAATGATTCTTTGTATTTGATTCCTGCATTTTCCGGGCTTGGCGCTCCTTACTGGGACAGTCATGCAGCAGCGGCAATCGTGGGAATGACGCGGACGACAGGGAAGGCCGAAATCGTGCGCGCAGGCATAGAGTGTATTGCCTACCAGATTACGGACATTGTGAGAGCGATGAGCGAGGATGCCGGTGTAAAGGTCGGGGAACTGCGGGTGGACGGAGGCCCGACGAAAAACAGGTATCTGATGCAGTTTCAGAGCGATATTGCCGATGCAACAGTACAGGTTCCGGATTCCGAAGAGCTTTCCGGCATCGGCCCGGCTTATGCGGCCGGTCTTAAGCTTGGCGTGTGGGACGAGAGTATTTTTGAAAAACTCAGCCGCATGAAGTATGAGCCGGAGATGGGAAAAGAGATCCGGGACAGAAAATATGCCGGATGGAAGGCGGCAGTGGGAATGGTACTTACAAAATAAGAAGGAAAAAAGATGCGGGGCAGTTTTGCTTGAAAGCGCCCTGCGTCTTTTTCTGTTATTGAGGCGTGTTATTTACTGATAGCAAATAGCAAAAAATGGGACTTTTTTGGTTGACAAGCTTGACAAAGCTATGCTATTATAAAAAATGCGCTATTGTGGAAAGTTCTGCCGTGAATTTGCATGAAAAAATAACTTGACAAATAGTGAAATATGTGGAAGTGCAAGATTTACGGGCAATTCGCTGCCCACAAAAAAATAAACGAGGAGTGAAACGTCAATATGGAGAAAAACAGAATTCGTCCCATTAAAAGTGGAAAAAGTTCCCGCATGAGCTATTCCAGACAAAAAGAAGTTCTTCAGATGCCGAATTTGATTGAAGTCCAGAAAGATTCCTATCATTGGTTTCTTGACGAGGGATTAAAAGAAGTATTTGATGATATTTCACCGATTGCAGATTACAGCGGTCATCTGAGTCTGGAATTTGTAGATTTTACGCTGTGCGAGGATGACGTAAAGTACACGATAGAAGAGTGTAAAGAACGTGATGCGACTTATGCTGCGCCTTTAAAGGTGCGTGTAAGGCTCCACAATAAGGAAACAGACGAGATTAATGAACATGAAATCTTCATGGGAGATTTGCCACTGATGACAAGTACCGGTACATTTGTAATCAACGGGGCTGAGCGTGTTATCGTAAGTCAGTTGGTTCGTTCCCCCGGTATTTATTATGCGATTGCCCATGATAAATTAGGAAAAAAACTGTATTCATCCACTGTCATTCCTAACCGCGGTGCGTGGCTGGAGTATGAGACGGATTCCAATGACGTTTTTTATGTACGAGTAGATAGAACGAGAAAGGTGCCGATTACTGTATTAATCCGTGCGCTGGGTATCGGCACAAATCCAGAGATTATTGACATTTTCGGCGAGGAGCCGAAGATTCTGGCAAGTTTTGAGAAAGATGCGGCTACAAATTATCAGGAAGGCCTTCTGGAGCTTTATAAAAAAATCCGTCCGGGAGAGCCGTTGGCTGTGGACAGTGCGGAAAGCTTGATTACAAGCATGTTTTTCGATCCCAGACGTTATGATTTGGCGAAGGTTGGACGCTATAAATTTAATAAGAAGCTTTTATTGAGAAACCGCATTAACAGACAGGTCCTTGCAGAGGACGTAGTAAGCGTGCTCACAGGCGAGGTCCTTGCAAAGGCGGGAACAAAGGTTACAAGGGAGCTTGCGGATGAAATCCAGAATGCGGCCGTTCCTTATGTGTGGATTGAAAGACCGGATGAGGAGAGGAATATCAAAGTTCTCTCCAACATGATGGTTGACATTACGTCGGTGGTGGATATCGAGCCGAAAGAGGTCGGCGTGACCGAGCTTGTGTATTATCCTGTGCTGGCCGGCCTTTTGGAGGAGACGGCAGGCGATATTGACGAGCTTAAAGATGCAATCAGAAGAGACATCCATGACTTGATTCCAAAGCACATTACCAAGGAAGATATTCTTGCATCGATTAATTATAATATGCATCTGGAATACGGGCTTGGCAATGATGATGATATTGACCATCTCGGCAACAGACGAATCCGCGCGGTGGGCGAACTTTTGCAGAACCAGTACAGAATCGGCCTGTCAAGGCTTGAAAGGGTCGTGCGCGAAAGAATGACCACACAAGATTTAGAGGGGATATCCCCCCAGTCATTGATTAATATAAAGCCGGTAACAGCGGCGGTAAAGGAGTTCTTCGGCTCCTCGCAGCTGTCACAGTTTATGGATCAGAACAATCCGCTTGGAGAGCTGACGCACAAACGGCGTCTGTCGGCTCTGGGACCGGGAGGACTCTCAAGAGACCGCGCAGGGTTCGAGGTCCGCGACGTACACTATTCCCATTATGGGAGAATGTGCCCGATTGAGACGCCTGAAGGACCGAATATCGGATTGATTAACTCGCTGGCATGTTATGCAAGAATCAATCAGTACGGATTCGTGGAAGCTCCGTACCGGAAAATCAACCATGATGATCCGCAGAATCCGGTTGTCACGGATGAAGTCGTATATATGACGGCTGACGAAGAGGATAACTACCATGTGGCGCAGGCGAACGAGCAGCTGGATGCGGATGGACATTTTGTCCGTAAAAACGTATCCGGGCGTTATCGCGAGGAAACGCAGGAATATGAGCGGAAAATGTTTGATTATATGGACGTTTCCCCGAAAATGGTGTTTTCTGTGGCTACAGCGCTGATTCCGTTCCTTGAGAATGATGATGCGAACCGTGCACTGATGGGTTCCAATATGCAGCGTCAGGCAGTGCCTCTTCTTATAACAGAGGCGCCGGTCGTAGGGACAGGTATGGAAGAGAAATCGGCGGTCGACTCAGGAGTATGCGTGGTCGCAGAGGAAGGCGGCACGGTTGAGCGTTCCACCTCAAAAGAGATTATTATCCGCCAGAATGATGGCAATACTAAGAAATATAAGCTGACGAAGTTCCTTCGCAGCAACCAGAGCAACTGCTATAACCAGAGACCGATTGTATTTAAGGGCGATAAGGTAGAAGCAGGCGATGTGATTGCAGACGGTCCGTCTACTTCTAACGGGGAGATGGCTCTCGGAAAGAACCCGCTCATCGGATTTATGACATGGGAGGGCTACAACTATGAGGACGCCGTACTGTTAAGTGAGAGATTGGTTCAGGACGACGTATATACGTCTGTGCATATTGAGGAATATGAGGCGGAGGCCCGCGATACCAAGCTTGGGCCGGAGGAAATTACCCGCGATATTCCAGGTGTTGGCGACGATGCGCTGAAGGATTTGGATGAGAGAGGAATCATCCGCATAGGCGCCGAAGTCCGTGCCGGGGATATACTGGTAGGAAAGGTTACGCCGAAGGGAGAGACGGAACTTACGGCGGAAGAACGTCTTCTCCGCGCGATTTTCGGCGAGAAGGCCAGGGAGGTAAGGGACACTTCCCTGAAAGTCCCGCATGGCGAGTACGGAATCGTAGTGGATGCAAAGGTGTTTACCAGGGAGAACGGCGACGAGCTTTCACCAGGTGTTAACCAGTCCGTAAGAATCTATATTGCGCAGAAGAGAAAGATTTCCGTCGGAGATAAAATGGCCGGACGCCACGGTAACAAAGGTGTTGTTTCCCGTGTGCTGCCTGTAGAGGATATGCCGTTCCTTCCGAACGGACGGCCGCTTGATATCGTGCTGAATCCGCTGGGCGTGCCTTCGCGTATGAACATCGGACAGGTGTTGGAAATCCATCTGTCACTGGCGGCGAAAGCGCTTGGGTTTAATATTGCCACGCCGGTATTTGATGGCGCAGATGAGAACGACATCATGGATACGCTTGATCTTGCAAATGATTATGTAAACTTAAGCTGGGATGAATTTGAGGCTAAGCATAAGGACGAACTGCTTCCTGAGGTTTTGGAATATCTGTCGGAGAACCGTGAGCACAGGAAACTGTGGAAAGGAGTTCCGATTTCCAGGGACGGCAAGGTGCGGCTGCGCGACGGAAGAAGCGGAGAGTATTTTGACAGTCCGGTTACGATTGGGCACATGCATTACCTGAAGCTTCACCATCTTGTTGACGACAAAATCCATGCGCGTTCCACAGGACCTTATTCGCTGGTTACACAGCAGCCGCTGGGCGGTAAAGCGCAGTTCGGCGGACAGCGTTTCGGTGAGATGGAGGTGTGGGCTCTTGAAGCATACGGTGCATCTTATACGCTTCAGGAAATCCTGACGGTGAAATCAGATGACGTTGTGGGCCGTGTGAAAACTTATGAAGCGATTATCAAAGGGGAGAATATCCCTGAGCCGGGTATTCCGGAGTCCTTCAAGGTACTTCTTAAGGAGCTGCAGTCACTCGGACTTGATGTAAGAGTGCTCCGCGATGATAATACCGAGGTTGAGATTATGGAGACTGTTGATATGGGTGAGACGGACTTCCGCTCGCTGATAGAGGGAGACAGAAAATATAACGATGAGGACGACCTTGGACGACAGGGATATACAGAGCAGGAATTTCAGGGAGAAGAACTTGTCGATGTCGAGACGGACGATGAGTACGAGGATGACTTCGATGTGGATTTTGAGGAAACTGAGGATTATGCATATAATGATTTGTCGGATGATATGTAGAAAGGGGTGCCGATATGCCAGAAAATAATAACCAGCAAACTTTTCAGCCGATGGTTTTTGATGCAATCAAGATAGGTTTGGCATCACCCGAAAAGATTTTAGAATGGTCCAAGGGAGAGGTAACAAAGCCGGAGACGATTAATTACAGAACATTAAAGCCGGAGAAAGACGGATTGTTCTGCGAAAAGATATTCGGGCCCAGCAAAGACTGGGAATGCCACTGCGGAAAGTATAAGAAGATCCGTTATAAAGGCGTTGTGTGTGACCGATGCGGCGTCGAGGTTACGAAGGCAAGCGTGCGCCGCGAGCGTATGGGCCATATCGCATTGGCGGCGCCGGTGTCCCATATCTGGTATTTTAAGGGGATTCCGAGCCGTATGGGGTTGATTCTTGATCTGTCCCCGCGGACTCTGGAGAAGGTTTTGTATTTTGCTTCTTATATTGTATTGGATAAAGGCAGCACGGAGCTTCAGTATAAGCAGGTCTTGTCCGAGCAGGAGTATCAGGAGGCAAGAGAAACTTACGGCAGCGATTTTAGGGTAGGCATGGGTGCAGAATCTATTCAGGAGCTTTTGCAGGCCATCGATTTGGAGAAGGAGTACAAGGAACTGTCAGAAGGTTTAAAGGGAGCGACCGGCCAGAAACGTGCGCGGATCGTGAAGCGTCTGGAGGTAGTGGAGGCGTTCCGCGAGTCAGGAAATAAGCCAGAGTGGATGATAATGACGAACATCCCGGTAATTCCGCCTGACCTTCGCCCGATGGTACAGCTTGACGGAGGCCGTTTTGCAACCTCTGACCTGAATGACCTGTACAGGAGAATCATTAATAGAAATAACCGTCTTAAGCGCCTTCTTGAACTGGGAGCGCCGGACATTATCGTAAGAAATGAAAAGAGAATGCTGCAGGAAGCGGTGGATGCCCTGATTGATAACGGACGCCGCGGACGTCCGGTAACAGGACCGGGAAACCGTGCATTGAAATCTCTTTCCGACATGCTGAAGGGAAAATCCGGACGCTTCCGTCAGAATCTTCTCGGAAAACGTGTCGACTATTCAGGACGTTCCGTTATTGTCGTAGGGCCGGAACTTAAGATCTACCAGTGCGGCCTGCCAAAGGAAATGGCAATCGAGCTGTTTAAGCCGTTTGTTATGAAAGAGCTTGTGCAGAACGGAACAGCGCACAATATTAAAAATGCAAAGAAGATGGTGGAGCGTCTCCAGCCAGAGGTATGGGACGTATTAGAGGAAGTCATCAAAGAGCATCCGGTTATGCTAAACCGTGCCCCTACGCTGCACAGACTTGGCATTCAGGCGTTTGAGCCTATCCTTGTAGAGGGTAAGGCAATCAAGCTGCATCCGCTTGTATGTACGGCGTATAATGCCGATTTCGACGGGGACCAGATGGCTGTCCATCTTCCATTGTCTGTCGAGGCGCAGGCGGAGTGCCGGTTTTTGCTTCTCTCGCCGAACAACCTGTTAAAGCCGTCAGACGGAGGACCGGTGGCGGTCCCTTCACAGGACATGGTGCTGGGCATCTATTACCTGACGCAGGAAAGGCCGGGAGCAAAAGGAGAGGGCAAGGTATTTAAAAATGTCAACGAGGCAATCCTTGCCTATGAAAATAATGCCATTACGCTTCATTCGAAGATAAAAGTACGTGTTTCTAAAACGCTTGCGGACGGTACGGTAAAGACAGGAAATGTGGAGTCGACGCTGGGAAGGTTTTTATTTAATGAAATCATCCCACAGGATTTGGGCTTTGTGGACAGGGAGAATCCGGAAAATGTATTGCTTTTAGAGGTGGATTTCCACGTGGGAAAGAAGCAGTTAAAGCAGATTTTGGAAAAGGTAATCAATACCCACGGCTCAACCGCTACCGCAGAAGTACTGGATTCCGTAAAATCAATCGGTTATAAATATTCTACGCGGGCAGCCATGACGGTATCCATTTCGGATATGACGGTGCCGCCGCAGAAGCCGCAGATGATTCAGGAAGCGCAGGATACGGTAGATAAGATTACGAAGAACTTCAAGCGCGGCCTTATCACGGAGGAGGAGCGCTACAAGGAAGTTGTGGAGACATGGAAGGCGACGGATGATGCGCTTACCGAGGCGCTGCTTTCCGGTTTGGATAAATATAACAATATCTTTATGATGGCGGATTCGGGAGCCCGCGGTTCTGACAAGCAGATTAAACAGCTTGCGGGTATGCGCGGCCTTATGGCTGATACGACCGGACGTACCATCGAGCTGCCGATTCGTTCGAATTTCCGTGAGGGCTTGGACGTACTGGAGTATTTTATGTCCGCCCACGGAGCGCGCAAAGGTCTGTCTGATACCGCCCTTCGTACGGCCGATTCGGGATACCTGACAAGACGTCTTGTGGATGTATCCCAGGAGCTGATTATCCATGAGGTTGACTGTGTGGAGAAGGGCGCTGAGATTCCGGGCATGTATGTAAAGGCGTTTATGGACGGCAATGAAGAGATTGAGAGTCTTAAGGAGCGGATTACCGGCCGTTATCTGTGCGAGGATATCGTAGACAAGGACGGCAACGTTCTTGTGAAGAAAAACCATATGGTAACTCCTAAGCGCGCAGAGCTTATTATGAAAAACGGCGTGGATGAAAAGGGCGGTCCGTTAAAGAAGATTAAGATTCGAACCATTCTGACCTGCCGCTCTCACAACGGTATCTGTGCAAAATGTTATGGGGCGAATATGGCTACCGGAGAACCGGTACAGGTAGGAGAGGCAGTTGGTATTATCGCAGCCCAGTCTATCGGAGAGCCGGGTACCCAGCTTACGATGCGTACGTTCCATACGGGCGGTGTTGCGGGTGACGATATCACACAGGGTCTTCCCCGTGTCGAGGAGCTTTTCGAGGCGAGAAAGCCGAAGGGACTTGCGATTATCACGGAGTTTGCCGGAACTGCAACGATTAATGATACGAAAAAGAAACGTGAAATTATTGTTTCCAACAATGAGACCGGGGAGACGAAGGCATACCTGATTCCTTACGGTTCACGAATCAAGATTGCGGACGGCGCAGAGCTTGAGGCAGGCGACGAGCTGACAGAGGGAAGCGTGAATCCGCATGATATCCTGAAGATAAAGGGTCTGCGCGCAGTGCAGGATTATATGCTGCAGGAAGTGCAGAGAGTATACAGGCTCCAGGGTGTTGAAATCAATGATAAGCATATCGAAGTCATCGTACGGCAGATGCTGAAGAAAATACGCGTGGAGGAAGCGGGAGACAGCGAATTTCTTCCGGGAACGAATGTGGATATCCTTGAGTTTGAAGATACGAACAAGGCACTTGCAGAAGAAGGCAAAGAGCCGGCGTCCGGCGAGCAGATTATGCTTGGAATTACAAAGGCGTCTCTTGCTACAAATTCCTTCCTTTCTGCGGCATCTTTCCAGGAGACGACGAAGGTTCTTACCGAAGCGGCTATTAAGGGCAAAGTAGACCCGTTAGTGGGACTGAAAGAAAATGTTATTATCGGTAAGCATATCCCGGCGGGTACAGGTATGAGAAAATACCGTGATATCA
>CAJTUQ010000067.1:7505-15490 GCA_910579335.1 uncultured Dorea sp. | reverse complement strand
GGGTTAGGCAAAGAATTGCTTAAATACGGAATAGAAAAATATGCGGTTAATGATTTGGCTGTTAATGAGCAAAATCCTTTTGCAAAAGGATTCTATGAACATATGGGATTTGAGGTTTATAGAAGAACAGATTGTGATGAACAAGGTAATCCATATCCTCTTTTATACATGAAGATGAAGGAGAATAATGTGGAAACATAACCGAAATTCGATAAAGATGAAGTTTATGAATATACCAGTGAAGGAGGAATCGCTTATGAAGAACATCATCAAAAAATCGGTAACGACTATCGTTATTATTGCTTTAGCTTTGTCACTGGCTGTTCCTGTGACGGCAGAGGCAAAATCCAAAACGCCAAAGCTTAGTAAAACTAAGATATCTTTGACTATCACAAAGAAAAAGACCAAACCGACCTATAAGTTAAAGGTAAAGAATGCCGCGCAAAAGAAAGTCAAATGGACGAGCAATAACAAAAAAGTTGCGGTAGTTTCTAAGTCTGGTAAAGTAACTGCCAAGAAAAAAGGCATCGCTGTAATTACAGCAAAAGTGAATGGCAGAAAGTTAAGATGCAAGATTTCTGTGAAAGATACACGAAGGAAGAATAGCGATACCGATACCGTTACGCATAAGCACGACTACTTTAAAAGTTCATGGATTTATCCAACCTGCGACCTTGACGGTGAGGTGAACTACTGCTGCAGTATTTGTTATTACAAATATACGGAAGTGATTCCTGCTACAGGACATAATTACGTTGAAGAATCAAGGGGTATTGAATCTTTCACCGGTAAAAGCTTTGTAAAATATCAGTGTACCAAATGTGACAGATGGTATACGCAGTATCCGGGACCTCCTATTGATTATAAAAAACCCCATATTCATTGTCACTGCGGAATGGATTTCAATGATATAGACGAGTACTCAATGCATGCTTTATATGCAGATTTGGCGGGCGAATATGGTCACAGCTGTTATAATTGGCTTTGCTGCCTGGTTTAAGTAAATAATGATATAAGATAAAAGTCTAATGCGCTGTGAAAAGGGTGTTAGGCTTTTTTATAATGGAATAACCGGGTGGTATAGGATAAAGGACAATCGGAACTACAGGCCGGTATGTAAGCGGACTTATGGCACATAGCCGGGGACAAAAAGTGATTTTTGCTTGATGGGGCGGGAGGAAACATCTCCATCGCTTTTTGAGTGGGTTATGCGGCAATCTTGAGAACGCTCTGCATCAGATGGGCAGCGATGCGACAAAAAACCGCTTGACTTTTAATTTGTATTCATATATAATATATATGACCGAAACTATATTTTAAGTCATACAAGGGGGAACATATGGCAAGGAGTTTTACAGAGCGGGAAAAAGAAAACATCAAAAGAAGTCTGCGAGAAGCATGTAAGCAGAGCTGGACACGGTACGGCTATAAGAAAACGAGTGTCGATGACCTTTGTAGGCAGGCAGGCATCTCAAAAGGTGCGTTTTATCTGTTTTTTGAGTCGAAGGAAGCGCTCTTTTGCGAAGTTTTGTGCTCAGTGCAAGAGCAAATCTGCAGTGCGGCGTCGGAAGTAATTGAAAAATATAAAGATAAATATGGTGCTGCAGAAGCTTTAAAGCTTATTTATCGGGAATATGATAAAAACAATTTTTTGTGTGATTCGGACAGTGCGGACTTTACAATTTTGATGAACAAGTTGTCCGAGGAACGGGCAAAAAAAATTGCAGAATCAAATCAGTTGAGCCGACAGCTTTTTTTAAGCCAGCCTTATTTCAAATTTAAGGTTCATGCGGATATGGCGATGTCCGTGATTTATGCTTTGATTATGAATATCAAAAACAAGGAGATTCTTCCATACAATCATATCGAAACTTTTGATTTTATGGTTGATCATTTGATTGACAGTTTGTGCGAGTAGCAAAAGGCGGGAAAGAAACTGCTGTGAAAACGAAATAAATTGATGGAGGTAAAAAATGAAAACAGAAGTTATAAAGAAAAACAATATAGAGATTGCAGTTGTGAGTAGCGATGAGCTGCTGATTACAGACGTCCAGTCTGCTTTAGATTTGATTATGACAGTAAAATATGAAACAGGCTGCACAAATATTGCAGTAAACAAAGGCGCCGTTGTAAATGATTTTTTTGTCCTGAGTACTTGCCTGGCAGGAGAAATTTTGCAGAAATTTATTAATTATGGCATAAGATTTGCGATATACGGTGATTTTTCAAAATATACGAGTAAGCCGTTGAAGGATTTTATGTATGAAAGTAATCAAGGAAAGGATATTTACTTTCAGCCTGCCGTTTCTCTTGCTGTTGATAAACTTGCTGGGTGCGCTGAAAGCAACAGGCCAATTGCCTTATAACAGAATTGTTTTGTACAGAGTGCTTTATCACAATGCGGGAAAGGAATTTTAAAAGTTCATCGTTTCTTTTTCCTTGTAGGTCTGATAGAATGTATCGTAGCGACATTATCGCGGTATTAAAATGTAAGCAGAAAGAAAAGGAGTGCGTATGCCGGTAAAAGAACATCAGAAAATGCAGACGGAGTACGGCTTGGCATTAAAGGCTCATGGCGGAGATATCTACCGCAACAGTCATGTTATAGTGGATTTTTCAGTCAATGTAAACCCTCTCGGACCGCAGCCGGAAGTAACGGCGGCTGTATGTGCTTCTGCGGCGCAGATTGCCAATTATCCGGATATATACTGCGAGCGGCTTGCCGGGGTACTTGGCGGTTATGAAGATGTGCCGCCGAAGTTTTTGATTTTTGGAAACGGGGCGGCAGAGCTCATTTTCAGTGCGGTGCAGGCTGTAAAACCAAAAAGGGCACTGCTTCTTTCACCGACTTTTTCAGAATACGAGCGTGCTTTGAAGGCGGTGGATGCACAGTTGTCCTATTATGAATTAAAGGAAGAGGAGCAGTTTCGGGTAAAGGAAGATATACTGGCACATATAGAGCCGGGCATCGGCATGGTGTTTCTCTGCAATCCCAATAACCCTACGGGACAGTGCGTTTTGGGAAGCTTGATGGATAGGATTGCGAAAAGGTGCGCAGAATCCAAAAGCTTCCTTGTGATTGACGAATGTTTTGTGGACTTTTTGGATGCTCCGGAAATGTATGGAATGAAGGACAGGCTTTGTATGTATCCGAATATGGTTATTGTGAAGGCGTTTACGAAGCTTTTTTGTATGCCGGGCCTGCGGCTCGGATATGCAATGTGCAGCAGCCGGGATGTGCTTTGCAGAATGAGAGAGGCCATGCAGACATGGAACGTATCGGTAACTGCGCAGGCGGCCGGCATAGCGGCAATTGAAAATTGTGGCTCATATGTTGCGGAGACAAAAAGGCTTATCAGGCAGGAGCGGGACTATCTGCTCGGTGAGCTTGAAAAGCTGGGGTATAAGGTATACGGTTCCAAAGCCAATTATATTTTTTTTAAGGATATTCGCCCGGAAGAAAGAAATCTGTATGACGAAGCGCTTAATGCCGGCTTTTTATTTCGGGATTGTTCGGATTACCGGGGGCTTGAAAGAGGATATTACCGCATTGCGGTACGGACAAGAGCGGACAATGAAAGGATGGTTGCATGGCTAAGACAATTATGATTCAGGGGACAATGTCAAATGCAGGGAAAAGCTTTCTCTGTGCCGGGCTGTGCCGTATCTTCAAGCAGGACGGCTACCGCGCGGCGCCCTTCAAATCACAGAACATGGCGCTCAACTCGTATATTACAAAAGACGGGCTGGAGATGGGGAGAGCGCAGGCGGTTCAGGCGGAGGCAGCAGGCACGGAGCCTGCGGTTGAAATGAATCCGGTGCTTCTAAAGCCCACAAATGATGTCGGGTCGCAGGTGATTGTAAATGGCGAAGTGCTTGGCAATATGAGCGCGCGCGAGTATTTTACATATAAAAAGAGACTGATACCGGATCTTTTGAGAGCATTTGAAAAATTAGATGCTGAATATGACGTTATAGTGATTGAGGGTGCCGGCAGTCCCGCCGAAATCAATTTAAAGACAGAAGATATCGTCAATATGGGTTTGGCGAAGCTGGTGGACGCACCCGTGCTCCTTGTGGGGGATATTGACAGAGGCGGTGTATTTGCACAGCTTTTAGGGACGGTCATGCTCCTTGAGGAGGAAGAAAGGGAGCGCATAAAAGGCGTGATTATCAACAAATTCCGGGGGGACAAAACGATTCTCGCTCCGGGGATTTCCATGCTGGAAGAAAAGATACACATGCCGGTTCTTGGCGTTACTCCCTATCTTCCGGTGGAGATTGAGGAGGAGGACAGCCTGTCAGAGCGGTTTTTTGGAAAGAGGACGAACAGCCGGTACGGTCGAATAGAGATTGCGGTTATTCTTATGCCCAGGATTTCGAATTATACCGATTTCATGCTGCTGGAGAACAGAGAGGAGGTTTTCCTGCATTATGTAAAAAGGGTGTCAGAGCTTGGAGACCCGGACTTGATTCTTCTGCCGGGAACGAAAAATACGATGGGCGACCTGCTTTGGATGCGCCAGAACGGGCTGGAAGCGGCTGTTATAAAGGCGGCTCGAAAAGGTACGGCCGTATTCGGAATCTGCGGCGGCTACCAAATGTTAGGAGAGGCTCTTTGTGATCCGCTCGGAATAGAAAACGGGGGAGCGATGCGCGGCATGGGACTTCTTCCTGTGCAGACTACGTATACCGAGGGGAAGACAAGGACGAGGGTGCATGGGAGATTTGCTGAGATAGAAGGCGTGCTGGGCCGTCTTTTAGGGAGAGCTTTTGAGGGATATGAGATTCATATGGGAGAGACGGTAAGGATGGAAGAAAACTTGACGGAAGCGGCAAAAAAATGTACGTCAAAGGAGACGGTTTTGGGAGCAGGCATGACGGAAATTATAGATGCGGTTTCAGGGAAAAGAGGGATGGACGGCCTGTCGAAGGGAAATGTCTATGGAACCTATGTGCATGGAATTTTCGACAGGGAGGAAGTGGCTGACGGGATTATCAGCAGTCTTGCGGAAAAGAAAGGGATAAGGCTTGAACGACAAAAAGGCATGAATTTCCGTGAGTTTAAGGAAACACAGTATGACCTTCTTGCGGCGGGGCTGCGGGAACATATGGATATGAAAGAAATCTATAGAATCATGGGTTTCATAGACGGGTAGGAAAGAGGGGCAGACATGGGAACAGAAATAGAAAAGATTCCTCCGGCGCAGATAGAGAAGAGAAGTTTTGAAATTATCACAGAGGAATTAAAAGAGAGGGGAATTGTACTGCAGGATAGGCAGGCTCCGATTATTAAGCGCTGTATTCATACAAGCGCTGATTTTGATTATGCAGGAAATCTTGTATTTTCAGAAAAAGCGGTGGAAAAAGCGCTCTTGGCTCTGCGCCGCGGAGCCTGTATTGTGACCGATACGCAGATGGCATATTCCGGAATCAATAAAAAGCGTCTGGCAGAGCACGGGGGAGAGGTCTTTTGTTTTATGGCGGATGACGATGTGGCGGAAAGGGCGCAGCAGCGCGGTACGACAAGAGCCGTGGTAAGTATGGAGAAGGCTTGTTCTCTCAGAAAAGAATTGATTTTTGCTATCGGAAACGCACCGACAGCCCTTATCCGCCTATGTGAGTTGATTAAGGAAGGAAAAGTGTCTCCAAAGCTGATTATCGGCGTGCCGGTAGGGTTTGTAAATGTAGTGCAGTCAAAAGAAATGGTTCTTTCATTGGACGATGTGCCGTATATTGTAGCACAGGGAAGAAAAGGCGGGAGTAATATTGCGGCATGTATCTGCAATGCATTGATTTATCAGCTGTAAAAAAAGACGGGTATTGGGATGAAGCGGCGCTTTTGTGCTGTAAAAAAGAACTGGAAAAGCGCTTGGAGGAAGACGGGTATCACAGTGCGAAAGGAGACGGAAGACGGGATGGGCTCAGTGAGAAATTAAAAGATTGGCAACAGGAGGTTAAGCGTATAGGCTCCGGGCTGTATCGGAAGATGTTTGCTGAAAGCAGGTATAGCCCGTCTGTCAAAGCAATGCTTCCCATCCGGCAGATGGGAGGGATTCTTGACGAGTATGAGATGCTTCAGCTTACATATCTGAAATTTCTAATAAATCCTGATGACGGCAGGCTTTCCGGAATGGAGGCAAGGGAAGGCGGATACTGCTTTGACAGCGAGATGGAGCCAAACAGCGCCTTCTTGGAGGATTATGCCCGTACGGTGGTTTGCGCATATGGAGACAGGGGGCTTGACAGCCCGGAAGTACATCAGTTCCGGATGTATATAGATTTTCATAATATCTGTTATATCAGGACAAAATTTGAAGGGACGACGGATTTGCAGAGACTGTTGGCATATGCGAAAGAGACAGGGCAGCCGCTTGACTTTCATTCAAGCTCAAGACTTCATAACCGGAAGCTTAGAAAAAACCTGGGTATTTTTGAGAGACAGGTGAATGATAAAATAAAAAGCAGAAACGGGCTTTCTGAGTTTATTGTGCGGATGAGGGACGACAGGTACGGGCCGGCAGGACAGTTTGTGACTCAGTGGGATTATTTGAAGGCGGATAAAAAGAAGGGAAGGATTGACAGCAATCCCGAACATTATACGATAGAAGAATATAAGCCGATTGTAGAGACAGAGTCCTTTAACTACTGCAAGAATGACAGAGCCAGAATTGGAGGGATGAAAAGACTCCATACGCTTCTGGATGTGGGGCCGGCAAATGGAAAGACAGGATATGAGAATGCCTTGAAAAAAGAGGGGAAGAAGTACTGGGTGGCGGATAGATGCTATAAGGAGCAGTATACCGGAAACAAAGTCATGGATTTTCTGATGAGTATATAAAAACCCTGCCGCTTTTGCGGCAGGGTATGAAACCTTAAAAACTATCTAAATTCAGGTTCTATCAATCCGAAGGAACCGTTCTTGCGGCGGTACACAACATTCACTTCGTCTGTCTCCGCATTGCAGAATACGAAGAAATCATGTCCAAGAAGATCCATCTGTACGCATGCGTCTTCCGGATACATAGGCTTAATGCCGAACCGCTTTGTGCGGACGATTTTCACCTCGTCTTCATCAGGAATGAGGTCGTCTGTCTCATAAAATTCCTGTTTGAAATTGCCGCCCTCCTGATGTCTTGCAATCAATTTGTTTTTATATTTGCGAAGCTGCCGCTCAATGACCTCCTCTACCAGGTCAATAGAAACATACATATCGCTGCTTACCTGCTCCGAACGAATGATATCTCCCTTCACAGGAATCGTTACCTCAATTTTCTGACGGTCCTTCTGTATGCTTAGAGTTACATGAATTTCCGTGTCCGGAGTGAAATACCTCTCAAGCTTTCCTAATTTGTGTTCTACGGCTTCTTTTAAGCCAGGCGTCACATCGATGTTTTTTCCGATAATAATAAACGTCATGCTCCCCAACTCCTTTTTAATAGAATTTCAGAACGTATAATCTGACAATTAGTGATAAACATGTCAATGTTTCTGATATATTTAGTATATCACTTTTTGCGTCTAATGTATAGCATGTATTACTTCAATTCTGGAAATTTTTCCCTCATGCATTTTTGCGACGCGCAGACCCACGTCGCCGATATAGACGCAGGCACCGACGCCGGTTTCCGTGTCAAATTCATCAAATTTTGCAGTAATGAGGTCTAGCAATGTTTCACCAGGGTCATGCGGAAGATTGACATGAATGATTTTATTGACCGCATTCACCTTTGTGGACGCCCGGAAAATAAATTCATCGGTAATGTCAAATTCACAGAAAAGATACTTTCTCGTCGCAAACAGGACGGCAATCGCACATACCCCTACAAGGCTGCTCCAGATGGAGGAGCTATCGATAATGATGTGTCTCGCAATCGCAAAAAGCAGGACTTCAAATACGGTGTCGGGTGTATGGTGGTACATCATGCGGATTAACTCTACACCGATAATCAGGTTGAAGCAGGTATCTAAAAGGTCATTGTAGT
>CAJTUQ010000067.1:4748-7481 GCA_910579335.1 uncultured Dorea sp. | reverse complement strand
GAAAAGGCCATGCGCAGGCATAAAAGCAGAATGCCGATGCTGAGCATGATGGAAATAAAAAATTCAAGAATCGTGGCGAAACGTTTAATAAAAATAGTGATATACGATCTCATACAGTTCTCCTTGTCCGGCTGTTAGGTCAGTTTGCTATGAGTGCTTTTTAAAACCGCGGCTTCCGCGGCTGAACATATACGGATAAATAACCAGCACCCACAATACCAGTATAAAGTATTCTGCCATTTTTGCCAAGACAGAAGTTCCCAGAAAGACGGGGAAACTTTTTTTTATGACAAGGGCTGCGGCAAGACCTGCCGTAAGCTTAAAAAGTTGACCAAAAAGAGTTTTCGTACGGGTGTCAAAGTTAAGCTTTGTGCGTTCTTCATACCAGCCGATGGAAAAACCAAGTCCTGCGCCGGAAGCCTTGCAGCAGTCGAGGGCGTATTTTGTCCCGATAATTCCAGTATTATTCAGGACAAGCGCATAAGCTGCGACTGCCAGTGAGAGAAGTGCAAGGACAGCTGCAATCTGTTTCAAATATCTGGAATCATCCAGCAGGAAGTCTTGAAAATGCCATATGACAAGGGATACGGCTATCGTGAGAGCCATAGAGACAAAAACGTCCTTTGGCGTGTGGCATCCCAGATACATTCTGGAAAAACCGACAAGGAGGAAAGCCAGGATGCATAGAACCTTAAGATAAACGGATTTCAGCTTTAGGAAAAGCGGAAAGTAAAGCGCAGTTGCACCTTGTGTATGGCCGCTTGGAAAAGAATATCCGGTTGCGGCGGGAAGAGCGCTGTCAACAGCAGAAAAGGCGGGATCCAGGATCCACGGTCTTGGGATGCGGAAGGTGATTTTGAGTGTTTGGACCCCAAGTCCCGCAGTGAAATAAGTAAATCCCAGAAGATAGGCAAAGCGTTTATCTGCGCACCAGTAGAGCGCGCAGATAACTGTGATAATCATCATTTCCTGTCCGAAATAGGTGATAAGCTGCATAAGCTTGTCAAAAAATGGTGTTCGAATCTCGCTGAGAAGCCATAAGAAAGACATTACCGGTTACTCCTTTTTCGCAATTTTGGATCCAGAATTTTTTTGCGGATTCTTAGGTTTTTCGGAGTTACCTCCAAAAGCTCGTCCGTATCAATAAAATCCAGCGCTTCCTCAAGGCTGAGAATCTTCGGGGCGGTCAGGCGGAGGGCGTCGTCGGCGCCTGAGGAGCGGGTGTTGGTGAGATGCTTTGTCTTGCAGACATTTACTTCGATGTCATCAGTTTTAGCATTTTCCCCGATAACCATGCCGGAGTATACCTTTTCCCCGGCGCCGAGGAAGAGTACGCCTCGCTCTTGCGCCTGAAACAGGCCGTAGGTAACAGATTCCCCGGTTTCAAATGCAATCAGGGAGCCCTGCTTGCGGTATTGGATGTCGCCTTTATAAGGGGCGTACTGGTCGAACGCCGTATTCATAATGCCATTGCCTTTTGTGTCAGTTAAAAATTCGCCCCGGTATCCAATCAGCCCGCGGGAAGGAATGGAAAATTCCAGCCTCGTATAGCCGCCGCTTGCCGTGCCCATGTTTTGGAGTTCTCCTTTGCGCTGGCTCAGCTTATCAATGACCGTTCCGGTAAATTCCTCCGGTACATCTACGTAGGCGGTTTCCATCGGCTCCAAAAGTTTTCCGTTTTCATCCTTTTTATAGAGGACCTCTGCCTTGCTGACGGCAAATTCGTAGCCTTCTCTGCGCATATTTTCAATAAGTACAGAAAGATGAAGCTCTCCGCGGCCGGAAACCTTGAAGCTGTCGGTGTTATCAGATTCTTCTACCCGCAGGCTTACGTCCGTATTCAGCTCGCGGAACAGCCGGTCGCGCAGATGTCTTGAGGTGACATATTTTCCTTCTTGTCCGGCGAATGGGCTGTCGTTGACGATAAACTGCATGGCGATGGTCGGCTCGGATATTTTCTGAAACGGGATTGCCTGTGGGTTTTCCGCTCCGCAGATCGTATCCCCGATGGAAATGTCTGCAATGCCGGAGATAGCTACGATTGAACCGATGGAAGCCTCTTTTACATCTACTTTGTTCAGGCCGTCAAATTCATATAATTTGCTGATGCGTACTTTTTCCTGACGTTCAGGGTCATGTTCGTTAACGACGACGGCATCCATGCCGACCTTTATGGAGCCGTTGTCAACCTTGCCGACCCCGATGCGCCCTACGTATTCATTGTAGTCGATGGTGCTGATAAGAACCTGCGTATCGGCATCCGGGTCTCCTTCAGGAGCCGGGATATAGTCAAGAATCGTTTCAAATAAAGGTTTCATGTCCCGTTCTTCGTCGGTTAAATCCAAAACGGCGACGCCTGCTTTGGCAGAGGCGTATACAAACGGGCAGTCCAGCTGTTCGTCGGAAGCGTCCAGATCCATGAAAAGCTCTAATACCTCATCAATGACTTCGTCCGGCCTTGCCTCCGGACGGTCGATTTTATTAATGCATACGATAACCGGAAGATTCAGTTCCAATGCTTTTCTGAGTACGAATTTCGTCTGCGGCATAGCGCCTTCGAAAGCGTCCACTACAAGAATCACGCCGTTTACCATTTTCAGCACGCGCTCCACTTCACCGCCGAAATCTGCATGTCCCGGCGTGTCCACGATGTTGATTTTTGTCCCTTTATAGTACACGGCGGTATTTTTGGAAAGAATCGTAATTCCGCGCTCTCTTTCAATATCGTTTGAA
>CAJTUQ010000067.1:0-4736 GCA_910579335.1 uncultured Dorea sp. | reverse complement strand
TCGGCGACGTCCTGGTTTTCGCGGAATACTCCGCTTTGTTTGAGAAGCTCATCTACAAGCGTTGTTTTTCCGTGGTCTACATGGGCAATGATTGCAATGTTGCGTATATCTTCTCGTTTTGTCTTCATAATTGGTTTCACCTTTAACTTCCTATATAATATAAATCATTATTCCTGCCGGCGGCAGACAAAGCGTCTGTCGTTGCCTGCACATTTTGCTGTGCCTTCAATAGTTTATCACATTTTTTGAAATTTACAAGTAGTTGTTCTATAGATTGGCGGTGCGTCACTTGAAAAAGGCATATGCATATGATAGTATAGCTTTAAGGCAAAAATAAGGTGTAAATCACACGGCAGGCTTTATAAGACAGAAGGATGGGAGGCATATGATGAGTATTAAAAAACCGATTTTGATTTTGGCGGCAGCTTTTCTTGTGTTTCAGACACCTATTACCGCTGCGGCGCATGGACACGGAGGCCATCATGGAGGAGGTCATTACGGGTCGGGCAGGTCGCATACGTCATGCAGGGTATCGGGTTGTAATGCGGCGGGCGAGCACCGGCATGGGAAAAACAGCTATAACGGCCATTACGGGAACTGTGTGACGTACAGACAATGCACGGTGTCAGGATGCAAGAAAGTAAAGGGGCATCGGCATAATGGGAAATATTATTATGGACATTCCGGGAAAAAGAGATACAAACAGTGTAAAGTGTCAGGCTGTGAAAAAACAAAAAGGCATAAGTACAACGGGAAGTATTATTACGGACATTCACATAACTGCATAACGTACAGCCAGTGTACGGTGCCGGATTGTGAAAAGACGAAAAAGCACAAGCATAGCGGACGTTATTACTATGGACATTTTGACGGAGATACCGTATACAGCCAGTGCACGATGCCGGGCTGCAAGAAGACAAAACTGCATAAGCATAATGGTGAATGTTATTATGGGCATTCTGCGATGAAGACCTATTAATCGAACGGGATTTTAGCGAATGAAGACAGAGATAACTATGCCGGTATTTTTTATTGGGAAGCTTTTCGACAAAAGACGGAGCGTAAAAAATGCCGGCATAGTTTTTTTGTGCCGTCAATCTGCCGGAAATAGCGAAAAATGCCGTCGAAACGTGTCCTGCGATTGTTGGGGGATTCTGTTCTAATTTATTGTTTCCGTTCATAGATTATATGGATGGAAAAATACGATTGGAGAAGGGAGAAAATTTATGTCAGATAAGATTATTGAAAACAATCAGGTAACCATTATGGGAGAAATAGTTTCTACTTTTGCATTCAGCCATGAGGTGTTTGGAGAAGGATTTTATATGGTGGATGTAAGTGTAAGGAGACTCAGTAATTCTGTGGACACAATTCCGGTTATGATATCCGAACGGCTTATTGATGTGGAGCAGGACTACAGAGGGGAGTTTTTGATGGTAAGTGGTCAGTTCCGCTCATATAACCGACACGATGAACAAAAGAACAGGCTGGTATTATCTGTATTCGCAAGAGAAGTGTCTTTTATTGAGGAGGAGCTGGATGGTGCCAAGACAAATAATATTCTGCTGGACGGCTACATATGCAAGCTGCCGATTTACCGGAAGACGCCGCTTGGGAGGGAGATTGCGGATCTGCTCCTGGCAGTGAACCGGCCTTACGGCAAATCGGATTATATTCCCTGTATTTGCTGGGGAAGAAATGCCAGGTTTGCATCCGCCTTTGAGGTGGGGGAGCATGTGCAGGTGCTGGGACGTATACAGAGCAGGGAATATGTTAAGAAACTTTCTGAAACAGAGACGGAAAAACGGACGGCGTATGAGGTTTCTGTGAGTAAGCTTGAATGCCTCGACGAATAAATCCGGCAGGAAACGCTTATATAAAGGTAAGATAAATCTTGGATGACTTCATTGACATCATGTTTGAATGATGATAGAATTTCTGTAAGTTAGGTGCAGATGCAGCTAACAGGTATGTGGAATATATCTATATAAAATCAGGAGGGGCATGATGGCGATTTTTACAGGAGCCGGCGTGGCGATTGTCACACCATTTAATGAGGATGAAAGTATCAATTATGATAGATTGGATGAGCTGATTGATTACCATTGCAGTCACGGAACGGACAGCATTATCATCTGCGGAACGACAGGGGAGTCCGCAACGATGACGGAGAAGGAGCATATTGAATGTGTCAAATTTACGATTGACAGAGTTAAGGGACGGCTTCCGGTTGTGGCAGGGACCGGTTCTAACTGCACCAGGACGGCGGTTGAGATGTCAAAAGAAGCGGCGGATTACGGTGCGGACGGACTCCTTCTTGTGACGCCTTACTATAACAAGGCGACACAGGCCGGCCTGATAGCGCATTACACGGCAGTTGCAAAGGAAGCGAAGGCGCCCATTATCATGTATAGCGTCGCCAGCAGGACAGGGTGCAATATTGAGCCGGCGACAGTAGCCGAACTTGTAAAAGATGTTGAGAATATTGTAGGAGTAAAAGAGGCGTCGGGAAATATTTCCCAGGTGGCGAAGATTATGGAGCTTACAGATGGGAATATTGATTTGTACTCCGGCAATGACGACCAAATCGTACCGCTTCTTTCCCTGGGAGCGAAGGGTGTGATTTCCGTGTTGTCAAATGTAGCACCGAAGGAGACCCATGATATCTGTGAGAGATTCTTTCAGGGGGATATTGCAGGAAGCCGCGCGCTGCAGCTTCGCGCACTGCCGCTTGTCGAGCAGCTGTTCTGCGAGGTGAATCCGATTCCGGTGAAGCGCGCAGTGACACTTATGGGAATGGATTGCGGGCCGCTCCGTATGCCGTTGACACAGATTACGGAAGAACATGAGAAGGCATTGATAAAGGCAATGGAAGACTTCGGGATTCCTTTGGCGTAATGATGTGAAGTTAGGAAAGGGTATCATGGCCTGCAAAGATTAGGTGAATGATACCCTTTTATTTTCGGCCTGCGGTGTAAAGGCCGGTTTGCCCGGATTAATATAACAAAGGAGGATATGATAATTATGGTACGTGCGATTATGCATGGATGCAACGGAAGGATGGGGCGTGTGATAACCAGTCTCATCAAGGAAGACGAAGCGATTGAAATTGTGGCGGGCGTGGACACTTATACGGAGACTGCCAATGATTATCCGGTATTTGAAAATATCGGGGCGTGTACCGTGGAAGCGGATGTTGTGATTGACTTTTCCAATGCAGGCGCAATAGACGGGTTGCTTGACTATTGCGTAGAAAAAAAACTTCCGGTCGTACTCTGTTCTACGGGGCTTTCTGAACAGCAGCTTAAAAAAGTGGAGGAGAGTGCGAAAGAAACGGCGGTGCTGAAGTCGGCAAATATGTCGATGGGAATCAATCTGCTTCTTAAGCTTTTAAAGGAAGCCGCAGGGGTGCTTGCTCCGGCGGGATATGATATTGAGATCGTGGAAAAGCATCATAACCAAAAGCTGGACGCACCGAGCGGTACAGCGATAGCCCTTGCCGATTCGATAGACGAGGCGTTGGGGAATACACTTGATTATACCTATGACAGAAGTAAAGAGCGCAAAAAGCGCGGCAAAAAAGAAATCGGGATTTCGGCGGTGCGCGGAGGTACGATTGTAGGGGAACATGAAGTGCTGTTCGCAGGGATGGATGAAGTAATCGAGTTTAAGCACACCGCATATTCCAGAGGAGTGTTCGGAAAAGGAGCCGTAGAGGCGGCGAAGTACTTGGCCGGAAAACCTGCCGGCCGCTATGACATGTCAAACGTAATCCAGTTCGGAGATTGAAAAGAAGAAGCGGACCGGAAAATTGGGAGGAATATCTTATGAAAGATTTGGAAGCACGTTATTTGGAGCGCCTATCGCAGCTTTACCCGACGATAGCCAGTGCCTCGACAGAGATTATCAATCTGCAGTCGATTTTGAATCTGCCGAAAGGGACAGAGCATTTTATTACCGACATCCACGGAGAATATGAGGCGTTTTCGCACGTTTTGAAAAACGGCTCAGGCGCGGTGCGGCGCAAAATTGACGAAGTGTTCGGCAATACGCTGACGAATAAGGATAAACAGTCGCTGGCTACATTAATTTACTATCCGAAAGAAAAGACGGCGCGTATAAAAAAGACGGAAGATAATATGGAGGACTGGTATAAGATTACGCTTTACCGGCTGATTGAAGTATGCAAGTGCACGGCTAGCAAGTATACCCGTTCAAAGGTGAGAAAGGCTCTTCCGCCGGAGTTTGCCTATGTTATCGAGGAATTGATTACAGAAAAAGCAGAAGTTTCGGATAAGGAATCCTACTACAATTCTATCATCAGCACGATTATTGAGATCAATCGGGCAGAGGAATTTATTATTGCCCTCAGTGAGCTTGTCCAGAGGCTGACGGTAGACCATCTGCATATTGTGGGGGATATTTATGACAGAGGGCCGGGGCCGCATATTATTATGGACAGGCTGAGAAGATATCATTCTGTCGATATCCAGTGGGGCAACCATGACGTGCTTTGGATGGGCGCGGCGGCGGGGCATCGGGGATGTATCGCCAATGTCATCCGCATCTGCGCAAGATACGGAAATCTTGATATTTTGGAGGACGGTTATGGGATAAACCTTCTGCCTCTGGCATCTTTTTCTATGAATACATACAGAGAGGACCCTTGCGAGTGCTTCCAATTAAAAGGCGAACCGGATTACGGGGACAGTGAGATGCTTTTAGACATTAAGATG
>CAJTUQ010000066.1:2688-15770 GCA_910579335.1 uncultured Dorea sp. | reverse complement strand
GGGCTTTTCCTTTATCCACTTGTAAAATGTTTCTCCGCATACTTGTAAGCCTCTCTGTAGGGCTGCTGGCAGCGGTAGCTTGTGCAAGTGTGTAGCCTGCTGCCCCTGCAAAACTCGCAGGCGTGCAGCTTTGCGTACTCTTCCAGCCACGCCTTGCGGTCATGTTCCAATTTGTAGCGCAGCTTGTCTGCGTTCACTACCTCTATGCCTGCTGCATCTGCCGCCGCTATTTCTGCGCTCATTCCCTCGCTTATCCCGTACTTAACGCCCACTATCACAAAGTCGCAGCTTTTCAGCAGCGTTAAGCCTGCTGCCATGCCTGCCGCCCGTTCCTCTGGCTTGTCCTCATTTAAGCACTGCGTCATATATAAATGTGGCGTAATCGGCGCTAATCCCGCCTCTAACGCCCGCTTTGTAAGCGCCTGCGCATAGTCTATGTTTCTATCCAGCTGTGCGCTGTTCTTTGCCCTATACGGGCTGCATATGTATACTTTCCTCACTTTTATAGCTCTCCTTTCAACGCTGCCGCTATCGCCTTATACTCCCGCTCCCTTTCCCTTATCTCCATTTCCAGCTTGTCAAGCCGCTTATACAGCTTATTTACCGTGCTGTTTGGCAGCCTTTCCCCGCCATGCACTAAAGCCTTGATAATTTCCAGACTGTCTACGGCGTTCAGCTCTGCAAGTATCTGTATTTGCTGTGCCTTATGCCGTGCGCTGCGGTAGCTGTAGCAGATTTCACGGGCTGTCATTGCCCGCCACTCTTGCAAGCTCGTTTTCTACCAGATGCTCTACCATGTGCATTAAATCATTGGTGCTTTTCTCCGTCATAAATCCGCACAACTCGCAACACGTAGCAAAGCCGCAGATTATATGGTAATGCGTTACTACGTCCTGCTCTGTTTTCATGGTCTTAAGCCCGCTTATAAGGGAAGTTAAATTTATAACTGCCCGCTGCCCCAGTTCGCCGCCCGTCCCCTCTATCGGTATTGCTATCTCTGTAGCCTGCGGCTCTCCCTTGCCGTTTACTATCGTTTTAACCCTCATTCTCTGCCAGCTCCTTTCTGTTAATCAGCTGTACCGATATTTCATAAGCCGTGCGGCGTTCTTTTTTGCCGCTGTCGGTATCAATAACCTTTTCATACTGGCGGCTCTGGTATCTTCCCAGCAGTTCTACCGTGTCGCCCTGCTGCCAGCCTGCTACCTCGTCTGCCTGCTCTTGCCAGCAGATGCAGGGAATAAAGCACTTGTTACCCGTCAGCTCATTTTTTACAATCACTGAAATATCAGTAATGCGCTTGCCCCTCGGTGTCGTCCTATATACTGGCTCATGCGCAATAACGCCCCGTAGCGCTACGTCGTCCTGCATCATAGGATTTCTTACCATTGCCAGAAAATCTGCCAGAATGAATACCAGCACCTTACCGCTCTCAAAGTCCTTAAACGTCTGTACTTTTCCAGATACTAAAACCTTGCTGCCTATCGCAATCTCAAAGCCCGCTATGTCGCCCTCTTCCTTACTGATAACCGCATCTGTAAAGGCTACTATAACCTCGTCCAGCGTCCCCCGTGGGCGTGGTGTTTCAATCTTTGCAAGATAGCCGTTAAAACGCAGCCCGCAAAGTTCCGTAACCTCTTCAACCTCTTTCAGTTCCCCTGCCAGCCCTGCTACATTGTCCTTTATGCCGCCCGCTGTCAGCTCTTCCATAATCGCCGTGTTTAAATCCCGTAAAAACTCTGGCTTATTATCCTGCTCTTTTCTCATGTCTTACCGTTTCCTTTCCGCTATAGCTTTCCAGCTCTTCTATTGCCCGCTTGTAGCACGCTATTTCTGTATCCTCTTTTGCTTTGCAGATGCAACGCCCTTTTCTTTCGCCCTCATACTCCCAGATTTCAATAAGGTTATTGCCGTATATATCAAAGTGGCTATGCTCTCTTAAGCTGTGCCTCTTCTGTAGTGGTCTGTAAATCTGGTAGAATTTACGTATAAGCGCCCTGCGTTCCTCGTCCTCATTCATCATGCACGCCCCCGCTTTCTGGCGTTCCGTGCTGCTGGTATCCCTCTAAATACCCCGCACATTCAATATCAATCTGCTTTCCATCCCTGCCGTCGTTGTTTATCTTAATTTCCCCATAATAGGCATAGATACAGCAGCCGTCATAGTCATATACTCTTATGCTGCCCTCTGTGGCTGGCTCTGGTGTTTCAATAACCAGCGGCTCTGCCTGCTGCCTCTGTACTGCTGCCTCTTTATCGGTCTGCGGGTATGTATGCTGCCCTCTCCACCAGATAAATACAAAAAACAGTATCAGCCCTGCTATGCAGGCTGCCACGCCTGCTGCCGCACGTATCAGTCCTTTAAGTATCTGGTTTTCCCGTTTGTGTCGCCTCATTGTCTGCCTCGCTTTCTGTGTGCCTCTTCCGCTTGTATTTGCAGTAATGCCACACGCAATTTACTTTATAGATGTTCTGTATGTAGTCCTCACTCTGGCAGCTGCCATTACTGCTGCCGTATGCCGTAAAAATGCACTCCTTACAATAGTCTGGGTGGCATGGGTGTAATATGATTTCTGCCATACTATTTCTCTGGCATCTGGTAAAATCTTGGAACTGTAAAAGCCGCTGGCTGTACGTCCATTCCACCCCGCATTAACGCTGCGCCGCCCTCTACTTTTAAATAGCTCCTGCATATTGCTTGTATCTCGTCCAGTACCTCTATACAGCGCTCTTTACTCTCATACTCTGCAATTTCTTCTAAACAGCCGTCAGAAATGCAGATAGTGTGCCGCTTTTTGTTTTCCTCTGTACTGCCCCGCTTTTTCTTTATGTCCTCATACTCTCCGTACTCTATACAGGCGTAATTACCGCCCAGCCTATACAGCTTTTCTTTATTCTGGCTACGTATGTATACCTCGCTCATTGTTTACCTCGCTTTCTACGTCTACCCTCTATGCTTAACCGCTGTTTTTCCTCTTCCCAGTCAAAAGAAGTGTACGCAATACAGCGCTTGCACTGCTCTATAGGCTCGTCGTCAAATTCTTTACCAAATCCCAGACAAGCGCCGCTGCCGTCCACGCCTGCTACTCCGCACTTCTTTTGCAGACTGCATTTTTCTATACGCCTGCTTATACGGCAGTTTTTACAGATAACCTTTTTGCCCGTCGTGCAGCCCTCTTGACGTGCAAAGTACGCCGCCCAGTCCCTACTTACGCCACCCGTCCTGCCTGCGTTTTTAAAGGCTACTATCTGCTCGCCGCATATGTCGCAGTATACCTCTGTGCGCACTTCCCTATATATTGCCATTGTCTGCCTCTCTTTCCTTTAAATTCTGCTCTGCGCATTTTATAAATGCCTTTAACCTTGCTATCTTTCTTTCATGTGCCAGAATAGCGCTTGCTGCCTTTTTTCTTATCCATTCCCAGTGCGCTATGTCTTGGTTTTCTTTTTCCTTTTGCAAGTCTTTACGTGCCTTTTCTAAAGCCTCTTTTAAATCCCCGCTATACGAAAAGCTGTAGTTGTTTTTCGTTTCCTTAATGTGGTATGTGCTTTTATCCATACTGCGCCTCGCTTTCTGCCGTTTCATGCAATATCATTTTTCTAAACAGACTTTCAAATATCGGTACGGGTATGCTATTACCAGCCTGCTTGTAAAGCGGCATTGTATAGCGCCCTACCCTCTTATGCACTGCTGCCGCTGCTTTAAAATCTGCATCTGTATAGCCCTGCAATCGCCAGCACTCTAACTCTGTCAGATACCTATAGCGCCCGTTACCCATATCTATTACTTGTGCTGGCGTTCTGTCCTGCCTTGCAGTAATTGTAAAAGCGTAATCCTCTATTACCGTTGCCCGCCGTATTCCCTTTTTGCCTATTGCCTCTAAAACGCTTGGCTGTGTCACGTCGTATACTGGCGGCGCATCTGATAACAGAAAATCGTTTATATCCCTCATAGGCGTTTTAATCAAATCATCAAAAGAAAATTTTTCATTCCCCAGCACCGATACTGTAAAAACTCTTTCCCGTGCCTGCGGTAGCCCAAACTCCCTAGCGTCCAGTACCTCAAAATTATTGCTATATCCCAGCCGCTCCATTTCCGATAAATACCGATTGAAATTTACCCGCATATAACGGCTTAATACATTTTTGACATTTTCCCAGATAACGTACTTTGGTTTCCATTCGCCCATCTGCTCTATGATATGAATAGTTTCCCACATAAGGCTTGAACGTGTCCCGCTGCCCTTGTCCGCTCCTTTTCCACGGTTTATGCGTCCCGCCTCTGCTGTCGCTTTCCCTTGATGTCCTGCTATGCTGAAATCTTGGCACGGGCTACCATGTATCAGAATGTCTGGCTTTAAGTTCCAGCCTACTACGCTCTGTGTCTTGTACTCCAATTCATCAGAAAACATAGCATTATAAGAACGTACCGCCTTTTCGTCTATTTCCACGTAATCAATAGCTTTTACGTGTATGCCTATATTGCGTAGTGCGCAACGTGGGCTACCTATTCCCCCAAAAAGCTCTAATATCTGTACCATTTCCTGCCTGCCTCTCTTCTGTTTCAAAGTAATAATCATTTACTACCAGCTTTTGCTTACTGAATATCAGCGCAAGCCCCAGCGGTACTGTAATAAGCGCTATTGTTGCGTCGCCCTCTAAAATCCATACCGCCAGCACGGTAAATACCAGCACTGCTGCCCCTAGCGCCCTCTGCTTAAGGAAATACCAGCGGCGGGCTTGTCTTTCCCATTCCTGCTGCTGCCTTGCCTGCTGCCAGCGCCGCATATCTTCTAAGGCATCTGCGTAGCCGTTTATATAACTGTTCTCATATTCCTTATATGCTGCTCTCATTTCCTGCCTCTTTTGGCGGCAGTTTGCATTACTACTGCTGCCGCCACCGTGATATACAATTCCTTGCCTTGCCAAATCCCTTAAACCTTTCCTTTCGGCGGCGCTCTCTGTCTTTCCATGCCGCTATACTCCTGCTCTGGCGTGTTATTTACCGTGTGGGCTGCTTTTCACATTAAAAAGCCGCAGAAAACTTGTTGACCGTCCACATACTCTCTAGCTGGTATGACCGCTGCTATTTTTTCACGGTATCCAGATGCAGCTATTCGCCTGCTGCCCTCTGGTGCAGGCTCGCCATGCCTGCTACCAAAACCGCCCTGCTGGAATTGAACCAGCGCCCCGCTATAGGCTTGTACTGCTATAGTCAGTAACAAGGCTCGGTATTCTGCCACTAAATTAAGGGCGGGTACTGGCGGCGCTGCCGCCTATGTCAAAATATAAATCCCTTATCTATCAGAAACTTTATCCAATCGCAGCCCGTCACGTCGTCCCTTTCTATAAATTTAAAAAATTCCTCTTTAGTCGTTACGTTGTCCTCTGCCAGAAATTTCTTTGCTATTGCTACTGCATTTGTTTGAAATACATACTCTGCATAGAAAGCCTTTTCTATTGTTCCGTAATCATTGCTGCTTTTCGGTGTCCGCATTTCCACCACTACCATAGGCTTATTATTCTTTTTACTTCTGGCTTTTCTTATAACTACTGCCTCGCTGAATAGCCAGCCATTCCAGCCGTACCGCTGCGGCGCAAATTGAGTACGTGGCACTTGTACCAGTTCCCCTGCCTGTAATTTTTCAAAATTTACTTTTTTCACTTTTCTACCTCTCTTTCGTTTTCCCTCTTGGTTATAATGTTGCCTGCGCTGCATCTGCTGTATATGTGTGCTGGTCTGTGCCGCTGCGGTTAAGCTCCTTATAAATTGTGTCCCTATGCGTTCCCACTGCTGCCGCAATCTCTACTATGCTGTCGCCAGCCTTAAGCATCTTTTCTATTGTCCGTCTGTCCTCATAGCGCAATCTCTTGTACTTCCTTGCCATTGTCCCCGCTCCTTTCTATGTGGGCGGCTCTCGCCGCCCTTTGTCCTATTCTGTTACTGCCTCTATGCAAAGAGGCTTACAAAGAATGTGCATACATAAAAGCCCTTTTATCGCTGTCGGCAAATCATACGGTATAATCTTTTCTACGTTGCACTGGTCGCACATTGCATTTATGCCCGCTATCTGCCATTCCTCTATATCGTTCTCTCTATCCTTTAAAAACTCTGCTGCGTCCCGTGCCTCTCTCATGCAGTCTTTCATTACTTTTACGTTATTGTCGTGGGCGCTTACTCTGAATTGCAGTTTGTCTGGTTCTTCCTTACACTGCCTCTCAAACTCTGCCGCCTCTCTTTTCTCTGCGTCCTCTTCCTTAAGCATTTCATCAGCAAACCAGTAAACCAGCTTATACATTCTCTTGATTGCTTTCTGGCGGCTCTCGCTAAGCTCTTCCTTTTCCTCATGTGCTGGCTTATTCTCTACCTTGTCAACGTACAAGCGGCTTTTGCTGTGTTCTGTACTCCAAAACTCTGTTGTGCCGTCCTCTGTTCTTTCGTAAAACGTCCCGCTGCCGTCCTTGCATACATACTGCTTATGAATGACGTTATTTTCCATGCTTGAAATTTCTTCATACTCTTTGCCGTACAATACTGCTGCCTTTGCTGCCTCATACTCTTTTAATGCCACTCTTTCCATTCTGTTTACCTCTCTTTCGTTGTAAAAAAATAAGCGTGTCAGAGTTTCTACACTCTGCACGCTCTTCTTTTTCTCTGCTATTTCAATAAAAAAAGAAATTCGGCAGAGGCTTTAATACCTCTTGTCGAATTTCATTCTAAAACTTATCATTTTTTTACTTATCTTTTCAATATTTTTATACAGTTTGACTTCAAAGCTTTATACATGCTAATATATTAACTATCTAAACACAGGGAGAATTTAAAATGATTACCACTGTAAGCAAAGCACTTGCACAGCAAATTGTAAATACCGTCCACGATATCTGCGGACAGGATATTAACTTTATCAATAAAAAGGGAATTATTTTTGCAAGCACAAACGAAGACCGCATTGGTACATTCCATGAAATAGGAAAGAAAGCAGCTGATACTCAAAGTACAATTGAAGTTACACAGGATGACAATTATATAGGAACAAACTGCGGCGTTAACATACCTATTACCCACAACGGATTATTTGTCGCAGTTATCGGCATCAGCGGTAATCCGGAAAATGTCCGCAGCTATGCGCTGCTGGCTGAACGTATTACCAGACTCCTTATCCGTGAGCAGGAGCAAAGCGGCAGTGCGCATACATTGTCAGAAAAGAAAAGATATCTGCTGAATTGCCTGACTTCTGATAACCTTGATATTCCCGAATTTGTCTTTTCTTCTCTGAAAGATTTTCAAATAAATGAACGTACCGCAAAGAGGATTATAATTATTTGTATTCATACTAATGAAGCTTCTGCTGCTGTTTCTTCTATAGAAGCCAAAATCATTCATTTATTTGAACGTCTCAATATCACTATATATTGTGATTATTATCCAGACAAATTTATTGCGCTGGCCGATGATAATATAATCAAGGAAAATAAATCTGTCCTTTATGATTTTTGTTCTATGAATCAAAATTTACTGCATATGGGAATCGGATGCGCTGAAGATATCTTTAATATGCGTTTATCCTTTCATACCGCAAAAACTGCTCTTATAAACGCAGCTGCAAAAAATCCGTCTTTTTCTCTGTTTGACGATTTGACACTGGAAATTATCTTAAGCTCCATCTCGCCTGAAAGCAGGAAAGAGTATTTGTCTAAAGTTCTCTCAGGATTATCGGTTGAAGATATCTCTTTACTTCATATTTATTATGAAGAAGGCCAATCGCTGAGCAAAACCTGCAGCCGTCTTTTTCTTCATAAAAATACGCTGCAGTACAAATTAAACCGGATACATCGTATATGCGGACTTAATCCAAGAAATTTTAAAGATGCGGTTATCTTATATTTGGCGGTTCATATGCAGGAAAAGGAATTTATTTCAAATGATTTATAAGCAGGAGCATACCATTGTTCTTGCTTATTGTATTTATTACATATTTTATTATATTATTTTTAGTTTTTATGTTATATAGAACATATTTTTTTTTCTACAACATGCTATACTAGTATAAAAGACAAGAATATTTATAAATTATTAACGGAGGGAACATAGTTATGAAGGTTGTCATCGCAATTGATTCTCTAAAAGGAAGCCTTTCGTCCATTGAAGCCGGAACAGCGGCAAAAGAAGGAATCTTAAAAGCAAAGCCGGATGCCGATATTATTGTAAAACCGCTGGCCGACGGCGGTGAAGGCACAGTGGATGCACTGATTGAAGGACTAAATGGAAAACGGATAGATATTACCGTTACAGGTCCGATGGGTAAGCCTGTTTCCTGTTACTATGGATATTTAGAAAAATCTAATACCGCCATTATGGAAATGGCGTCTGCTGCCGGAATTACTCTTATTCCGGATTCAGAAAAAAATCCTCTTCTTGCCACTACCTACGGTGTCGGAGAAATGATTACTGACGCAATGAAAAAAGGATGCCGGAATTTTATTATCGGTATTGGAGGAAGCGCTACCAACGACGGCGGTATTGGAATGCTTAAAGCACTCGGATATCAATTTTTTGATAAGAATGGAAACGATGTCGGTGAAGGTGGGCAGGCTCTTTCTAAAATTGCATCTATCAATATTGAAAATTGTAATTCTCTTATCCATAAATGCAGGTTCCGTATAGCCTGTGATGTAAACAATCCTCTCTGCGGTAAAAACGGCGCAACTTACATATATGGCCCTCAAAAAGGCGTCACTGACAGTCTTAAGACAGACCTGGATAAAGGAATGGATAATTTTGCGAAAGTTACTGCCGCCGCACTTGGACATGATAATTCCAATACTCCTGGCGCGGGTGCCGCAGGAGGTCTTGGATTCGCTTTTTTAAGCTATATCGGTGCAGAACTTACTCCAGGTATTGAATTGATTCTCAATGCTGTAGGTCTTGAAGATGAATTAAAAGATGCGGAGATTGTTGTAACGGGGGAAGGACGTTTGGACCATCAGACAGCTATGGGAAAAGCTCCCGTGGGAGTCGCCCGTCTCGCAAAAAAATATAATTCAAAAGTAATCGCTTTCGCCGGTGCTGTCACTGAAGGAGCCTCTGCATGCAATCATGCAGGAATCGATGCATTTTTCCCAATCGTACGAGGTGTTACCACACTGGAAGATGCAATGAAAAAAGAAAATGCATATAAAAATATGGCTGAAACAGCAGAACAAATTTTTCGGATTCTTTAAATATTAATTACATCATATCCTTTCTCATCATTTTGCTGTTATTATATAAATCTTTACACATATGCGGACTCTGAAGAGTCCGTTTTCTATTTTTTTACTACCTTCTCCACTGTATCCTGCGAAATTTCTAAAAGCTCTGCCGCAAAACTTTTGAAAAAGGAGTTGCAAAGAAAATGGGAATTACTGTCCGTACATTGCAATACTATGACAAGGAAGGTTTGTTATTCCCTTCGGCAGAAAGTAAAGGCGGGCGAAGACTTTATACAGATAAAGATTTCATTATCCTTCATCAAATTATATCTTTGAAATCATTGGGTTTTTCTTTGGATGATATAAAGCATCGCTTAATTTCTCTAGAAACACCGAGTGATGTGGCAGCCGCCCTTACCGAACAGGCGGATAGCATACGAGAGAAAATAGAATTGTAAACGGCTATTTAGAGCCGGCCTTACAAGTCTACTTTTCAAGACTTGGAGAAAATCCGTTTGAAGGGATGAAATGATGAATTGAGCAATATTTTCCCAGCTTCTTGGGGATACCGATTGATGTTGGATAATGGATTTGCCTTTAAAAATCTATAGTTTTGAAAATAATATAAAAATATTCGCACAGGGCAGGGATTGATTTCCCCATTATATATGATATCATTAAATACAAATCTATTATTTACAAGGAGGTTCACTATGACTACAGACATAAATTTTGAACAATTAAAACAGGATGCTGTTGATATCTTTCATTCAGGTTTTACCTGTTCCGAATCTGTCATTTATACGATACGCAAAGCCTTCGATTTGGACATGTCTGATGACGCTATCAAAATGAGCTCCGGTTTCCCGTGGGGTCTTGGGGGAGGCGGATGTATCTGCGGAGCCTTAGCGGGAGCTACCATGTGCATCGGTTATTTTTTTGGGCGCTCTACACCAGGAGACCCAAAAAATATAAAATGCTTTGAGCTTACAAAAGAATTTCACGATTATTTTAAAGAAACCTGCGGCGGCACATGCTGCCGTGTCCTTACACGGGGCATGGAAAAAAATTCTCCTGAAAGAAAAGCCCAGTGTACAAAATTCGTGGAAGCTACCGTAGTTAAGGTTGCTGAAATTATCATCAGAGAACTGGATGCACAAGAAAAGTAATTAAAAAACATTCCCTATGCAGCACTACATAGGAAAAGAACCGCATTAACTTCTGTTAATGCGGTTCTTTTCCTATCTTTTACGATTCATTATACTTTGATTCATCTATGGAATTATCCGTATTTTCGTCAGAATCTTTTTCATTATCTGATTCGTCGGGGTTTTCATTCTCCTCCTCATCACCCTTTCTCACTTTTGCAATACTTGCTACGGTGTCTCCTTCTTTCAGGTTGATAAGCTTTACTCCCGACGTAATTCTTCCAAGAACAGATATTCCGTCACATTTCATTCGGATAATGATTCCTTCGGTGTTAATAATCATAATTTCATCATCCTCGTTAACCGCCTTCACACCTACTACATTACCCGTTTTTTCAGTAATCTTATAACATTTTACTCCTTTTCCCCCTCTGTTTTGGCAGGTAAATTCTGAAATATCCGTTCTTTTTCCCATGCCTTTTTCAGATGCGATAAGAAGTTCTCTTCCTTGTATCTCCAGCTGCATTCCGATAATTTCGTCCCGGTCGGACAAATTCATCCCCCTCACACCCATAGACGTTCTTCCTGTCGGCCGCACATCTTTTTCATTAAACCGGATACATTGTCCATACTTTGTTACAAGAAGGATATCATTTTTTCCATCCGTATATTTCACTTCAATCAATTCATCATCTTCCCGGAGTGTAATAGCGGCGAGACCTTTTCTGCGGACATTTTCATATTCCTTTATCGGTGTTTTCTTCACCAGGCCTCTTTTTGTCGCCATAAACAAATATTCGCCGTCCCGATAATCATCCAGCTCAATGACAGCGCTTATCTTTTCTCCCGGCATAAGCTGCAGAAGATTGACAATCGCAGTCCCTCTTGAAGTACGGCTTGCTTCCGGTATTTCGTACGCTTTCATACGATAAACACGTCCCGTATTTGTAAAAAACATAATATAATGATGCGTATGGGAAATAAAAAGCTCTTCTACATAATCTTCATCCAAAGTCTGCATTCCTTTAATACCTTTTCCTCCTCTGTTCTGTGATTTAAAGGTATCATGCGACATCCGCTTAATATACCCAAGTTTCGTCATTGTAATTACAACATCTTCCTTTGGAATTAAATCCTCCATAGATATATCGTATTCATCAAATCCGACAGAAGTTCTTCTCTCATCGCCGTACTTATCCCGGATTATAACAATTTCTTTTTTTATTACTCCCAAAAGAAGCTTTCTGTCTGCAAGAATTGCCTCCAATCGTTCAATCTGTTTCATCAGCTCATTATATTCTGCTTCCAGCTTCTCTCTCTCTAAACCTGTAAGAGCCCTAAGGCGCATATCCACAATTGCCTGTGCCTGAACTTCAGAAAGTCCGAATCTTTCCATAAGCTCTGTCTTGGCAATCTGTACCGTCTGGGAACCTCTGATAATTTTTATAACTTCATCAATGTTATCAAGAGCAATAAGCAGTCCTTCTAAGATGTGAGCTCTTTCTTTTGCTTTATTTAATTCATATTTTGTACGGCGCGTAACGACTTCTTCCTGATGCTTTAAATAAAAATTCAGCATATCAAGAAGGTTCAGCACTTTCGGCTCATTATTAACCAATGCAAGCATAATTACGCCAAAAGTATCCTGAAGCTGTGTATGTTTAAACAACTGATTTAAAAGTACGTTAGCATTCACATCCCGGCGAAGTTCTATGACAATGCGCATTCCTTCTCTATTTGATTGGTCACTTAAATCCGTGATTCCGTCAATCTTTTTATCACGTACCAGCTCCGCAATCTTTTCTATCAGTCTTGCCTTATTTACCATATACGGCAGTTCTGTAACAATAATCCGGCTCTTTCCATTTGGCATAGACTCAATATCCGTTATGGCGCGTACACGTATTTTTCCGCGCCCTGTGCGATATGCCTCTTCAATCCCCCTTGTACCGAGTATCATACCGCCTGTCGGAAAATCAGGCCCTTTCACAATCTGCAGAATTTCTTCAATTGTAGTCTCTTCCTTATCTTCTATCTGATTGTCAATAATTTTAACAACTGCATTAATAATCTCTTTTAAATTATGCGGCGGAATGTTCGTAGCCATACCTACGGCAATTCCCGAAGTACCGTTAACCAAAAGATTTGGAAATCGCGCCGGAAGTACAACCGGTTCTTTCTCCGTTTCATCAAAGTTCGGAGCAAAATCTACCGTGTCTTTATTAATATCCGCCGTCAATTCCATTGAAATCCTGCTCAGACGCGCCTCCGTATAACGCATGGCAGCGGCGCCGTCTCCATCCATCGAACCAAAGTTCCCATGCCCGTCGACAAGCGGATACCTGGTAGACCATTCCTGAGCCATATTAACTAAAGCGCCATAAATAGAACTGTCGCCGTGAGGGTGGTATTTACCCATCGTATCACCTACGATACGGGCACATTTCCTGTGCGGCTTGTCCGGTCCGTTATTGAGTTCAATCATTGAATACAGGATTCTTCTCTGAACCGGCTTTAAACCGTCTCTTACATCAGGAAGCGCTCTTGACGCGATAACACTCATAGCATAATCAATGTAAGAGGTTTCCATCGTCTTTTTCAGATCCACTTCATGGACTTTATCAAAAATATTATCTTCCATTTTTTCCTGTCCTTTCTCTTACATTCATCTATACATCAAGATTCTTAACATATTTTGCATTTTCTTCTATAAATTCTTTTCTTGGCTCTACTTTGTCTCCC
>CAJTUQ010000066.1:2408-2663 GCA_910579335.1 uncultured Dorea sp. | reverse complement strand
GTCGAGTTCAGAGGTAGATTCTTCATCCATCGTTACACGGAGAAGTATCCTGTTTTCGGGATCCATTGTAGTATCCCACAACTGTTCCGCATCCATCTCTCCCAATCCTTTATAACGCTGGATTTTATTATTTGTATCACGCCCGACTTCCTTTAAAATAGAATCAAGTTCCTCGTCACTGTATGCATACCACACTTTTTTATTTTTTTCGAGTTTATATAAAGGCGGCTGCGCCAGATATACGTAACCCTCTTT
>CAJTUQ010000066.1:0-2379 GCA_910579335.1 uncultured Dorea sp. | reverse complement strand
AATCTATACAGGAATGTCAAAAGCAGCGTACTGATATGTGCGCCGTCCACGTCGGCATCCGTCATTATAATAATTTTATGGTAGCGCAGCTTTGATAGATCAAAATCATCATGGATTCCTGTACCGAATGCGGTAATCATTGCCTTTATCTCCGCATTTCCGTATATTTTATCAAGCCTAGCCTTTTCTACATTTAGAATCTTCCCTCTCAAAGGAAGAATCGCCTGGGTTGCCCTGTCCCTTGCCGTCTTTGCAGAGCCTCCCGCCGAATCTCCCTCCACGATATAAATCTCGCATTTTTCCGGATTTTTATCAGAACAATCCGCAAGCTTTCCCGGAAGAGACATACCGTCAAGAGCCGACTTTCTTCTTGTCAAATCTCTTGCTTTTCGCGCCGCTTCCCTCGCTCTCTGCGCCATAACCGACTTTTCAACCGTCATTCTGGCTACGGACGGATTCTGCTCCAGATATATTCCAAGCTGCCGGCTTACGATACTGTCAACAGCTCCTCTCGCTTCACTGTTTCCAAGCTTCTGCTTTGTCTGACCCTCAAACTGAGGATCCTCAATCTTAACGCTGATAATTGCCGTAAGCCCTTCCCTGATGTCTTCGCCGGACAGATTTGGCTCGCTTTCTTTCAAAAGTTTATTTTTTCTCGCATAATCGTTAAATGTCTTTGTCAGGGCATTGCGGAAACCGACGACATGGGTTCCCCCCTCCGGAGTTGTAATGTTATTAACAAACCCATACGTGTTGTCGCTGTAAGAATCGTTATGCTGCATTGCAACTTCTACCGCAACATTATTCATTATCCCCTCACAATAAATGACATCTCCGTACAGTGCGGTCTTGCTTCTGTTTAAATATTCAACAAATTCTTTAATCCCTCCCTCATAATGGAAGGTTTTTTCAATCGGTTTTTCCTCCGGCCTTTCATCCCGGATGATAATTTTAAGTCCTCTGGTTAGAAAAGCCATCTCACGAAATCTTTGTTTTAAAACATCATAATCAAATACAGTCTCTTCAAAGATTGTATCATCGGGCATAAACGTAACTTTAGTTCCTGACTTTTCTTCCGCGCATTCTCCAATAACACGAAGTTTATCCACAACTTTTCCGCGCTCATACCGCTGTCTATATATTTTTCCATCCTTACAGATTTCAACCTCAAGCCAATTGGAAAGCGCATTAACAACAGATGCCCCTACTCCGTGAAGTCCTCCAGACACCTTATATCCCCCGCCGCCAAATTTACCGCCTGCATGAAGTACCGTAAATACAACTTCTACAGCAGGGAGTCCCGCCTTATGGTTAATTCCTATCGGAATCCCTCGTCCGTTATCTACAACCGTAATGGAATTATCTTTATTTATCGTAACGTAAATCGTATCACAAAATCCCGCCAATGCCTCATCAACAGAGTTATCTACAATCTCGTATACTAAATGATGAAGACCCCTTGACGACGTACTTCCGATATACATCCCCGGACGTTTTCTTACCGCTTCCAGACCTTCCAATATCTGAATCTCATCGGCGCCGTATTCATGCTGTACTTTTTCTGTACTCATTCAAAACCTCCTAATTCTCTTTCGCCACCTGCCCATTTTGGACATGGAACACTTTATTAACTGAAAACCTGTGATTTACAAAATCCTCAACACCTGTACAGGTAATAAGAGTCTGTATATCATTAATACTGTCTAATAAATAGTTTTGCCTGTGTTTATCAAGTTCAGACAACACATCATCAAGTAATAACACAGGCGTGTCATGAATGGTTCTTTTCACAAGCTCTATTTCCGATAATTTTAAAGAAAGCGCCGCTGTTCTCTGTTGTCCCTGGGAGCCATACCTGCGGATGTCCAAATCACCTGCCATAATACATATATCGTCTCTATGAGGTCCCGTAGAAGTACTTCTTAACCTGATATCCCGCTCCCTGTTCCTCTTTACAGCCTGTTCTAACGTCATACTTCCATTGCTCGGTTCATAAACAATTTGTATCTCTTCTTTATTGCCCGTCAATTTTTTATGTACGGAAGACACAATCTTATTGATATCTGACACAAACTGCTTTCTTCTCTCAATAAGCTTATTCCCATATTGTACTAGCTGCATCTCCCATATTTCAAGAACATCCATGCAATTTTTTTTATTTTCACTCCCAATTTCTTTCAATAAATGGTTTCTTTGATTTACAATTCTATTATAATTTGCCAAATCGCTTAAGTAAACTTTATCCAGCTGGGACAATTCTATATCAATAAACCTTCTTCTTTCGGACGGCCCGTTTTTTATTATATTTAAATCCTCCGGAGAAAAAAATACAAAATTCACTATACCGAATAATTCACTGGCTTTACGCAGGGGCATCTT
>CAJTUQ010000065.1 GCA_910579335.1 uncultured Dorea sp. | reverse complement strand
ATGAAAATTCCGCCTATCCGAAGATATGCGGAAATATTCTTTAATGTATAAATGGCCTCGCAATATACGGTATATATATTATAACCTTTCCTTTAATCATACCGTAAGTGACAACCTCCTCGTCCACCATGTCATTTTCTGTGCCTTTCGTGTAAAAGGCGCGGCTGCCGGTCTCGTTATAATCATCAATCTCACTGACAATCTGGTGTGTAACTGAAATCCCCTGACTGTTTATATACGTAATCACATCACCGATCTGATATTCCTCCAAAGGCTTTTCATATGAAAATACTACGCTGCCTTTTGGAATAGTGTCTCCCATACTATCTGTCATCATACAGTAACTATGCAGATGGAATCTATCCATATTAGTTATAAACAATGCCACTGCTAATATAAGTATAATAAATCCTGCCGAAAAAAATTTGATAATCCTGTACTTCGGAATCGGTTTCGTCTTTAAATCCGTCTCTACCTCGTCCGCAGTCGTATCTTTATCAGCAGTCTTCTCTTCTTCCTCCTGCTTTGGCTGCTCTTCTTCTGTTTTCTCAACACTGACCGCATCCCCAATATTTACAATATCAATTTGAAATAATTCTTCCGGACTTGGGAACTTCTCCGGGAGTAAATCTAAATCTTTATTTTCCATATAATTTCCTTTTCCTCAATGCTACTGAATATCCAAATAATATAATGGGTTAATGACCATCCCGTCTTTCTCCACCTGAAAATGAAGATGGTTTCCCGTGGAATTTCCAGTTGTTCCGCTAAGGCCTATCTGCTGTCCCTTTTCAACTCTGTCTCCCTGTTTTACGTATATCTTGTCATGATGCATATACTTTGTCACAAGTCCATTTCCATGATCTATGGTAACAAGATTTCCCGCCGCACCGCAAAAATCCGCATACGTTACCGTGCCTGCCTGCGCCGCATAAGTAGGAATGTTATATTCGCCTGTTCCCATATCGATTCCTTTATGGTACGTACTGGCTCCTGCAATGGGCTGCTGCCTGTAACCGAAGCCGCTGGTCAGTCTCGAACCCGGACAAGGGTTCGCAAATGTGCCTATCATACCGCTGAACTCTTCCAAAGTCATTGAATCCAAGCGGTAAAGGTCGTACTGCGACATCTGCCGGATTAAATTCTGTCCGTAGCTTAGGCTTGTCGCCCATCTCTTTGCAATTCTCATAGCAAAAGTATTTGCATCTTTTACGCCAAAGGTCAGGTCTTTATATACCCTTTCCAAAAGTTCCGTCCTGTCTTCGATACATTCCGTATATGTATTATACACGCGGAAACCGGCCGTAATATTGTATCTTGTCCCGTCAAGACGCTGCTCCCCTGTATGCATCGCCACGCTCCCGGCAGTCCCCGAACCTTTAATTCCAAACAAATTGTTATACTGATATGCAAGATAAGATAAACCCTGTCCTTTATCCCCATCCGGGCCGTATTTCCCAAAACCCGATTCCTGAATAATCTGCGCAATCGTCACGGAGGCCGGATACCCTGTCTCGTCCTGGCACTTCAACGCTCCTACAAGCATCTCCTGCGTGATAAAACATGGCAGTCCTTCAACAGGAACCTCCACATTATATTTAATTTTTTCTCTGTTATCTATAAATTCAGATGACGGTGTAAAACTGCTAAACATATGATTATGCTTTAACGTTCCTTTTACAGCCTCATTTCGTTTCTTTTGATGCGCTTCCTTTGGGGCTTCTTCTCCGGTTCCGTCTTCTTCTGCCGGAGACTTTTCTTCCCCTATACTGTCCTCCTCCGGGACTTCTTCTTCTGTTCCATCTTCCTCTTTCGGGATTTCTTCCTCTGTTCCATCTTCCTCTTTGGGAACTTCTTCCCCCGTTCCGTCCCCTTCCGCCGGAGGCTCTTCTCCTGTTCCGTCTTCTTCTTTCGGGATTTCTTCTCCTGTTCCGTCTTCCTCTTTGGGAACTTCTTCCCCTGTTCCGTCTTCTTCCGCCGGAGGCTCTTCTCCTGTTCCGTCCTCTTCCTTCGGGACTTCTTCCTCCGTTCCGTCCTCTTCCTTCGGGACTTCTTCTCCTGTTCCGTCTTCTTCCTTCGGAACTTCTCCTTCCTCTGTACCAGCTTCCTCCGTTGGCGTTTCTGCTTCTTCCGGCGTCTCTTCTATACCAGCTTCCGTCTCAGGTATTTCCCCATTGTCAAAGCCATCCTCTATAACGTCATCCTGCGGAAACAATTCTTCCTGTTGCAGACCTTCGTCGGTCTCAATGGTTTCACTGCCCGGATTCTCCTCATATACAGGCTTGCTTACTTCTATTTGCTCTGCCGGCTCTTTTTTCTCTTTCTCTGCCGGTTTAACAGTCCCCTCTTTTTCTTCCTTTTTCGCCGCTTCCTTTAACTTTTCCTCTTCCTCTTTATCTATTGTTTCTTTGTCTTCTTCCTGACCCGGTTCCTCATCTATACCGAATGTAGCCTGCATTTCTGTCGCAACCAGGCATGCACTAATTCCAAGAATAACGAATACCTTTTGCAATTTCATGTCTGTCAACATCCTTTCCTTAACGCTTGCGCCTGACAATCCTCTTCATACTGTCCTGAACAAACTGTTCGACCTTTGAGGCAGGAACTCTTCCCCTGTTCTCAAAAAACTGTTCATATAACCACTGCTGTTTCTCGACCTTATCCTTCAGCTTCGCTGTCAATTCCTCATTTTCCTTTAGCTGCTGCTCTTTCTTTTCCAGCTGCTCTTTTATTTCACTGAGCTGCTCCTTTGCACTTTGCCGCTCTTTTTCCAGATTAAGGATATCCTCCTGCTGAAGCTGAATCGTCTCTTTATTTTCCCTCAATATGTCTTCCTGTTTTCTGGCCACATCGCCCCGTGTGCGAATCGTCTCCTTCTGGGCCTTAATTACATTCTCATTTGTCCGAAGCTCGCTTTTCTGCCGCTCTATAAGGGCTTCCTGTTCTTTGCTTCTATCCCAGAGCGCCCGGTAATAAGATTCCGCTTCTTTAAGCTTCTTTACATATTTCTCATTCGCGTCAGTTACTGCTGCCAAATCCTTCTGAAGCTTTGTAATCATTGTCTGCAGTTCTTCAATATAAGCTTCCGTATTTTTTTTATTATATCCGCCAAACAAACTGCTGCTGATTTTAATTTCTGATTCGCTCATCATCATTCTCCCACATTTGTACAAACCCAATCGAAATACCGTATTATTATACTCTATTTATAATCTTTGCGCAATATTTCCGCTCTATAATTTATGCTTTCCCGGACAATAAATATTCCAGCGCTTCCGTTAAAGTGCTTAAATTTATATCTACCTTATCCGGCTCTTTTACGCCAATCCCGATGGAAAAACCGGCATACCGAAACATCGGGTAATCATTGACGCCGTCTCCGACAGCCGTTATATTTTCCGGCGGTATATCTAACACCTCACCCATATATTTTAGGCCCTGGCCTTTATCAATTCCCGCCGGCACAATATCAAAACTATCCTCATGCAGGTATATTAAAATGTCTTCCGTTCTCTCCTTATTGTCTTCCAGACACTTGGCAATTGTATCAAAATCTTCCGGCTTGGCCGGAAACGGGGTCAGCCCTGCTAAATTCGGCTGATACCATAAATGCGGAAGTATTCTGTCTAATTCTTTTCGCAGTAACGCTATAGACTCCGCCGCTCTTTCAGAATACGGCAATCTGTAAAACTGCTTCGGGGGAAGCTTTGTACCTATCTGGATAACTGCTCCATTCTCCCCCAGCAGTACAGGATGCTTTAATCCTGTCTGCCTGACAAACCCACATAAATAATCGGTCGTCTTTCCTGAACAGACAGCTATGGCCCGTCCGCTCTCCTCTAATTTCCTAAGAAGCAGCAGATCCTTTTGTATCATTCCTTCTCCGATTCCCGCCAATGTATTGTCAAGATCAAATACGACTGCCTTCATGTTTTGTCACGCTCCTAAATATATTGATTTAAAAATAATATATTTTTGTGCCTTACATTATAGCAAAGGACCCGCCAAATGGCGAGTTCCTTTTGCTTCAAATCTTTTTTTAATACCTAAATTACCTGTTTTTTACCAGATTGCCTTTTTCATCGCGATAATATTTGGGAACAAAGCTGTCTTTGACCCTGATAATATAATGAACTTTAAACCTTTCATCAAAAGTTCCCTTATATTTTATCACCCAGGTCTCAAAAACCGCCTTATTGTAATCATCCGTTTTTACGGATTTATCTTTATGCCATTTCGCATCATGCCCGCTTGCAAACACCGTTCCGTTTCCGCGGTAAATAAACGTATGTCCTTTCCCGATAATAATATCACCCACTTTGACTTTACCGTCTTTTACAAGTGTTCCGAAAGACTTCTTTTTGCCATTTATAATTTTACAGTTTTTATCCAGCTTAGATTTTAGTTTCTTTGTACCGGAATTATAATTCCGGATATTTCCGTTGCTGTCGCCATAAAATTTCTCACCGCTTTTGAGAATGCCCATATCGCGGAAGGCCCAATTTGCAATAGACGCACAGTTTCCTCCACGGATCTTTCCAGAGAGCATTTTATCAAAAGAGCCGTTCTGGGAAACATATTTAACGCTGTTGGAATATACCCATTTTTCGCCTTTTTTCACGGCTTTTTCAAGCACACTGTTATAGTAATTTCCACATGCTATGATTGCTTCCGCACCTGTCAGCTGGCCGCTTGTATTCTCAACCTTCTCAGGCTTCTTCACCTCTGAAGTATCTGCGTCCTTTTTCTGTTCGGAAGTCTCTTTTTTAGCAGTCTCTTTCTTCGTCGTCTCCTTTTTAGAGGATTCTTTCTTTTTACTCTTCGCAGCCTCTTTATCTTCTTTATCTTCAGTCTCTTCCTTAGAGCCTGTTTCCGCTGGCGGCTCCTGCGAATCCGCCTGCACAGTCTGTGCTTCTTTAGCAGGAGTTTCCTCTGCGGCTGCTGTTTCCTGATTTTCCTCTGTGATCTCCCCGGCCGGTTTCTCCGCCTGCTGGAGAGCTTTTTCTTCAATCGTTACCGGAATAGACATAGTTGACGGGCCGATACTGCAATAAATGACTGTTTTCCCCTCATTTACCGGTGTAATCTCACCAGTCGGACTGACCTGCGCAATCGTGCTGTCTGCGGACATCCAGCTGACTTCCTGCCCCTCTGCGCCTGCCACCTTAATTGTCTTGGCATCAGACTCTTCTTTCATTTTCAAAGAAGAATTGCTCAATTGAACTACCGATACATCACAGGACAAGGTCTTGTTATTTGCCGTTGCCGTAATCGTCGCAGTTCCGGCTCCAACCCCTTTTAACACTCCGTCGGCCACTTTCACCTTTGACTCATCACTGCTTTTCCAGACGACACTGTTATTTCCCACATTGGAAAGCTGAAGCTTTGAATCCATCCCTACAGCGGTGTACGCCTGTTTCGGCAGCGACATAACATGCACTTTCCCCGCAAGCTTCTGGCCGTCAATATAGCATGAAACCTCCGCTTCTCCTCCGTTCACAGCCCTCATGTTGCCCGACTCGTCTACGCGGACAACATCCTTGTCATTACTTCTCCATTCAATACCTTCCGCATCAAAACCTTCGCCGCTGGTCAAAGGAGAAGAGTAAGTGTCTCCTGCCTGGAGATAAATATCCGCTTCTTTCATAGCAACAACGTTCACTGTTGTTCTTATCGTTTGATTATCCTCCGTCTGGCAGGATACTTCTGTCATGCCCGCTGCAACTCCTGTTACAATTCCTGTTTCATCTACAAAAGCTACTAAAGGGTCTGCGCTTATCCACCCTTTTGTTTCTCCAATCAGGCTCTTATTGGTAGACAACTGCATCTTATTTCCCGCAAACAGATACGGCCTTTCTGCAGTAATGCCCGCCACATAAACCGACTGCGATACCTGATACCCTTTGTCAGTACATACGATATCAGCCACCCCGTCTTTGAGTGCAACTAATTCGCCATCCACTATATCGACAACGCTCTTGTCACTGGAATAAAATTCCGCATCTTCTGATGCGCCGCCGATTCCCAACTCTTTTGTCTGCCCCGTTAGCATGGTAAGTTCACTTTCCTCAAATCCAAGAACATATACCTTACATTTCATCGTACGGAAAGGAACCTTCACTTCTACTTCTGCCTCTCCCGGCGCATAGGCCTCTACCTGACCCCCCTGTCCGGTAGCAATGCTGCTTCCTTCTACGGCTTCGTACTTTGCCACTCTCTGCAGCACAGGATTCGTCAATGAAATCTCTGCACTGTCACCAACCATCATAGTCAGCGACTTTACTTTCAGTTCTCCGAAAAGGAATGCGGGAGTAATTGCAATAATCAACATGCAGACAATGACAACAACAAGAATTTTTGTCTTAATGTTCTTCAAATTTTTCTCCCCTTTCAATTATATATCTCCACCTTGTAGATTAACATATGTCAGTAGATATGTCGATAAAGAATTTAAAATTCGCAACATTTTGCCATATCTTTGTCTATGTATGCTTACTCTGTAAATAACGGTGTCGAATAATATCTGTCACCCGTATCCGGCAGTAACGCCACTATCATCTTTCCCTCATTTTCAGCACATTTAGCCATTTCTATCGCCGCATGGAGCGCCGCCCCCGAAGAAATCCCTACCAGGATTCCTTCTTTCCTTGCAAGAAGCTTTGCCGCTGCAAAAGCTTCCTCATGCCCCGCTTTAAATATGTCATCATAGACAGATGTGTTCAGCACCTCCGGAACAAAACCGGCTCCAATTCCCTGGATTTTATGTGCGCCGGCTCTTCCTTCCGACAATACCGGGGAATCCGAAGGCTCCAATGCTATCACCTGAATATCTGCATTTTTCTCTTTCAGGTATTCTCCGATTCCCGTAATCGTGCCTCCCGTTCCTACGCCTGAAATGAAAATATCTATTTTTCCATCTGTATCTTCCCATATTTCAGGTCCCGTCGTTGCTTTGTGCGCTGCCGGATTTGCCGGATTTACAAATTGCCCCGGAATAAAGCTGCCCGGAATTTCCTCTGCCAGCTCATCCGCTTTTTCAATTGCGCCCTTCATTCCTTGCGCGCCATCTGTCAGCACAATTTCCGCCCCATATGCCTTTAAAATATTTCTCCGCTCCACACTCATCGTATCCGGCATCGTCAATATGATCCGATAGCCTTTCGCTGCCGCAATAGACGCCAGGCCGATTCCTGTATTTCCGGACGTCGGTTCAATAATTACGGAGCCTTCCTTTAATATCCCCTTCTTTTCCGCATCTTCAATCATCGCCTTCGCAACTCTGTCTTTCACGCTTCCGGCCGGATTAAAATATTCCAGCTTAACCAAAACCTTCGCTTTAAGGCCCAGTTCCCTTTCAATATTAACTACTTCCACTAAAGGCGTACCGCCGATTAATCCTACTGTTCCTTCATAATAACCTGCCATAATGCCGCTCCTTTCTTTAGATGCATATTATCACCGTTTATCAGCTATTTCAATTGTATTTCCATCGTTTTTCGTATATTATTGAAAAAACTTCTCTTTAAATATATAATTATAGCAAAAGATAAAACAAAAGGATCATTCAAAAAAAAGTCAGGAGCAACTTCCATGAAACGTTTTGCAGTATTTCTTACAATACTACTTCTTTGCGCAGGAGGGTACACCATCCTCTGCGCCACAACCGATACCAGCCGCATACTGCCGAATACTGCCGTTAATGATATTGATGTCGGCGGCATGTCTTTAGAAGAAGCTTTGGCCGTCTTGAAAAACGATGCAGATATCCGGAGCGAAGCCTCCGAATTTATTGTCTCATTCGAGAATGAAAGCTACACAATAGCTATCGGCGATGCACTGAAACTGGATTATGAGTCCGCCGCAAAAGAGGCTTACAAAATAGGACATTCCGGTTTTTTTTCCAGAGGACTGGCTAAGCTTGCTTCCTATTTTACAGGGAATCACATTGACACTCCCCCTGTCCTGGAAGATACCGAGACACTCCACAGCCGCATTGAAGCCAGCGGACTGCTGAGTGCGGCGACTCCGGTAAAGAACACTTATAAAGTTGAAAACGAAAAACTGGTGATTACCGTCGGATCCGCAAGAAAACCAGATGAGAAAAAACTAATCAAAAAGCTTAAAATCGCTGTTCAGACAAAGGACTTTCAAAACACAATCTCCTGCCCTACCCTTTCCAATGACAGGGAAAATCTGGAAAAAATATATCAGGAAATACACACCGAACCAGTAAATTCCACTTTGGATCGGGATAACAATTACGCAATAACAGAAGCAGTCACTGGAATTGATTTCGATATAGTAAATGCGGGGAAATTATTGTCTGAATCAGAAACAGGCGATACTGTTAAAATTGACCTTATCTGCACACAGCCGGAAATCAGCGCCCAGAACTTAAGAGACCGTCTTTTTGTAGATAATCTGAGCACCTATACGACAAAAGTAACCGGCCGTTCTAACCGGCTGACAAATGTTAAGCTGGCGGCACAAAGGTGCAATAGCAAAATCCTGCTGAGCGGTGATGAATTTTCTTTTAACGGGGCCGTCGGAGAGCAGAATGCCGAAACCGGCTTTAAAACAGCAGGCGCTACGCTGAACGGCAAACCCGTCCAGGCATATGGGGGAGGCATCTGCCAAGTATCCTCAACTATTTTTGCCGCCGCACTATTCGCAAATCTTGAGATTGTAGAAAGATGGGAACACGATTACGTTTCCAGCTATATCGCCGCGGGCCTCGATGCTGCCGTTGCATGGAACGAACTGGATTTCCGGATTGCGAACAATACAAGCTATCCCATTATTCTTGATGTTATTTACGCAGACGGATATCTGACCGTTACCATCCGGGGAACTAAAACAGACGACGCCTCTGTAAAAATACAGACGGAAACTCTGGACAGCTCAACAGCCGATACTTTGGAAGTTGATACTTACCGGAAGGTTTACACGAAAGATAAAGGACTGATGTTTGTAGAAAAAATCGCCCACAGCACCTACGCAAGATGATAAAATGTATCATATAACCATAACCAATGTCCCTGCGCCTATCAGTACGCAGCCAATGAAAGCTTTTGCCGTAAACTCTTCATGGAGGAAAACAAAAGCTAATATAAGGGTAATCACCACACTCAGCTTATCGACCGGCACTACCTTAGACGCCTCGCCCGCCTGCAGCGCCCGGTAATAGCAAAGCCATGATGCGCCGGTTGCCAGCCCGGAAAGAATCAGATAAATCCAGCTTTTTTTACTAATCTCTGTTATTCCGTTCTGTGTATTGGTCAAAAACACCATGCCCCATGACATAATAACAACCACTACTGTCCGGATTGCCGTGGCAAGGTTTGAATTAACGCCTTCTATACCGATTTTAGCCAGTATAGAGGTCAATGCCGCAAAAAACGAAGACAATACTGCAAATAAAAACCACATTTATAACCACCTCTTATCTTCCATTACTTTTTCATGTGCGTTATTCCTTCTCCCGCCGCTATTTAACCATGTATTTTTACTGTTAGCAGGACTTAATGCTTTTTAAGCTCTGCAAGAGCAGCATAATGTAAGATATCAAATTCATTCGGCGCAATTTCTTCAAGGAGCGTCAAATGCAAAACTTAGACATAACAGTCTCATGGTCGAAATACCAAAAACACTTATTTTTTATGTACCTTTTTTACAGTTGTTTCTTATATTCTATTCCCCATGCTTCCATTGCGCCAATAATCGGACGCATGGACTCTCCTAATTCACTAAGGGCATATTCCACTCTTGGCGGCACTTCCGGAAATACAGTACGGGTAATAATCCCGTCACTTTCCATAGATCGCAGATTATCCGTCAATACTTTTTGACTAATACCCTCTAAAGATTTTTGAAGCTCATTAAACCGCCACGGTCTTGCAAGGAGATTTCTCATAATTAACAGTTTCCACTTGTTCCCGATAAGTTGTACTGTCGTAGCAACAGGACAAGCCGGAAGTTCTTCTTTTCTAACCATAGCAATACCCCTTTTCTTTTGACATAAAACATATCCAAATAAATATTACATTCAAATTATAGTGCAGCACACAGGACAAGGCAACTTAAATTTCAAAGAAATTTATCCGTCACAATTCCCTAAATTACAAAAAACTTACAAAAAAGTAACTATCCCAATAAAAAAGTGCGTACTTTCAAAAAAAAGAATTACCATTAAAATAAAAATTGCAGAGAGATAACCCTCTCAAAAAACAAAACATAGGAGGTAACAAATTATGGCACTTTCAAATTTATCTGGTTGGAATAATAATACGGAGGCAGTGTCCGCCTGCGGTTCTGCCTGCGGTGCATCCGACAAACCTGTGGAAGCCCCGGCTGCCTGCGGTTCTGTTGATAAGCCCGCAGAAGTCCCGGCTGCCTGCGGTTCTGCTGATAAGCCTGCAAAAGCTCCGGCTGCTTGCGGTTCTGCCTGCGGTGCGTCTGATAAATAATTCCAACTGAAAAGGCGTTTTACATTGCCTGCTCCCGGAGAGGGCTGCTCCGGGGGCATATTACAAAATATCCGGCTGTATGCCATTCTTATAGAAAATTTACAAGGAGGTTTTTGCTATGAAACAATATTTTGCTTTTCAATGGCACATTACGGACGAGTGCGACCAACGCTGCAAACACTGTTACATTTTTTCCGAAAATGATTGCAAAGCATTAGATAGTATGTCTTGGGAACAAATGAAGTCTGTCTTTGAAAATTGCCTTGAAATGTGCAATAAATACAACCGCCTGCCTTATTTTTACCTTACTGGCGGCGACCCTGTCCTGCACCCCCATTTTTGGAAACTGTTAAGCCTGTTCAAAGAAAAGGTCATACCCTTTACAATACTTGGCAATCCATTTCACTTAAATGACGAGGTATGCAGGCAGCTAAAACATATGGGCTGCGAAAAATATCAAATGTCTCTTGACGGCATGGAAAATACACATGACTGGTTTCGCAAACCCGGCTCTTTTAACTGCACGTTAGAAAAAATACAGTGTATCAAAAAAGCAGGAATACGTTCCGTCATTATGACAACCGTATCCGGGACAAATATTTCTGAGATCCCCGATATTATTGACACCGTGGTAAAACACAAGGTAGACGTGTTCGCATTTGCCCGGTACTGTCCCACAAGCGAAGAAAAAGAAACAGGAATGACCCCGCAGGAATACAGAGCATTATTAGATACCTGCTATGCCAAATTCAAGGATTACGAAGCGGCGGGATGTGAAACATATTTTAACTTAAAGGACCATCTTTGGACGCTATATCTGTATGAAAAAGGAATTTTCAAAATCCCGGAAGACGCAAAGCCGGATATGATATACGGCGGCTGCAACTGCGGCAACTGCCACTTAACGATTTTACCTACAGGGGATATCTATGCCTGCCGGAGATTGAAAAGCAAGGTAGGAAATATTTTCACTGACAGGCTCGCTGATGTTTGGATAGGTAAAAACATGGAAAGCTACCGGGATTATGGAAAATTTGAAAAATGTGCAAAATGTGAGCTATTAAGGTTCTGCCGTGGCTGCCCCGCCGTAGCCTATGGTACAAACGGCAATTTCTATGGCGCAGACCCGCAATGTTGGAAAACTACGAGCCATGCAGCACAGGAAGCTTGAACAGGACGGGAGCCTGCTCCCAATCCTGTTCGTGATTTCTGTGATATACGGCAACAGCCGTCAAACGAAATGCAGCGAAACGGAATCAAGCTTGCCTGGCGGAAAGGAGAAATCGAAAAATGAAAGCAGTCATTTTGACAAAACCCACTGAAAGTACAGAGGTAAAAATAACGGAATATCCCACGCCTGCGGTAAAGCCCGGTTGGGTACTTGTCCGTATCAAGGCTTTTGGCATGAACCATTCCGAGCAGATATTACGGAAATCAGAAATATCTGCCCCATACATTCAAAAACCCATTATTCCCGGCATTGAATGTGTCGGGGAGATTGCAAACGCTTCCGATACCGCTTTTACTGCCGGGCAGAAAGTGATTGCCCTCATGGGCGGCATGGGGCGCGAGTTTAATGGCAGCTATGCAGAATACGCCCTGCTTCCTGCACACCATGTTTTTGCGGTAGACACTAACCTGTCATGGGATAAGCTTGCGGCTATACCCGAAACCTACTTTACCGCATGGGGTTCTCTCTTTGAATGTCTTTCCTTAAAAAGCAGCGACCACCTGCTCGTCCGGGGCGGCACTTGCGCTTTAGGCTATGCGGCTATTCAAATAGCAAAGGCTTTCGGCTGTAAAGTCACCGCAACCACCCATAGAGCAAGCAAAATGCAGTTATTGACCGATTGCGGGGCAGACACGGCTTTACTTGACAATGGCTCATTAAAAGGGCAGGTTTTGGGCATTACAAAAGCCTTGGAGCTTGTTGGAATAAAGACGCTTAAAAGTACCCTGTCCTGCATGGAAAAAGGCGGGATAGTCTGTAATACGGGCAATCTTGGCGGCATATATACATGGAATGGTTTTGACCCAATCAAAGATATTCCAAACGGTATTTACCTTACAGGATTTTTCAGCAACACTCCTACGCAGGAAACTATCAATGATATATTTGCTTTCTTGAATGCACATAACCTTATCCCTCATATCGGAAAGCAGTATCTTTTTATGGATATTGCAAAGGCGTGTGAGGATATGGAGAACGGAAAAATAAACGGTAAAATTGTGATTAACGTGGATGGTGGTGATTTAAATGCTTAGAGCAGTTACAGTGAAAGAAGCGCAGGTAGACCGACTTAAGATAGAAATAGAAACCGCAGACGCTATCTTTATCGGGGCAGGAGCAGGGCTTTCCACCTCTGCCGGGTTCACCTATACGGGAAGCCGTTTCCGTCAATACTTTGCAGATTTTGAAGATAAATACGGCTTCCATGATATGTATTCCGGCGGCTTTTATCCTTACAAGACTCCGGAGGAATACTGGGCGTATTGGAGCCGTTATATCGAAGTCAACCGTTATCAAAATACGGACAAACCTGTTTATGAAAATCTGTTTGAGCTTGTAAAAGATAAAAATTATTTCGTCATTACAACTAACGTAGACCATTGTTTCCAAAAGGCAGGTTTTGATAAAAAACGACTATTTTATACGCAGGGAGATTATGGACTATTTCAGTGTTCCGTTCCATGCTGTCAAACAACCTATGATAACCGGGAAATTATCGAACGCATGGTAAAGGAACAAAAGGATATGCGTATTCCCTCTGAACTGCTCCCCATATGCCCCGTTTGCGGAAAACCGCTCACTATGAATCTGCGTTCTGATGATAAATTTGTGGAAAATGAAGGGTGGCATAAAGCAGCCCTGCGGTATGATGATTTCATACACCGCCATAAAAGGCTGCATATCCTCTTATTGGAGCTTGGTGTTGGTTATAATACCCCCGCCATTATTAAATATCCGTTTTGGCAGCTGACCGCAGGGAATCCTAAATCCGTTTATACATGTATCAACAATGGGGAAGCATTCTGCCCGACAGAAATTGAAACACAATCTATATGTATCAACAGTGACATTGGAAGCATACTTGAACAGCTATAAAGTACTTACGGAAAGCAGTAGGAGAGTTCTATGAAAAAAGCGTACAAACGGGAAGTTATCTATTTCCTTTTCTGTTCCTGCAATAATAAATTGCCAGCACAAAAGCAAAGGAAATAATTTGTGCAGCCATAATCCGGATAATTTGTAATTCGTCCGCGCCCCTTAGCGAAATAACATGCAGCATATTTGTGGCAACAGTATTATTGAATAAATGGTCGCCAAGTCCTACCCAAATATTTCCTGTTAAGCGGTAGAGAAGTCCCCATTTGATTCCCATAACTCCGGCAAGGATGATATAACCGATACCCATTAAAACCATTGCCGCAAATGACATTTCACCATTTACGAAGCTTCTGATTGGCATTATAATGTGCCAGATTCCGAATAGAAGCGCGGCAATAAAGTTCGCTCGCATAAACGGCTTTGTTTTGGAAAGTATTTGAATGAACAGTCCTCGAAAAACGCCTTCCTCCATCCATACATTAACAACGTTGAATAGTACGCATAACATGAAGAAAAGGACATCCGTATTTTTTATTTGAGAGCCGGTTAAAGAAAAACTGCTGATATATATTTCTAAATGTGCAGGATTGCCTTGCAGAGCTAAAATTGTTAATTCTAACCAATACGAAATAGTAAAGCAAGCGCTTCCCAATAGCAAACCTTTCAAAATATTGCTTCCAAAACCATTTCTTTGAAATCCAATATCACTCCATGATAGATTTATCCTTTTCAATACAAACGCCAATATGATAATTCCAACGACTTTATGAAGCACATTTTCTCCAATAGCCGTTTTATCTGTTTCAATCAAAAAATATTCCACAAACCTTACAGACAAACAAAGCGTGAATATTGCAATGCACAGATTACCTGATTTGTATTTTGTTTTTCTTAAAATTAACCTTTCCGTTTCTGCCATAATTAGGTTGTCCTCCATGTCACACGCCACTTGATTCGGTCTAAGGGCAATGATTGTTTTCCATGATTGCACAAAGGCCGTTTTATCCTCTGCCCAAATGGTTATTCTGTGTAAACTCAGCAAGCCGTTCATCGCAGCATCCCCACAGAATAGAGAACCGTCATTTCCCCTTTCAGCAAAAGCTTCATCTGTTTACAGTTTTGTACGGTTACCTGAATGCATCTGTATTAATATTCCTGCTTTATGGGAGGGATGAAAAGCCTGCCTCCTGCATTGAGCATAGCGTTTCCTATTTTCATTCCTCTTGAGCAGCGTCGGATTTCGCTCTCTTTTTATCTACAAAATTGTTTTCCTCATATTTTACTCCTTTTTTAACCAAGATTTTAAGGTCTGTTTCTAATTTCTATTCGGTCTTCTTTTAATTCTCAACAGTTTAATAAAGTCATTAAACAAAGAAGTATCCACTGGCTCAAACATGATCCATTTTCCATCATGGTAAGTTTGAGCTTGGTCATATATTTTTTGAACCTCCTCTCCGTAGTTTTCTTTATCTGCTTCAAATTTTAACCGTTCGTCTTTTCCTAAGATAATCATAAACCCCACACAGTTTTCTCTTGCATATAATGCACACAGCGTTTTACCGCCCCGACGATATTTATATTCATATTTCCATGCTTTGCCGCCTTTATTCCACAAACAATCCATATCATATTTTTCATCAATTAAAGCACATAGCTTATTCCATACATCATATAGAGATTTACCAACTAAACCTGTCATTTCTTCTTCATTAGGTATCGTATCAAGCATATTCGCCCTCCTATATAATTCCTGATTTCTTAGTCAAATTTCTTTTTCCAAGTATACACGAAATTATAAGATTTTTCAATTTGTTGAATTGCTTTTACTTAAGTGCAGGCTCATTGCAAAGAGCCTTATACTTTGTTAATGCGCCCATTTTCTTCGGACGATACCCGAAATGCGTCAGTCTTATTTCTCCAGTGGTTGCAGTTGTCTAAATTCTTTACCTGCATATTAAAAATCTCCCTTTCCTTTCACTATTTTATTTTCGGTATACATTACAGGAGAACCTTTTAAATAACACGGAACGCTTCTCGTCAGAGGAAGCACACCAACGTGCAAAAAATATATTCCACACTTTAGAGAGCCTTAGTGACATCTGAATTTTCTTATGATATAGTGGACTTCTACTTTTCAGAAAAGGAGTTGTTGATAGATGCCACAGTTGAACAAAGGCGGTAAATTTATTTTCGGGAAATCATTGATACGAGATGACTTGACAATCTATCTCCCCACACAGGCTCTTACAGAGTACAACGCCACAGCAGAGAGAAAAGTCTATCTTTTTACTGGAAGCAAGGTCACTGGCGGCTTTTGTGTGACAAGAAAAGGATTGTTAGAACCGTCAAAGTTAGGACACATTCTTACTGATAATCCGGCTTTACAGAATTATCAAACTACAGAGGGCGAATTTATCAAATATTCCTTTGTATTAACATTCTCTGTAGAGTATATTAATCTTTTCATTATTTAATATATCCATATTATCCTGCCCATATGGGCTAGTGTTATCATTTTGTTATCACGGTTGATAACACTGGCTTTGTAACTGTGGATAATAGT
>CAJTUQ010000064.1 GCA_910579335.1 uncultured Dorea sp. | reverse complement strand
TAGAGGGGCAGATTATGAATTTTCAATGGTATCCTGGACATATGACGAAAGCAAAACGTATGATGCAGGAGAATATAAAATTGGTCGATTTGGTAATCGAACTTGTGGATGCAAGGATTCCGATCAGCAGCCGCAATCCGGATATTGACGAACTTGGAAAAAACAAAGCGAGGCTTGTGCTGCTTAATAAATCGGATATGGCGGAGGAGAAGTGGAACGACGCATGGTTAAAGTCTTTTGGGGAGCAGGGTTTTTTGGCCGTAAAAGTAAATTCTAAAAAAGGAAGCGGAATGAAAGCGATCCAAAATGTTATCGGAGAGGCCTGCCGGGAAAAAATTGAGAGAGACAAAAAGAGGGGAATACGAAACCGGCCTGTACGCGCAATGGTAGTCGGAATCCCCAATGTAGGAAAATCTACGTTTATTAATGCATTGGCGGGCAGGGCATGTGCAAAAACTGGAAATAAACCCGGCGTCACGAAGGGGAAGCAGTGGATTCGCCTGAACAGGCAGGTGGAGCTTTTAGATACGCCCGGAATCCTCTGGCCGAAATTTGAAGACCAAAAAGTGGGACTGTCTCTTGCTTTTATCGGCTCCATTAAGGATGAAATTTTGAATACAGAAGAGCTTGCGGCGGAATTTATCCGCTTTATGGCATCGGAGTATCCGGGAGTGCTGGAAAATAAGTATCATGTGGAGACGTGTACGGACAGCTACGGAATGCTTAGACGTATTGCACAGAGCAGGAACTGTATTGTGAGGGGGAACGAACTGGATACCGAGAAGGCGGCGCACCTGCTGTTAGATGACTTCCGCAACGGGAGGATAGGAAGAATTACGTTAGAGAAATGTTAAATAAAGATAGATGAGGAGCATGAAAAATGGCAAAGCGTGAGTATGAAGACAGAGACGGTGAGAAAAACATAGTGAAAGAGCTTTTCGGATGGGTTTTATACCTTTTAGTCGTTGTGGGCCTTACTTATCTGATTCTCACTTATGTCGGCCAGCGGACAAGAGTAAGCGGACATTCTATGGAGACGACGTTAAGCTCCGGGGATAACCTGATAGTGGATAAGCTGTCATACCGGTTCAAAGATCCAAGACGTTTTGATATTATCGTATTTCCATATAAATATGAAGACAATACATATTATATTAAGCGCATCATCGGACTTCCGGGCGAGACAGTGCAGGTCGTTGATGGATATGCGTATATTGACGGGGAGCTGCTAGAGACAGATGTTTACGGCGCCGAGGTTATGGAAAGTTCCGGCATTGCAGATGAGCCGCTTACATTGGGGGAAAACGAATACTTTGTATTGGGCGATAACCGGAATCACAGTTCAGACAGCCGTGATCCGAGCGTAGGCATCCTGACAAGAAAGGATTTGCTTGGAAAAGCGTGGATTCGAATTTTCCCCTTCGATAAGATGGGAGTCATAAAGCATGAATAAGCGGGAAACGGAAAAACTCATGCGGCAGAGGGAGAAGCTTGAAAAGGAGCTTGTGCGCCTGAAGGAAATGAGCGTTTACGAGGAAGCGTATGCGGCCTATAACAACATATGCGGAATTGATGAGGCCGGCAGAGGACCCTTGGCCGGTCCGGTGGTGGCCGGTGCGGTGATTCTTTGCAAGGATACGGAGATACTCTATCTGAATGATTCAAAAAAGCTTTCGGAGAAGAAGAGGGAAGCGCTGTACGATGAGATTATGGAAAAGGCGGTTTCTGTCGGTATCGGGATAGTGCCGCCGGAGAAAATCGATGAAATAAATATCCTGCAGGCAACGTATGAAGCAATGCGTATGGCAATCGGGAATCTGAAGGCAGAGCCGGATATTCTCCTGAATGATGCAGTAACGATACCGGGAATAGATATCAGGCAGGTGCCTATCGTCAAAGGAGATGCAAAGAGCATTTCCATTGCCGCGGCAAGTATTATTGCCAAGGTTACAAGAGATAATATAATGAAGGATTATGACCGTGCCATACCCGGCTACGGCTTTGCAAAGCATAAGGGCTACGGGACGAAAGCCCATATTGAGAGTCTTAAGATGCTTGGGCCGTCCCCGATTCACCGGAGGACATTTATCAAAAATTTTATGTGAGCGGGATTCATAATGGAAAAAGTCTATGACAACCGAAAATATAATAAACGCCAGCTCGGTTCGCAGTATGAGAAAAAAGCGGGAGAGTATCTTGTATCCTTAGGTTACGAAATTGTAGAATATAATTTCCGCTGCCGGATGGGAGAGATAGACATTATTGCCAGAGACGGGGAATATCTTGTTTTCTGTGAAGTAAAATACCGAAAAGGAGCGGCGATGGGACATCCGTCGGAGGCTGTCGGCGTCCGGAAGCAGCGGGTGATTTCCAAATGCGCTGCATGGTACTTGGCAAAAAATGGCATGGATGGGACTGCGTGCAGGTTTGACGTAGTCAGCATAGAGGGACGGGATATTACGTTGATTAAAAATGCATTTGAGTATATGGGGGAATAGAGAATGCTTGGATTAAAATATAAGAATCAGGATAGAATTTTTGATGAAAAGCTTGTAAATGGGGTTCCGTATCTTTCGTATCCGATATTTGAGAGTTTAGGGATAGTCCATCATGGTTTTTCCACAAGATTCGGCGGAGTGAGCAGAGGAAACTGCGCATCCATGAATATCAGTACGACAAGAGGGGATGATCCGGCTGCAATTAAAGAGAATACCCGCCGGATTGCATCGGCAATCGGCGTAGAGCCGGAGAATATGGTTTTTACCCATCAGACCCATACGGTGAATGTGGCGGTTGTGAAGGAGAAAGATGAGGGGAGGCGGTTTCCGGAGACAGACGGAATGGTTACGGACGTGCCGGGAATCTGTCTTGTGACATTTTATGCCGACTGCGTCCCACTGTATTTTGTGGACCCCGTGAAAAAAGCAATCGGGCTGAGCCATTCCGGATGGAGAGGGACGGTCCGCAAGATGGGAAAGGTCACGGTCGAGAAGATGAGAGAAGCTTACGGATGCAAGCCGGAGGATATTGTTGCGGCAATCGGCCCGTCCATCTGTCAGGACTGCTATGAAGTAAGCGGCGACGTCATCGAGGAATTTCAGAAAAATTTCAAAATGGAAATCCTGCCGGAACTGTTTTACAGGAAGGAAAACGGGAAATACCAGTTAAATCTCTGGAAGGCCAATGAAGAAGTACTTTTAGAGGCAGGAATAAAAAAAGAGAAGATTGCGGTGACGAATGTATGTACGCATTGCAATCCAAACGTCTTGTTTTCACATCGGACGATGGGGGACAGGCGCGGCAATTTGAGCGCTTTTCTGGCTCTTAAAAAATAGGCCGGGAATATTTTGGAATAGAAAGAAGAAGGGATGGAGGCAGGCATGGAAGAAGAAACAGTAAATGAGGTGGCAAAGACCGCTCAGGATACCGTGGAAGAGGTTGCGCAGACGACACAGAATACAGTAGAAGAGGTGGGGCGGTTTACATCATATGTCCAGGAGAACATACCGGTGATTATTTCTTTTGGGCTTAAAGTGTTATTTGCCATAGTTGTTTTTTGTATCGGGCGTATCCTGATTAAATGGATACGGAAGCTTGTTGCCAAATCTCTGGAACGCTCTAACGTGGATAAAGGCGTGGAACAGTTTGTGGATTCTATGCTGAAATTTACGCTCTATTTTGTGCTCATTTTTACTATTGCGACAAAATTTGGAGTGGATGCGGCATCGGTGGCGGCGGTCATCGCCTCTGCGGGCGTTGCCCTTGGTCTTGCGCTTCAGGGGAGCCTTTCAAACTTTGCGGGCGGGGTGCTGATCCTTCTTTTAAAGCCGTTTAAAGTCGGGGACTATATTATCGAGGATACGAATAAGAATGAAGGAACGGTGAAGGAAATACAGATTTTTTATACGAAGCTCAGCACGATTGATAACCGGATTATTGTCATACCAAACGGCATGCTGACAAATAACAGTCTTACCAATGTGACGGAAAAAGACGAGAGGCAGCTTGACCTTAGGATTGGCATTTCCTATCATGCGGATATCCGGAGAGCGAAGGAAATCATTGAAGGACTTCTCAAAAAGGATGACGCCGTGCTTAAAGAAGCGCAGATGAATGTTTTTGTGGCGGAGCTTGGAGAGTCGGCGGTGGTTCTTGGCGTTCGCGCATGGGTGAAAAGCGACGAATTTTGGCCGGCCAAATGGAGGCTTTTGGAGAATATCAAGCTGGAATTGGAGGAGAATGGAATCGAAATTCCGTATCTGCAGATGGACGTTCATGTGAAAAAAGAAAAAAACTCGTAAGAAATTAGAAAAAATCCTTGCAAATATTAGGAATTTCGTTATAATAGTATTTGTGGTTGCGAATGTGAATCACAAATGATGCTGGAATAGCTCAGTCGGTAGAGCACTTCACTCGTAATGAAGGGGTCGTCGGTTCAAGTCCGATTTCCAGCTTTCGGTTAAGATGCTGCAGGCTTGGAATGCGCCAAGATTGCGGCATTTTTTACTAATTGCGGCACAATTAAGAAAAGAGATTAAATTGACTTATATTTTTAGTAATTGTGTCGATAATAATATAAAAGAGGGTTTCTGATAAGGGGAAATTCTCTGTGTCTCCGTGGAATTGGAAGTATTTGTTCTTTTTTGGGCCTTATGCCAGGTTGATTTGAGCAAGAGGTGAAAAAGACTGGGGTATTGAAAATTCACAAATTCAGAAGACAGGAGGATGAGAAACGCGTATGAGAATGAATTTATTTCAGGCAGGTCCATAGGGTATAATGTCGGACTGTTTTTGAATGTACGTACATTCGGACAGGATGAATATGCGGCTCTGGCTTGAAAAAAGGCTGTGGAAAATATCAGTGATGCCGCCCAGCCGGTATGCATAGGATGTATACCATAGAAAACAGGCATTAATACATACAAAGAGAGGATAATAGTATGAAAAATTTAAACATGAAGAAAAAGATTATAGTGGCTTTTGGTGCTGTAATCATCTGCTTCATTATTGCCCTCGTATTTACGATCCTGGGTATGAGAAACACGGCTTCCAAGTACACCACGTTTTATTCCATGCGGTATGAGAGCACGATGCGTGCGAGAAATATCCGTATAAACCTGCAGAGTGCGACGAAGAATTTGATGCTCGCTATGGTGGAAGACTCTCAGAAGGAGATTACTTCTTATCTTTCTGCATCTGATGAAAATATGGAGACGATTGCTTCCGAACTTGAATGGTTTGCGAAGGATTTTGAAGGCGATTTAAGCTTGATCGAAGGATTTAAGACGGAACTTACATCTTTGGACGATATACGGTCGAATATTGTAGACCTGCTGAAACAGAATAACGAAGGGGCTAATGCAGAGGCTGTATCGCTTATGACAGATGAATATACCCCGATTTGTTCAGAAGCGGAAGATAGTATTAAATCATTTACAGACAAGCAGAGGGAGATTTCCACAGAGAATTATGAAGGGGCTATGAAGAGCCAGAAGATTCAGATGATATTGGCTGTCGCACTTTCTATTCTGGCGGTTCTGCTTGCGTTAACGCAGGCATTAAAGCTTGTTAAGGCAATTATCGTTCCTGTAAAAGAGATGCAGGAGGCTATGAAGGATATAGGGGAAGGGCATCTTGATGTAACGGTTCATTATGAAGCGCATGATGAGTTCGGAGAGTTTGCGGATGGTATGCGTCATACTTTGAAGAGCCTGAAAGAAATCATCGGCGATATGAATTTCCTGATGCTTGAATTAAGCAAAGGGAACTTTACCGTGCGCAGCAGCATGCGAGAGAGCTATATCGGCGACTATGCAACGATGCTTGCTTCAATCCGTAAATTAAAGGATAACTTGAACAGCACGTTGAATCAGATTAATGAGACGGCGGATCAGGTTGCATCAGGCTCCGATCAGGTTTCTTCCGGGGCACAGGCTCTTTCACAGGGCGCTACAGAGCAGGCATCTTCTGTTGAAGAGCTTGCAGCTACGATTAATGAGATTTCCAATCATATTGGGGATAATGCCGAGAATGCAAAATCCGCAAGCACAAAATCAGAGAATGTTAAGGAGCAGGCGGGAGAGAGCAGCATGCGTATGCAGGAAATGCTTTCCGCTATGCAGGATATCAGCAATAAGTCCGGTGAGATCGGAAAGATTATTAAGACTATCGAAGACATTGCGTTCCAGACAAATATTCTTGCGCTGAATGCGGCTGTAGAGGCTGCAAGAGCAGGAACGGCAGGCAAGGGATTTGCAGTAGTAGCTGATGAAGTGCGCAATCTTGCTGCAAAATCAGCAGAAGCTTCCCAGAATACGGCTACCTTGATTGAGAGCACGCTTCATGCGGTTGAGAGGGGAACTACAATTGCAAATGAGACGGCGCAGTCTCTGAGCAACGTTGTTATGGGTGTCGATGATATCACCGTTACGATTGAAAGTATTTCCAATGCCAGCGAAGAGCAGGCGGATGCGGTAAAACAGGTAACGTTGGGTATTGACCAGATTTCCAGCGTCGTACAGACGAACTCCGCTACGGCAGAGCAGAGCGCAGCTGCCAGTGAAGAGCTTGCCGGACAGTCGCAGATGCTTAAGAATCTTACAAGTAAGTTTCAGATTGACGGGGCCGTAAAGATGGCGCCGGCTGCAGTATCAGCAGAACCGTCAGTTTCCCATGAGAGTTCTTACGGCAGTTCTTCATCATACACGCCGATGATGGATAACAACAAGTATTAGAATGGGGTTTTGTTGAAGTAAAATAAGGATATGTATACAGGAGATGTGTAGGGATTTCTATGCATCTCCTATTTTTTGTAAATGCCAGCCTGCAGCCGTTAATCAGTAATGCTTCAGACACCATTTTTCAAGAAGGTTAATGAATGTATAAAGAAGCATTGCCATGATACATAACAGGACGATGGACATAAGCAGCCAATCCATTTTAAATACCTGGCTGGAGTAAATAATCAGGTAGCCCAGCCCGTTTCTTGCCGCAAGAAATTCCCCGATGATGACTCCCACAAGACATAGGCCGATATTTACTTTCATATTACTGATAATTGCGGGCAGAGAGTGGGGAAGCACTACTTTTAGAAGCGCCTGCAGACGATTCCCCTGAAGGGTGTATATCAGTTTGATTTTTCCGGGGTCTACGGTCATAAAGCTCGTATACAGGCTTAAAATGCTTCCGAAGATTGCGACGGACATTCCGGCGATAATAATGGTAGTTCTAGTTGCCCCGAACCATACAATCAGGAGCGGGGCAAGTGCGGATTTCGGAAGACTGTTTAGGACGACGATATACGGGTCAAGTATTTCTGAAAGTTTTTTGCTGAACCACAGGCATACAGCCGTAATTATGCTGATTAAGATTACAAGGACAAAGCTTACGATTGTCTCGTAAAGGGTTACCCCTACGTGGAGAAAGATACTTTTGTCTATTACCATTCCCCAGAAGCATAGAGCGATTTTAGAGGGGCTGCTGAATATAAAGGAGTCTATCCAGCCTACATTTGCAGAAAATTCCCACAGGAACAGGAAACTAAGTAATATTAATATCCGGGACACATTTACAATTCGTTGATGCTTTTTTTGACCTTTAAGAAAATTAAGCTGTTCTTTTGAAAATTCACTCATCGCAATTCAGCTCCTTCCATATCAGGTTAAAATAATTTTTAAATTCGGGGGAATTTCTCCGGTTTAATGGAGTGTTTTGTTCAAGGTCAAAAATCAGAGGGATGGTCTGCCGTATGGATGCCGGCCTCCCGGATAGGATTATCACGCGGTCCGCAAGAGAAACAGCCTCCGATAAGTCATGTGTCACAAGGAGGGCCGATTTTTCTTCGCGGCGGATAATCTGGCCGATATCGTCACCGACGGTTAATCGCGTCTGGTAATCCAGAGCGGAAAAAGGTTCGTCAAGGAGCAGGATATCCGGCTCTAATACAAGTGTGCGAATCAGCGCCGCTCTTTGTCTCATTCCTCCGGAAAGCTCTGAGGGGTGGGAATTTTTAAAGCCTTTAAGTCCATAAATATCTAAAAGCTCATTTGCTTTCGCTTTTGTTTTTGCGGACAGCATATGCTGTACTTCAAGTCCCAGAAGGACATTGTGATAAATGGTCCTCCATTCAAAAAGTTCATCGTGCTGCAGCATGTAACCTATGTTCGTAGTGCTTTCTCTTAAATATTTCCCATTGATTTTAATGAGTCCCTTTTCCGGGGTCAATAGTCCGGCAATCAGTGACAGCAGCGTGGATTTGCCGCAGCCGGAAGGTCCGACGATTGCGACAAATTCTCCTTTGTTGAGTGAAAATGAAATGTCGATAAGGGCGGGCGTCTCCCCGTCTAATGTGTGATAAGCATAGTGGATGTTTTTTAGTTCCAGTACTTGCTCCATAGATACCTCCCATATGCAGGAACACCGTATAGTTCCAGTAAATATATATTAGTTTATTCAAATATTTTCGATGAGTGCTGTTAAAATATGTTAAAAAATGGAGAAAACATGTAGAAATGTAAAATTAGGCTTGCATTTTTTATAAGGGGGGGGGGTATAATGAATTTGCATAAAATGCATAGGAGCAGATTGATGATAGATTTCCATACGCATATTCTGCCGGGAATTGATGACGGCAGCCGGGATATAGGACAGACAAAAGAATTATTGCGTCAGGCGCATAGGCAGGGGATTCACCAGATATTGGCAACTCCCCATTTTTATGCGGACAGAGATTCGGCAGGGCATTTTTTGAGAAAGAGAAAAGAGAGCTTGGAAATCGTACAAAAACTTTCCGAGAATGAAGAGTGGATACCCGAAATCAAGGCCGCTGCAGAGGTGTATTATTTTCCAGGCATTGGAAAAGCGGACTTACTTCCAAAACTATGCATGGAAGGCAGACTTCTGTTGTTAGAGCTTCCTTTTGCGCAGTGGACAAGCGGTATGTATAGGGATGTAGAGGAGATTGTTGAAAAGCAAGAACTGACGGTTATGTTGGCTCACGTGGAACGGTATTATGAATTTCAAAAGGATAGACGGATTTGGGAAAGCATGTTTGAGCTTCCGGTGTATGCGCAGATAAATGCGGGAAGCTTTTTACGACATGGAAAAAGGAGCTTTGGAATTAAATTTATGAAGGCGGGGCATCAAGTGCTGCTTGGAAGTGACTGTCATCATCCGCAGAACAGGCCGTCGAATCTGAAGTCCGGACGGGTTGTAATAGAAAAAAAGCTTGGAGTCGGCATGCTGGAGGAAATAGACAGGCGGGGAGGATTGATGTGGGAACATGCAGAATTGTTCACAGAGAAGAAATAAAAGACAGGTAAAGATTGTTTTACTTATTATAGGGATATTCGGCATATTGAGTATGTGCGGATTCCTGCTCCAAAGAGCGGAGAAGATGTTTGTAAGACAAAAGGATGCGGTTCGGAAAGAAGAGCCGGCAGAAGAGCCGAAGGTTATGGCAGATACGGAAAGGATCGTGGAGCTTGACGGGAATGTCTATACATATAACCATAGGATAGAGACATGGCTGTTTATCGGGACGGATGCCAGCGGACAGGAGGATGCGCAGGGGAAAGACTACCGGGGCAGCATGGCGGATTATCTGCTGCTTGCCATACTGGACAAGACAGATAAGACGTATGCTTTCCTTCAGATAAACCGGGATACGATAGCGGAGGTGACAATGCTTCAGACAGACGGAAGCGGTGCGGCAAGTGCAAACCTGCAGATCTGTACGGCGCACTGGTATGGAGGCAGTCCGCAGCAGAGCTGTGAAAATACAGTTGAAGCAGTGTCAAAGCTTTTGGGAGGCGTTGATATCGACGGATATTACAGCCTGAGTATGGAGGATGTACCGGAACTTAATCATGCGGTGGGAGGAGTGGAAGTGAAAATAATGGGAGATTTTTCCAAATCTGAGCCAAGCCTCAGGGAAGGAGAAATCGTCCTTTTGAATGATAAACAGGCGTATACCTATGTATGCGGCCGGTATCATGTCGGGGATGAGACTAATGTACAGCGCATGGAGCGCCAGAAACAGTATATGGAGGCACTTTTTAATAAAGTGCATGATACATTTAGGCAGAACCCAAAGTTTTTAAATTTACTTTATGAGCAGCTGGAAGATAAGGCCGTTACCGATACAAAGGGAAGGGATGTCTCCCGAATCATAAGTCGGATGGCGGACGGAGAGAGTAGAGGGATTTTCAAGTTTGAGGGAAAGACGAGGATAGGACAGCGGCTGGGCGACGGGCTTGACCATGTGGAGTTCCATCCGGATCAGGAGTCTTTGATAGAAACCATGAAGAAGCTGTACCATTTGGAGAAAACGGAAAATACGAAAGATGTTAAGACGGCAAAGGAGTCAGGGGAATAACAGGGAAAGGACAAAGGGAAATGCAGGAACAGACAGAGACAATACAGATGAGAGAACAGGGAGATGAGATGGAAATGGACCTCATTGAGCTGATGTATTATTTCCGCAGCAAACTTGTGTGGATTATTTCAGCCTTTCTGATTGGGGCGACGGCGATGGGGCTTATTACGTATTTTTGCATTACGCCCAAATATGAGGCATGGTCCAAAATATATATGGTATCTGCATCCAGTGATTCCATTGTGAATTTGACGGATTTAAATATCGGGGATTCACTGTCCAGTGATTATGCGGAGCTATTGAAGACCCGGCCGGTATTTGAAGAGACAATCGAGAATTTAAAGCTTGCGTATGAATATGACGAGCTCCTTGACATGGTGGATATATCAACGGTAAATGATACCCGTATCCTGCAGGTGACAGTAGAGAGTGCAGATCCAAAGGAAGCAAAGGATATTGCAAACGAACTGGCCGACCAGTCTGTATCCAAGCTGCCGGAGCTTATGGATACATCGACGCCGAATATTGCAGAATACGCTATACTGCCGGAGGAACCAAGTTCACCGAGCTATGTGCTTAATATCATGGCGGGAGCATTGATTTTCATGCTGTCAGTGATGGCGGTGCTGACCTTTCATTATATGACGGACGATACTTTCAAATCAGCTGAAGATGTGGAATCTGCATTCGGAATTATGCCGCTGACAGTCATACCGGAGAGTGATATCGGGGAACTGTCGGAAAAAAATGAAAAACATATACGGAAAAACAGCAGATTTAAACGGCTGATGATAAAGGCCGGCTTCAAAAGGAAAGCGAAAGAAGAAAAAAACCGAGGGAACAAAAAGAGGTAACATATGAGTAAAATTACAATGAAAAATTTCCCGGAGCTTCCTTATGCTGTGGAGGAGGCAGTAAACCGGCTCAGAATCAATATTAATTTTTTAGGCAATGATATCAAAAAAATTATGGTAGTCAGTACGATGCCTAATGAGGGAAAAAGCTTTGTCGCCATGCAGCTTTGGCGGCAGATGGCCCAGGCGGGGACGCCGTCCATACTGGTGGACCTGGATTTGAGAAAATCTATTATGGCGGAAAAATATGGAGTTGTTGCGGAGGGCAAAGAGGAAATCAAGGGAACATCCTATTATCTGTCCCATCCGTTAGAGATTGAGCAGGCCGTATGCCATACGGAGATAGAGCACGGGGACATTATGCCAAATACGGACAATGTAGTGAATCCGTCTATGCTTTTAGAGAGCAGACGTTTTGAGGAAATGCTTGAGTACATGGGTGAGAAGTACCGGTATGTGCTGCTTGACTCTCCGCCTTTAAACCTTGTGTCTGACGGAGAGAGGATTGGGAATCTCTGCGACGGGGCGATATTGGTCGTGAGGGGCGGGGAAACGCCGAAAGCGATGGTGAAGCACTCGCTCCTTCAGCTTGAGAGAGCAGGATGCCCGCTTCTTGGCATCGTGTTAAATCGTGTGCAGGGAGCTGGCAGCGGATATTATTATAAAAAATACGGCGGCAGCTATTATGGCGGCCATTATTACGGAAGCGACTACTATTATGGCAAGTAGACAAAGAAAGGGTGAGTTCTCCGGCGGGTCAAAGTCCTGCCTGGTTCTCAATAAAATCAATCCGGATAGGAGAAAGGAGGGAAATGAGAGATGATTCGTAATATTAAAAAGGGATTAGCGTGTGCGATAATCGCAGCTCTGGCATTTTCGGCGGCAGCGCCGGTTACAGCTTCAGCGGCAACACCAAGTGCTACGGTAGCTCCGCAGCCGGAGACAGCTAAAGGAGTAACTGTAAAGGATTCAAGCGGTATTACGTCAAAGATGACTACGACTTCAAGCGGCAGGGCAATTCTTACGAAGGTTGAAAAGACCAATAAAAAGGATGTCCGCGTCAGCTCCAAAGTAGAAGTGAACGGCGTGAAGTATACAGTTACGACTGTTGGCGCAAAAGCATTTTCCGATTGCAAGAAGGCAGAGACAGTTACTCTTCCAACTACAATCAAATATGTCAAGGCAAATGCATTCAGCGACGCTAAGAAGGTAAAGACCGTTGTATTGAGAAGTACCGGTAAAGTCAAAGTGAATAAGAAAGCGTTTAAGGGCATTAAGACGTCAAAGATGACTATTAAGGTTAACAAGAAGATGTCAAAGAAAGATTATAAGGCGCTCGTAAAGGCTCTTAGAAAAGCAGGCTTTAAAGGCACGATCAAGAGAACAGTGAAATCATATAAATAATGATGGAACGATTCTAGAGCAAAGCGGGGCTGCATAGGAGGCGGTGTTTTCTTTTGCAGCCCTGTTTCTATGAAAATTAAAAGCTGAATAAAATACGCGCGGGAAATAACTATGAAACAACGGATGGAAGTGTATTTTGTTGAACTTTTAATGAGCCGGTGCCCTTTTTTGAACGGAAAAACATCTGGGCATTGTGGTTAGCGGGGGCGGGATTTCGGATGGAAGGAGGGAAAATTTATGGAGCACAGGAAGGACGATCGTGCGTGTGGGTTAAAAGAAATAAGCGCTGGAAAGCGTATTTCCCCAAAAAACAGACGTTTTAAGCATTGGGAAATTATAGCATTTTATCTGGCTTTTTATGATGTCTTTATGGTGAATTTTTCCTATTTTTTAGGTCTGTGGCTCCGGTTTGATTTCCGCTTTTCCCAGATTCCGGAGAAATATTTTTATTCGTTTTTAAAGTTTGTGCCGTTTTACACCGTATTTGCCATTGGCTGTTTTTATGCGTTGCGCCTCTACAATAGTTTGTGGAGATTTGCCAGCTTCAGCGAACTGAACAGAATTTTTATATCTTCTGTAATTACGACGGTATTTCATATCACAGGAATTACTTTATTTGTAAGGAGGATGCCGATATCCTACTATGTGCTTGGTGCGGTGTTCCAGTTCGGAGCGGTGACGGTCGTACGTTTTTCATACCGTTTTATTACTTTAGAGCGCTTCAGACGAGAAAAGGCCTCAGGCACATTCAGTCGGGCCATGATTATCGGGGCAGGCGCCGCCGGACAGATGATTGTACGAGACTTGAAAAACAGCCCAGGGACAAATGCGGCGCCGATATGTGTTATTGATGACAATGATAATAAATGGGGCAGGTTTATGGACGGAGTTCCGGTCGTGGGTGGGCGGGACAGCATTATAGACATGGTCGGGAAATATCAGATAGACCAAATTCTCTTTGCGATACCTACGGCTTCTGCGGAGGATAAAAGACGGATACTTAATATCTGCAAAGAGACAGGCTGCAGGATGCAGAGTCTGTCAGGAATATACCAGCAGGCTGAGACACGGGCGCTGCTTGACAAGATGCGCCCGGTTGCGGTGGAGGATTTGCTTGGCCGGGATACGATAAAGGTCAACATGGATGAGATATTCAGATACGTAAAGGGGAAGCGGATTTTAGTAACCGGGGGCGGGGGAAGCATTGGTTCCGAACTGTGCAGGCAGATAGCGGAGCATGAGCCGGAACAGTTGATTATCTTTGATATCTATGAGAACAACGCCTATGACATCCAGCAGGAGTTAACGAGAAAATACGGGAAGAGGCTGAAATTGTCTGTTTTAATCGGCTCAGTGCGTGACAGTCGGAGAGTCAATAAAGTCTTTGAAACCTACCGGCCGCATATCGTGTACCATGCGGCGGCGCACAAGCATGTTCCGCTTATGGAGGACAGCCCGTGCGAGGCTATTAAGAATAATGTGTTCGGCACTTATAAGACGGCATATGCGGCGATGAAGTACAAGGCAGAAAGATTTGTGCTCATTAGTACCGATAAGGCGGTGAATCCGACGAATATCATGGGTGCGTCAAAACGTCTGTGCGAGATGGTTATTCAGTGTATGGACGCGGTCAGCAGAGAAGGGAGGATGGAGCTGCTTCCGGCAATGCAGATGCACGGAGGGAAAGCTCTCGGCGGAGAAGATGTCTTGGAGCGGGCAGGAAGTGCGTCCGGGAAGCGACCGGGAGAGGACGGAAAAATTAAGATCGAATCCGTGAAAAATAAATGCCGGACAGGGACACAATATGCTGCAGTGCGTTTCGGCAATGTTCTTGGAAGCAACGGTTCTGTGATACCGCTGTTTAAAAAGCAGATAGAAGAAGGCGGTCCGGTGACCGTCACGGATCCGGAGATGACAAGATATTTTATGACGATTCCGGAGGCGGTTTCCTTGGTGTTACAGGCAGGGGTATATGCATGGGGCGGAGAAATCTTCGTGTTGGACATGGGCGAGCCGGTTAAAATTGATGCGCTGGCAAGGAATTTGATTCTGCTGTCGGGACACCGTCCGGATACGGATATAAAAATTGAATATATCGGCCTGCGTCCGGGTGAAAAGCTTTATGAAGAGAAGCTTATGGAAGAAGAGGGCATGAAAAAAACGGATAATGAGCTGATACATATCGGCAAGCCGGTCGTGTTTGATGCAGAGAGGTTTTTAGGGCAGCTGGAGGAGCTGTCAAGAGCCGGATATGATAACGACGAGCAGATTATAGAAATGGTGGAGCAGATGGTAGTTACTTTCCATCCGACAGGGGACAATCCGGCAGGAAACATCGGCAGGAAGAAAGCGGGATTTCAAGTGCTTGGCAGTCAGGAGCAGCTCGTGCAGGAAAGGAAGGCGACGGCGGTTTAGCGTCAGAAAGAATAAAATGTTTAAGAAAAATAATAATTTTGAACCATTTAAAAATAAAATCTGGCTTTCTTCGCCGACGATGCACGGAGATGAACTGAAATACGTGGAAGAAGCGTATGAATCGAACTGGATGAGCACTGTCGGGAAGAATATTAATGAAGTCGAGAGGATGATAGCGGAAAAACTTGGGCGCCGGTATGCAGTTGCCCTTTCATCGGGTACTGCAGCGCTTCATTTGGCTGTCAGGCTTGCGGGAGAAAAGATATATGGGAAAGCGGATGTAAAAAAAGGAGCCATCTGTGGGCATAAAGCTTTCTGTTCAGATATGACTTTTGACGCTACAGTTAATCCTGTTGTATATGAAGGCGGAGTGCCGGTGTTTGTGGATGCGGAATATGACTCGTGGAATATGGATCCGGAAGCATTAGAAAAGGCATTTGAGATATACCCGGATGTAAAATTGATTGTTCTGGCGCATTTGTACGGGATTCCTGGAAAAATTGACGAAATCAAAGAGATTGCAGAAAGTAACGGAGCTTTTATTGTAGAAGATGCGGCAGAGAGCATGGGCGCTCTGTATAAAGGGAGACAGACGGGAACTTTCGGAGATTATGGATGCTTGTCATTTAACGGCAATAAGATAATTACGGGGAGTTCAGGCGGATGTTTTTTGACTGACAGCGAAGAGGATGCAAAGAGGATTAGAAAGTGGAGTACCCAGTCCAGAGAGAGGGCTGTTTGGTATCAGCATGAAGAACTGGGATATAATTACAGAATGTCCAATGTAATTGCGGGCGTAGTCAGAGGGCAGATGCTTTATCTAAACGAGCATATAGCGCAGAAAAAGAAAATCTATGAGAGATATAAAGAGGGCTTGTCAGGACTTCCGGTAAGAATGAATCCTGTTATGGATGAGTGTGAGCCGAATTACTGGCTGAGCTGTATGATTATTGATTCGGATGCGATGTGCAGGCAGGTCCGCAGCGAACGGGAGGTACTTTATGTTCCTGAACACGGGAAAAGCTGCCCGCATGAAATTCTTGACGCAATAGCATCAATAAATGCGGAGGGAAGACCCATTTGGAAACCGATGCATATGCAGCCTATATACAGGCAGAGTCCTTTTATTGTCTCAAACGGGAACGGGCGGGGCAGAGGCGGCGCATATAGCCGA
>CAJTUQ010000063.1 GCA_910579335.1 uncultured Dorea sp. | reverse complement strand
AATGCCTCCTTATAGTCTTTTTGATTCATTACCATATTATAGGGACAAATAATAAATGTCAAGGAAATGTTTAAAATAGAAAGGGATAATATATGAAAAAAGTAGCGCTTCATAATTTGGGCTGTAAGGTGAATGCCTATGAGATGGAAGCAATGCAGCAGCTTTTAGAGGAGAGAGGGTATGAAATCGTGCCGTTTTCCGAAGATGCGGATGTTTATATTGTCAATACGTGCACGGTGACGAATATGGCGGACCGCAAATCAAGACAAATGCTTCACCGGGCGAAAAAGAGGAATCCAAACGCCGTTATTGTGGCGGCGGGATGTTACGTACAGGGGAAGGGCGGACAGGCGGATTCCTGCATTGACATTATCGTCGGGAATAACCGGAAGAAGGAGATTGCCGACATTCTTGCGCAGTATGAGAAGGAGAAGGAGAGAAAGGTTTTTGACGCGCGGCTTGACATCGACAGGGCCTGTGAGTATGAAGAGCTTCATCTGACACATACGGCGGAGCATACGCGGGCATATATTAAAGTCCAGGATGGGTGCAATCAGTTCTGCTCTTACTGCATCATTCCGTTTGTCAGGGGAAGAGTCCGCAGCAGAAGCCTTGAGAGCGTGGAAAACGAAGTGAAAAAGCTGGCGGAAAACGGCTACAAAGAAGTGGTGCTGACGGGGATTCATCTAAGCTCCTACGGGATGGATTTGGATAAGAGTACGGACAGCCTTTTGACACTCATCTCCCGCATCCATGAGGTAGACGGAATTGAGCGGATTCGGCTCGGCTCGCTGGAGCCGGGGATTATTACGGAGGAGTTTGCCGTAAAGCTTGGCAGTCTTCCAAAAATCTGCCCCCATTTCCACCTGTCATTGCAAAGCGGCTGCAATGCTACTTTAAAGCGTATGAACCGCCGGTATACTGCAGAAGAATATTATGAAAAATGCTGCCTGCTCAGGAAACATTTTAAAAATCCCGCGCTGACTACCGATGTTATCGTAGGCTTTCCTGGGGAGACGGCGGAAGAATTTGAAGAATCTAAAAATTTTATAGATAAGGCGGATTTTTACGAAACGCATATTTTTAAATACTCCAAAAGGGAGGGGACAAAGGCGGCCGGGATGGAGCATCAGGTTTTGGAGGAGATAAAAAATGAAAGAAGCGCCATTCTTCTTGAACTGGGAAGAAAGAAGCGGGAACTTTATGAGAATGCGCTTATCGGCACTGTCCAGCAGGTCTTGATAGAGGAGGAGGAACCGTGTCAGGACGGCCTCTACGGAATCGGGCATACGAGAGAATATGTCAAAATACGACAGAAATACGATGGAAATCAATTGAATCAGATTATAAATGTAGAAATTGAGAGCCATTTGCAAATAATGCATTGAATTTTGAATGGCTTTAGGTTAGAATAAGAAAGAAGTATTTTTGAAGGACGTGAGTATATGAAAGATTTAAGCAGCACTCAATTTTTTCAGGTAGAAAGCGGTCCACAAATTCAAGCAAAAGATATCCTTGAGATTGTGTACAAAGCTCTGAGCGAAAAAGGTTATAACCCGGTAAATCAGATCGTCGGCTATATCATGTCGGGCGATCCGACCTATATTACCAGCCATAATAGTGCAAGAAGCCTGATTATGAAGATGGAACGGGATGAATTGGTGGAAGAGATGCTCAAAACGTATATTGAGCACAACGGCTGGTTATAATGTCTATGAGAATAATGGGACTGGACTATGGTTCAAAGACGGTGGGAGTTGCGGTCAGTGACCCTCTGCGCATCACGGCACAGGGAATTGAGACGATTACCCGCAAGGACGAGAACAAGCTTAGGAAGACCTGTGCGCGTATTGAAGCGTTAATCGCGGAATATGAAGTGGGGCGTATCGTACTTGGCTTTCCAAAGCATATGAATAATGATATCGGGGAACGGGCAGAAAAAGCGATTGAATTTGGTGAGATGTTAAAAAGACGGACCGGCCTTGAGGTCGTGATGTGGGACGAGCGTCTTACTACGGTAGAAGCAGAGCGGACTTTAATTGAGAATCATGTAAGGAGAGAAAACCGCAAGAAATTTATTGATAAGATTGCGGCAGTTTTTATATTGCAAGGATATCTGGATTCGATTTCGATGTAAAGGAATGATAAGATGGAAAAGATTAAATTCATGTCTGAAGAGATGAAAGATGAAGTGGAATTTTTTGTGCTGGAACAGACAAAGATTAACGGGATTTCGTATATTCTGGTTACGGATACTGAAAAAGGAGATGCACAGTGCCTGATTTTAAAGGATATGTCGTCTGCGGGAGAAGCGGACAGTGTCTATGAAATCGTGGATGACGACGACGAGCTTGGCGTGATTTCAAAAGTATTTGAGGAACTGTTGGAAGATGTGGACATAGAGCGGTAACGGCTTTGTTTACATATACGAAAGCAAAGATTCTGAGAGGACAGTGATTTTATGTCTATCAGCCAGGAAAAATTCAAGCGGATGCTGAAGGAAAAGGGACTTAAAGTAACGAATCAAAGGTTGCTTGTGTTAGAGGTACTCGCATGTCATAAGGACAAGCATATGACTGTGGAGGATATTTATGATCTGGTAAAAGGAGATTACCCGGAGATCGGGCTTGCGACGATTTACCGGACAGTGCAGCTGCTGCTGGAAATGCAGTTGGTGGACCGCATTAATCTGGATGACGGGTGTGTGCGCTATGAAATCGGAGAGGATATAAGCGCAGGAGGAAAGCACCATCATCATCACTTGATATGCAGGACATGTGGCAAAGTGCAGTCGTTTAAAGACGACTGGCTGGAAGGGCTTGAGCGCCATATCGAGATGGAGGCCGGTTTCCACGTGCTGGACCACGAACTGAAATTTTACGGACAATGCAGAGAATGCCTTGACAAAACGGAAAAATAACATATGGAGGTGGAAATTTGAAAAAAGAAAACAACGGAAAATTGCGTATCATTCCGCTTGGGGGATTAGAAAAGATCGGAATGAATATTACTGTCTTTGAATACGGAGACAGTATTATTGTGGTGGATTGCGGTCTGGCATTCCCGGAGAATGATATGCTTGGAATTGACTTGGTAATCCCGGATATTACGTATCTGAAGGATAATATACAGAAAGTGAAAGGGTTTGTCATTACTCATGGGCATGAGGACCATATCGGTGCGTTATCCTATGTGCTCAGAGAGATGAACCTGCCGATTTACGCCACGAAGCTTACGATGGGAATTATCGAGAAAAAGCTCACGGAGCACAATCTCCTTCGGAGTACGAGGAGAAAAGTAGTAAGACATGGCCAGTCTATCAATCTGGGCCAGTTTCGAATTGAATTTATTAAGACGAACCACAGCATCCAGGACGCGGCGGCCCTTGCCATCTATTCCCCGGCGGGAATCGTAGTCCATACGGGAGATTTTAAGGTTGACTATACGCCGGTATTCGGAGATGCCATAGATTTGCAGCGTTTTGCGGAGATTGGGAAAAAGGGAGTGCTGGCGTTGATGACGGACAGTACCAATGCGGAGCGGACCGGGTTTACTCAGTCCGAGCGCACGGTAGGATTTACGTTTGACCATATTTTTGCGGAGCATCAGCACACAAGAATCATCATTGCGACTTTTGCGTCCAATGTGGACCGCGTACAGCAGATTATCAACTCGGCCTGCAAGTATAACCGGAAGGTCGTAGTGGAGGGGCGGAGCATGGTGAGTATCATCCAAGTCGCCCAGGAGCTTGGATACTTAAGCGTGCCGGCGGACACCTTGATTGAGATAGACCAGCTTAAAAACTATCCGCCGGAGAAGACGGTGCTGATTACGACGGGAAGCCAGGGGGAATCAATGGCGGCTTTGTCCCGTATGGCTGCGGATGTGCATAAGAAAGTGACGATTATGCCGGGGGATACGGTAATCTTTAGTTCAAATCCGATTCCGGGCAATGAAAAGTCTGTATCGAAAGTCATCAATGAGCTTTCGGAGAAGGGTGCGAATGTAATCTTTCAGGACGCCCATGTGTCGGGACATGCCTGTCAGGAGGAGTTAAAGCTTATCTATTCTCTCGTACGGCCGAAATATGCCATACCCGTGCACGGAGAGTTCCGCCACAGAAATGCGAATGCGGCGCTGGCTAGGAATCTTGGCATACCGAAGGAGAACGTTTTTCTGATTCATTCGGGGGACGTGCTGGAGCTTAGCAGTGAAAAGGCGGAAGTAGTGGATAAAGTACACACAGGAGAAATTCTTGTGGACGGTCTTGGCGTGGGCGACGTAGGGAACATTGTTCTCAGAGACCGGCAGCATCTGGCGGAGGACGGCATATTAATCGTCGTGCTGACGCTGGAGAGAGGGAGCAATCAGCTGCTTGCGGGTCCGGACATCGTGTCAAGAGGCTTCGTCTACGTAAGAGAGTCCGAAGGCCTTATGGAGGAGGCAAGGCAGATACTTACCGACGCCGTGGAGGACTGCCTGCTGCATCAGCGCAATGCGGACTGGAGTAAGATTAAGCTTGTTATCCGCGATAAGATGAATGATTTTATCTGGAGACGGACAAAGCGCAGACCTATGATACTGCCGATTATTATGGATGTGTAAGAATGATTGTGAACGAGAGAGTTGTGACATATATCCATTCTCTGGAGCTGCCGGAGAGTGAGATAATTGAAAAGATAGAACAGGAAGCGCTGGAATCGTTTGTGCCGGTTATCCGGAAGGAAACTCAGAGCTTCCTGAAAGTGCTTCTGACGATAAAAAAACCGCTTCGCATCCTGGAGATTGGGACGGCTGTTGGATTCTCGGCGATTCTGATGAGCGAATACATGCCGGAGGGAGGGCATATTACGACGATCGAGAATTATGAAAAACGGATTCCTGCGGCTCTTGAGAATTTCAAGCGGGCGGGGAAGGAGAGGGTGATTTCTCTTCTTGAAGGAGATGCGCTTGAGATTATGAAGGGACTTGAAGGTCCTTACGATTTCATATTCATGGATGCGGCAAAAGGCCAGTATATCCAATATATGCCGGAGGCGGTGCGGCTTCTGGCGCCTGAGGGAGTGCTGGTATCCGACAATGTTCTTCAGGACGGCGGTATTGTGGAATCCCGGTTTGCGGTGGAGAGGAGAAACCGGACGATACACAGCCGCATGAGAGAGTATTTGTATCAGTTAAAGCGGGATCAGAGGCTTCAGACATCCATCCTGCCCCTGGGGGACGGAATTGCGCTGAGCGTTAAAAAGCAGCGGCTGCCTAAGGAAGCGGAGGAGATGAAGACGAAAACAGAAGAAGCAGGAGAAAGAGTGGCAAGCAGGAGAGGCGGATGATAGAAATGGGAGAGAAAAGACGTCCGGAGCTGTTGATTCCGGCGAGCAGCCTGGAAGTGTTAAAAACAGCGGCCGTATTCGGCGCGGATGCGGTATATATCGGAGGAGAGGCCTTCGGGCTGCGCGCAAAGGCAAAAAATTTTTCTGCGCAGGATATGCGGGACGGTATTGAATTTGCCCATGAAAGAGGGGTCAAGGTGTATGTGACAGTGAATATACTGGCGCATAACGCAGACCTTCCCGGCGTGGAAGAATATCTGAAGGAATTAAAGGAATGGAAGCCGGACGCCCTGATTATTGCAGACCCGGCAGTTTTTATGCTGGCGAAGGAAATATGCCCGGAAATCGAGCGTCATATAAGCACTCAGGCGAATAATACGAATTACGGCACATACCGGTTTTGGTGGGAGCTGGGGGCAAAGCGGGTAGTTTCCGCAAGAGAGCTGTCCCTTAAGGAAATTAAGGAGATACGCGGGCATATTCCGAAGGAGATGGAAATAGAAAGCTTTGTCCACGGCGCAATGTGCATTTCCTATTCGGGGCGGTGCCTGCTTAGCAATTTCTTTACGGGACGGGATGCCAACCACGGGGCGTGCACGCATCCCTGCCGGTGGAAGTATGCGGTCGTGGAGGAGACCAGGCCCGGCGAGTATCTGCCGGTCTATGAAAATGAGCGGGGCACGTATATTTTCAATTCAAAAGATTTGTGCATGATCGAGCATATTCCGGAGATGATTGATGCTGGCATTGACAGTTTTAAAATAGAAGGGCGTATGAAAACGGCGCTTTATGTGGCGGCGGCGGCCAGGACGTACAGGAAGGCCATTGATGATTACTTAGAATCGCCGGAGAAATATAAGGAAAATATGCCCTGGTATCTCAGCCAGATTTCCAACTGTACGTACCGGCAGTTTACGACCGGTTTTTATTTTGGAAAACCAAATGAAGAGAGCCAGATTTATGACAGGAATACTTACGTAAAAGAATATACGTATCTTGGGAGCGTCGGTGAAGTGAAGGACGGCGCATGCCGAATCGAGCAGCGCAACAAGTTTTCCGTCGGAGAAAAGATAGAAATTATGAAGCCTGACGGCCGCAATCTTCTTACCACGGTAAAAAGCATTACGAATGACGAAGGCGCGAGGCAGGAAAGCGCTCCGCATCCGAAGCAGGTGCTTTACGTAGAGCTGACGGAGGAGGCGGAGGTCTATGACATCTTAAGACGCAGGGAGCCTGCTGCAAGCCTGTAGGATTTGCTGCGTTTTTTAAGAGCGAAAGCGTAGTTTCGCAGGGAGATGATTCTGCCGCTGCCATACGGATGCCAATGGAAATTTTTAAATATATGGAAAAGCACAAAAAGCACTTGATACACATACAATAGAATTAAGTATGCCAAGAGGTGCTTTTTTTGAAATCATTTCCCCAACCTCTCACCGCTGCTGAAGAAAGTTATTATATGCAAAAATATACAGAGGGTGACTTAGAGGCAAAGCACATTCTTATTGAAAGGAATCTGCGCCTTGTGGCTCATATCGTTAAAAAGTACCAGACGCTTGAGGAGGATAATGAGGATCTTCTGTCGGTCGGAACCATTGGACTGATTAAGGCGGTGGTTACCTTTAATCCGGATAAGAGCGTAAGGCTTGGAACCTATGCGGCAAGGTGTATCGAAAATGAGATATTGATGCATTTTAGGGCAAAAAAGAAGTCTTCACGCGAGGTTTCCCTGTATGAGCCGATCGGGACAGACAGGGAGGGCAATGAAATACAGCTTTTTGATATTATCGAAACGGAAGAGGATGATGCGCATCGGAAGGCGGAGCTTAAGGATGATATTAAGATGCTCTATCAGAAAGTAGAGTCGGAGCTGTCGGCAAGGGAGCGTCTGGTACTTAAGATGAGATACGGCCTGTATAACGAGGAAGAGTATACACAGCGGGAGATAGCAAAGCAGCTGGGCATCTCTCGTTCTTATGTTTCGAGAATCGAAAAGAGTGCGATTGAAAAACTGCGGGTATATTTTTAGGGTTTGAGATGGGGGGTTATCCCCCTTTTCAATATTTCTGATAAAGGAAAGCAAGGCCGCGTTTAGAAAAATACGATTGACATCCAATGTTTTTTTGGATAGAATTAGTTCATATTTCCGGAGAGGGGAAGTTTCCCCAATCATTTTCCGGTATTCATTTCAGGCCGTTTCGGCCGCAAATCACAAATTGTTATCGAATCGTTTGCAGTGTATGGCTTTCTGGCTGCGGTAAGAAACGAGAAAGGACAGTCAGGGAAGCGTAAGAAAGGAGTGTGCGGATGTCATTTGGCACAATAATGTCGGCAGCCATTGAGGGGCTGCATGTGGAAATGGTGCAGGTGGAGACAGATATCAGCAATGGGCTTCCGGTATTTCACATGGTAGGATATCTTTCCTCGGAGGTAAAGGAAGCCTCGGAGAGAGTAAGGACGGCGATGCATAATTCTGGTATTCAGATTCCGGCGAAAAAAATTATTATTAATCTGTCCCCTGCGGCGGTAAGGAAAAGAGGTTCGTCCTTTGACCTTCCCATTGCATTGTCCCTGCTTTGCGCGCTGGGAGAGATTGAGGAGGAAAAGCTTAAGAATACGGCTGTTATCGGGGAACTGAGCCTGGACGGAAAAGTAAGAGAGGTAAAAGGAGTACTGCCGATTGTCATGGAAGCAAGAAAGCAGGGGGTTAGACGATGCATTCTTCCAAAGGGGAATGCCTTAGAGGGAGCCTTGACAGAAGGAATACAGGTTATCGGGGTTGAGAGCCTCGGACAGGCCGCAGACTGCTTAAAGAGGGGGAAGGAATTTCCTTTACAAGGGGACAAAAGGCGGGAATCCTGCGCAAGTTTGGCTGACAGCAGGATGGATTTTTCGGAAATCCAGGGGCAGGAGTCGGTAAAACGGGCGGTGGAGACGGCGGTGTCGGGCGGACATAATCTGCTGCTGATCGGGCCGCCGGGCAGCGGAAAGTCTATGATTGCGCAGCGCATTCCCACGATTCTGCCGCCTCCTGATCATAATGAAAGTTTGGAAATTACAAAGATATACAGCGTTCTTGGAATGGTGGACAGGAAGCGTCCGCTTATTACAGGCAGGCCGTTTCGAAGCGTACACCATACCGTGACAAAATCCGCCCTTATCGGCGGCGGGCTCGTCCCGTCTCCGGGAGAAATCAGCCTGGCTCATGGAGGCGTATTGTTTTTAGATGAGCTGGCGGAGTTTAAAAAACCGGTACTGGAGGTTCTAAGACAGCCTCTGGAGGAAAGAAAAATCCATATCAACAGGGTACATGGGAACTATGTATTTCCGTCTGATTTTATGCTTGTTGCCGCCATGAACCCATGTCCCTGCGGAAATTTTCCTGATTTTTCAAAGTGCAGTTGTACGCCGTGGCAGGTCGGGCAGTATCTTGGCCGGATCAGCCAGCCGTTTTTGGACAGAATTGATATCTGCGTGGAGGCTCCGAGGATTCGGTATGAAGAGATAAGGGAGAGGCGAAGACAGGAATCATCGGCAGATATACGGAAAAGGGTAATAGCGGCAAGGGATATCCAGCAGAAAAGATATGAGGGGCAGAAGATTTTGAACAATTCTATGATGGGTATCAGGGAGATAGACAAATACTGTCGTCTGGGCAGGGAGGAGGAACATTTGATGAGACAGGTGTTTACATCGATGAACCTGACGGCAAGGACATATCACAAAATATTGAAGGTGGCAAGGACGATTGCGGATATGGACGGCGGGGGACCGATACGTATGGTGCATTTGAAGGAAGCGACCGGATACCGGACGATGGACAAGAAATATTGGGGGAGGTAACTGCATATGATGTATGAATACTGGCTGGCGTCATTGCAAGGGGTATCTTCGGGAAAGAAGATGCTTTTGCGCAGAAGGTTTAAAAATGCAAAGACAATATATAATATAGAAGAAAGAGAATTATTGTTTTCAGGCATTTTAAAGGAAAAAGAGATACAGGCCGTTGTGTCTGCGAGAAAGAACAGTTTCGGGGAAGAATATGAAAGGATGGCACAAAAGGGGATTTCTTTTGTCCCATATTTTTCAGAGAGGTATCCGAAAAGACTTCGTACCGTTTTAAATCCGCCGTATGCGCTTTACGTCAGGGGAGAGCTGCCAGGAGAGGAAACGGTGTCCGTGGCAATCGTAGGTGCAAGAAGGTGTACGCCCTATGGGGAGGAGATGGCGCAAAGATACGGCAGAAGCCTTGCGCAGGCGGGAGTGCAGATTATCAGCGGTATGGCGAGAGGTATTGACGGCGCAGGACAGAGAGGCGCACTGAATGCGCAGGGAAAAACATACGGGGTGTTAGGGTGCGGTGTGGATATCTGTTATCCGCGGGAAAATTTCGGGCTGTATATGGAGCTTCAGGAAACAGGTGCCGGGCACAAAACCACTTCCGGGCTATTTTCCGGCGCGCAACAGAATTATCAGCGCATTGTCGGATGTGGTGCTTGTCATAGAGGCGGCGGAAAAAAGCGGTTCTTTAATTACTGCTGATCTGGCGCTGGAGCAGGGAAAAGAAGTATATGCCCTGCCGGGCCCGGTTACGAGCCTCTTAAGCAAAGGGTGCCACCGGCTGTTACAGCAGGGTGCGGGAATCCTGATTTCCCCGGAAGATTTGTTAGACGAAATGAATATACAACGCCCAAAAGACTTGCAAATAATAAACAAAAATGAAAAAACGCTTGAAACTCCAGAAAATTTAGTGTATAGTTGTCTCGGTTTCATTCCGAAAGGCGTGGACTGTTTGTCAAAAGAAACAGGACTTTCGGTGAGAGAAGTTCTCGAACAGCTAATAACTCTGGAATTACAGGGGGCAGCGAAAGAAATTTCTAAAAACTATTATATAAGAATTATATAAATTCATAGTGGAGGAAGTATTTTTATGGCTAGATATCTTGTGATCGTAGAGTCGCCTGCCAAGGTAAAGACAATTAAAAAGTTTTTGGGAAGTAATTATGTGGTTGCCGCATCGAACGGCCATGTGAGGGACTTGCCCAAAAGCCAGCTGGGGATTGATGTGGAACATGATTTTGAACCCAGATACATTACAATTCGCGGGAAAGGGGAAATTCTTGCGAACCTGCGCAAGGAAGTGAAGAAGGCGGATAAAATATATCTTGCAACTGACCCGGACCGGGAAGGGGAAGCGATCTCATGGCATCTTTCCAAATCACTGAAATTGGAAGACAAAAAAACATATCGTATCAGCTTTAATGAAATCACGAAGAATGCCGTGAAGACTTCGCTGAAAAACGCGAGAGAGATTGATATGGATTTGGTTGACGCACAGCAGGCAAGACGTATTTTGGACAGGGTCGTAGGTTACAGGATAAGCCCGCTTTTGTGGGCGAAGGTAAAAAGAGGTTTGAGCGCGGGCCGTGTCCAGTCGGTTGCCCTGCGGATCATTGCCGACAGGGAAGAAGAGATTAACATGTTTATTCCGGAGGAATACTGGACTTTGGATGCGCATCTGAAAGTAAAAGGCGAAAGAAAACCGCTGACGGCAAGGTTTTACGGAACGGAGGAAAAGAAGATGACCATCCGTTCCAAGCAAGAGCTGGAACAGATTCTGGCGGAAATCGATCAGGCGCAGTATTCGGTAGAGGAAGTAAAAAAGGGCGAGAGGACAAAAAAAGCCCCGGTTCCCTTTACTACCAGTACATTGCAGCAGGAAGCTTCTAAGGGGCTTAATTTTGCCACGGCGAAGACAATGCGTATCGCACAGCAGCTATATGAAGGAATCGACTTAAAAGGGAACGGGACCGTAGGTCTTATCACCTATCTCCGTACGGATTCTGTCAGAGTCTCCGAGGAAGCGGACAAGAATGTACGGGAATATGTCAAGGATCAGTATGGAGCCCGGTTTGTGGCGGACGGCAGATTTAAAGAGTCTGACGGGAAGAAGATTCAGGACGCCCATGAAGCGATTCGTCCTACGGATGTGACAAGAACGCCGGCCATTGTAAAGGATTCCCTGACAAGGGATCAGTTCAGGCTCTACCAATTGATATGGAAGCGGTTTGTTGCCAGCAGGATGCAGCCTGCGAAGTATGAGACAACTTCTGTAAAGATAGGCGCCGGGAAATATCGTTTTACGGTGGCGGCGTCCAAACTTGCCTTTGAAGGTTTCCGGACGGTTTATGTAGAGGCGGGAGAAGGGAAAGAAGAAAACAATGTGCTTCTAAAAGGGCTTGACGGCAGTTCTGTCCTTACGAAGGAAAGCTTTGAGAGCAAGCAGCATTTTACCCAGCCGCCTGCCCACTATACGGAGGCGGCCCTGGTGAAGACGCTGGAGGAGTTAGGTATCGGACGGCCGAGTACCTATGCTCCGACGATTTCCACCATTATTAACCGGAGATACGTGGCAAAGGAGAATAAAAATCTCTATCTGACAGAGATTGGAGAAGTCGTAAACAATATGATGAAGCAGTCCTTTCCGACTATCGTGGACGTGAATTTTACTGCCAATATGGAGAGCCTTTTAGACGGGGTTGCAGAGGGCAAGGTAAAATGGAAGACAATTATCGAAAATTTCTACCCGGATATTGAGGAGGCGGTAGAACAAGCGGAAAAAGAACTGGAGACGGTTAAGATAGAAGATGAAGTGACGGACGTAATATGCGAGCAGTGCGGGAGGAATATGGTGGTTAAGTACGGGCCGCACGGGAAATTTCTTGCATGTCCGGGATTCCCGGAGTGCAGGAACACAAAGCCGTACCTTGAAAAAATCGGCGTAAAGTGTCCGGAATGCGGCAAGGACGTCGTCTTGAGAAAGACGAAGAAGGGCCGCAAATATTATGGATGTGAGGATAATCCGGAGTGCGGTTTTATGTCATGGCAGAAACCGTCAAAGGAAAAATGTCCGCGATGCAAAAGCTATATGGTAGAAAAAGGAAATAAGCTCTGCTGCAGTAACGAACAATGCGGTTATGTGGAGAATAAGTCCGGAGATAACAAGGCACCGGCAGATTAGATGATGCGAAAAACAAAAAGATTAAAATTATGTGTGAAATTTATTGAATATTCAAAAATTATATGATAACATTACGCTAAAGAACGGAGGAAAGCGTATGAGTGTACAATTGTTAGATAAAACAAGAAAAATTAATAAATTGCTCCACAACAATAATTCGAGTAAAGTTGTTTTTAATGATATCTGTGATGTGCTGACAGATATTCTGGATTCTAATGTTCTGGTGGTGAGCAGAAAAGGAAAGGTACTTGGCAAAAGCAAGTGTGACGGCGTTCCTTATATTGAGGAATTAATAGAGAAGGAAGTAGGAAAGCATATCGATTATCTTTTAAACGAGAGGTTTCTTATCATTCTCTCTACAAAGGAGAACGTCAATCTGGAAACGCTGGGATTTTCCGAACAGACCGTAAAGCATTATCAGGCTCTGATCAGTCCGATAGATATAGCGGGAGAACGCCTGGGCACATTGTTTATTTATAAGAAAGACGCTTTATATGAGATTGACGATATCATACTGAGTGAATATGGGACGACCGTGGTCGGCCTTGAGATGCTCCGCTCTGTGAACGAGGAAAATGCAGAAGAGACGAGGAAAGAGCACATCGTCCAGTCGGCAATCAGTACGCTTTCTTTTTCAGAGCTGGAAGCGATTATTCATATTTTTGAAGAACTGGAAGGGACGGAGGGAATCCTTGTGGCCAGCAAGGTCGCAGACAGAGTAGGGATAACCCGTTCAGTAATCGTTAATGCCCTGCGGAAATTCGAGAGCGCAGGAGTCATTGAGTCCCGTTCTTCCGGGATGAAGGGAACATATATTAAAGTTGTGAACGATTATGTGTTCACCGAGCTCGAAAGGCTGAAAGCGGAACGGTAAATTCAATGGAAAGGTAGCAGTATTATGTATGAGAAATGTCCTGCCAGCCTCAGAATGACAAGGGTGATTCTGCAGAATGGCTATTTTGATGATAATACTTATAATTGTGAGGTTATTACGTATAATCCGGAGGAAGAAAGCATATATTTATTAACAGGGAAGCATGCGCTGCCGCTTTTTTCTCTGGACGGGGTGTATGAGTGTATCCTGAAGGATGAGGAAGAAGTAAAATGCGAGGGAGTCATCAAAGAAAGATACAGTAATAAGCTTGGAAATGTAGTCGTATTTTATGTACGGAATGGATTTTATAAAAATCTTGTAAACTAAATATAAAGTGTGTTGACAAAACAGAAGGAGAGTGCTATTTTATACCTAGAGTTTTTAGCACTCTCTTTTTATGAGTGCTAACAAATATAGATGTTATTAAGGAGGATTTGATATGAAATTAACACCACTGGGCGACAGAGTCGTTTTAAAACAATTGGTTGCAGAAGAGACAACAAAGTCAGGTATTGTGATTCCGGGACAGTCAAAGGAAAAGCCGCAGCAGGCAGAGGTTGTTGCTGTCGGGCCTGGCGGAACGGTTGACGGAAAAGAAGTTGCTATGAATGTGTCCACAGGACAGACGGTTATTTACTCCAAGTATGCCGGAACAACGGTAGAGCTTGATGAAGAGGAATATATTATCGTAAAGCAGGATGATATTCTTGCTATCGTAGAATAAAGAAGGCTGTAGAATAAAAAAATAATTTAGAAACAGGAGGAATAAAAAAGGCATGGCAAAGGAAATTAAGTATGGGGCAGAAGCCAGAGGAGCATTAGAGGCAGGCGTGAATCAGCTTGCCGATACAGTGAGGGTAACGCTTGGACCAAAGGGACGCAACGTAGTTCTTGACAAATCATTCGGCGCACCGCTGATTACAAATGACGGCGTGACGATTGCAAAGGAGATTGAGCTTGAGGACGCATTCGAGAACATGGGTGCGCAATTAATTAAAGAAGTCGCTTCAAAGACAAATGATGTGGCAGGCGACGGAACGACAACGGCAACCGTGCTGGCACAGGCGATGGTACACGAAGGGATTAAGAACCTGGCGGCAGGCGCAAATCCGATTATTCTCCGCAAGGGGATGAAGAAAGCGACGGAGAAGGCGGTTGAGGCGATTGCGGGAATGTCCAGCAAGGTTAAGGACAAAGACCAGATTGCAAAGGTTGCTGCAATTTCCGCAGGAGATATGGAGGTCGGCGAGATGGTTGCCGATGCGATGGAGAAGGTTTCCAATGACGGCGTTATCACGATTGAGGAATCCAAGACGATGAAGACAGAGCTGGATCTTGTGGAAGGTATGCAGTTTGACAGGGGATATATCTCCGCATACATGGCTACGGACATGGATAAGATGGAAGCGAATCTGGAGGAGCCGTATATCCTTATTACAGATAAGAAGATTTCCAATATTCAGGATATCCTTCCGCTTCTTGAGCAGATCGTACAGTCCGGGGCAAGGCTTTTGATTATCGCAGAGGATATCGAAGGGGAGGCTCTCACGACACTTATCGTTAATAAGCTGCGCGGAACATTCAACGTAGTTGCAGTGAAGGCTCCGGGATACGGCGACAGAAGAAAAGAGATGCTGAAAGACATTGCGGTACTCACGGGCGGCCAGGTGATTTCCGACGAGCTTGGCATGGATCTTAAGGAGACGGTATTAGAACAGCTTGGACGCGCAAAATCCGTTAAGGTTCAGAAAGAGAATACGGTAATTGTAGACGGCTGCGGAGACAAGAAGGAAATTTCTGACCGCGTTGCCCAGATTAAGACCCAGATTGAAGAGACGACTTCTGATTTTGACCGTGAGAAGCTTCAGGAAAGACTGGCGAAGCTGGCCGGCGGCGTTGCTGTTATCCGCGTAGGCGCCGCGACCGAAACTGAGATGAAGGAAGCAAAGCTCCGTATGGAGGACGCTCTTGCAGCTACAAGGGCGGCAGTAGAGGAAGGAATCATCGCAGGAGGCGGTTCTGCATATATCCATGCTGCAAAAGAAGTTGCAAAGATGGCGGCTGAAATGAGCGGCGACGAGAAGACGGGTGCAAATGTCGTGCTTAAGGCGTTAGAATCCCCGTTATTCCACATTGCTGCCAATGCTGGCCTGGAGGGTTCTGTAATCATCAACAAAGTATCCGAGTCTGAGGTTGGAACCGGTTTTGACGTTCTGACGGAAGAATATGTTGATATGGTTGAGAATGGTATTCTTGACCCGGCAAAGGTTACAAGAAGCGCCCTGCAGAACGCAACAAGCGTGGCATCCACGCTTCTTACAACAGAGTCCGTAGTTGCCAATATTAAAGAGGATGCTCCTGCGATGCCGGCAGGCGCAGGCGCAGGAATGGGCATGATGTAAATATAAAAATTATAAAATATTTTTGGGAACTCTTTGTCAGGGAGTTCCCATTTTCGTATAAAATATGTTACAATGCTTTTAAGAAAAAGCGGCGTGGACTTCCTGTATGCCGTAAAAGACAATGGAGGACGTAAAAATGAGTGATTTTTATACAGAACAGCTGATTAAGAAGCAGGCGGATGTGAAGGATTTAGTAATTAAGGCGGTTCTTGTGGCTGTAGCAATCGTCTCTGTGCTGACAGTTTTTATTTTTCCGGTGGGGCTTATCCTTCCGATTATCATTATTGCATGCGTCTGGTTTTTGATGTCGAGGCTGAATGTAGAATATGAATATTTGTACGTGAACGGAGACCTTGACATTGACAAGATTATGAATAAATCTAAGAGAAAACGTATTTTCTCGACAAACGCGGAAGAGATGGAGCTGCTTGCGCCGGCGGATTCTCCGAGGCTTGACCAGTTCCGGGGCGCAAAGGTGGTTAATTTAAGCTCCGGACGTCCGGATGCAAGATTATATGCGATGATCGTGTCGAAAAACGGACAGACGGCAAAGCTCATCTTTGAGCCGAACGATACGATTGTCGAAGGGCTTTTTATGCTTGCGCCCCGCAAGGTTGTGCGCCGGTAAAAGAAAGATTGAAAAATGATGAAAAATGAAAGAATATGTTGACAAA
>CAJTUQ010000062.1 GCA_910579335.1 uncultured Dorea sp. | reverse complement strand
TTCAAAGGAAATATTTTGGAAAGTCGCATCCGTCCTGCCGCCGGCTTTTAGTACATTTTCACTTCGATACTGCCCTGCCATCTGCGGATTAAACTCATCTAGTAGCGGCTTTACGATATCCGTGTGAAAATGAATCTTTATGTCGTCCTCATTTTTAAATGTATTTCTCTTGAAATTATGCTCCAGTTCTCTTAAGTTCATAGAATCACCCCAATTCCTCCTACATCCATTATACTCAGGAAAAGGTATTGGTCAATACTATATTTATATGATTTCCGCTATTTTTCATTTCATATTTACTTATTGGTCATAGAAATTACACTATTTTTATAACATAAATCCTGAGAAAATACAGACTATGGATTTGACGTTACATCAGATGCTTTTAAACAGAAAATTTCAGAAGTACCTGTCTCGCTTTCTGCACCTCTTTTTTATCTGTCCGCAGAATACCGTATTCACTAAAGCATGGAAGTCCCATACTGACATGCGGCTTCCGGTAAATCATACCGCTGTCCTCCATTTGTTTTCCGGACATATGGAAGCTTAACGCATGCGCTTTCTCCGCCACCTGCCGGATAACCTCCGCGTTCACTCCGCTGCCTGCCATAATTTCAATCCGTTCTCTCGCCTGCGAAACCAGTCTCTTAAGAACGTCTGCACCCTCTGTACATACCGCTGCCTGTCCTGACGTGAGAATCGTATCAACCCCCAAAAGAACCGCCTCCTCCAGAGCCTCATAAGGATCCCTGCATACATCAAACGCTCTGTGCAACGTAAACTTTATAGTTCCTGCACATTCTCTCAGCTCCTTCATCCGCTTTATATCCAGACTTCCGTCGGCTTTCAGACACCCTGCAACTACTCCGTCAGCCCCTAACTCACGGAACATTAAAATATCTTCCTTTATCATCTGAAATTCTTTATCCGTGTATAAAAAATCTCCGAATCTCGGACGTATCAATACTCTTAGCTCTATCTCACACATATTTCGGATTTGTTTAAACTGGCTCACTCCGGGAGTTGTCCCGCCAATGATGAGATTCGAACATACTTCAAGACGGTCTGCTCCTCCTTCCTGCGCAATCAGGGCAGATTCCACAGAATCAACACATACTTCTAATCTTGGTTCCATAGCTGGTCTCCTTTCATTTTTTGTTAAAACCACCTCTTTTTTTGATTTACGGATATTATATATGCTGTCATATGGAAAATCAATGGCAGTGTATATAGAGATGTCTCCTGCGCTTTTATAGCCGATGTCTTTTGGCGGCCGTACGGATGAAAGATGAAAGGACTGTCTCTCCACAAACCGAGACAATCCTTTCATCCGCAATAACTTTATTTACTTGCCGTCTGTGCAAACTCTACATTTACAAGCTCTTCATAAGGAGCCCGTTTCGTAAGTTCTCCCGCTTCCTCCAGAATATCCTGAAGAAGTTCAAAGCTCTCTTTTTCAAATACCAGATTATCCTTCCATGTGTCCTGCTCATAATAGCGGGTCACAATTGTTGTGATGGTATCCAGATCCGTCTCCTTGAACTGAGGCTCTATGACAGATGCAATCTCATCCGGTTTATGTGTCTGCACAAAATCCATCCCCTTCTGAAGGGCATTCGTAAATCCCTGAATAATCTCCGGGTTTTCTTTGATATAGCTTTGTTTCGCCGAAAAAGCCGTATACGGCACATAACCGCTGTCCGTTCCGAGAGATGCTACCACATATCCGTCTTTTTCTTTCTCAAGAGCTGTTGCCGATGGCTCAAACTCCACGCTGAAATCCCCCTGTCCTCCGGAAAATGCTGCTGCCGTCGAACCAAAATCAATACTCTGGTCAATCTTCACATCTTTCTGAGGATCAATATTATTCTGCTTCAAAATATACTCAAATACCATTTCCGGCATACCGCCCTTTCTTCCACCGAGTACATTCTTCCCCTTAAGGTCTTCCCATTTGAAATCCGGCATCTCCTCGCGGGCTACAAGGAAATTTCCTGCACGCTGGGTAAGCTGCGCAAAATTCACAACATAATCATTAGCCCCTTCGTTATAGGTGTATATGGATGCTTCAGAACCCATAAAACCTATGTCGGCGCTTCCTGAAAGAACCGCAGTCATTGTTTTGTCAGCCCCAAATGGAGCACTATTTTTAATACAAGACAGCAATTAAGGAAAACATAAAAAGCCAAGCGCACAAGACGCTTGGCACTTACCGAAAGTGTTTCCACCATACGGTCAATTATAATTTCTTTCACCAAGAAAATTATAACACTTTTCAATGTACCTAACAACCCATAATCTTCAGAAAGGACTTATACCTTCTTAAGCTTCCCGGCCTTCGCCAGCCTTACAAGCTTTAAGTTCTGGCTTTTCGTTCCCTTGTAGCCGCCGATGCCGTTCCTTGCGGCCACGGGCCTTCGCTTCATATAACTGTTTCTGTACTTTTCCGGAACTTCCACGGCTTTAAACACATCGTCTATCCTGTCCGATTTCCCGGTATATTTCTTGTAGTACATAACGGCTGCAGGTGTTTTAGAAGCGCTGCTTCCGGATGAGGCACCGCCGGATGATATGCTGCCTGACGGTGCGCTGCCGGGAGCTGGTGAGCTGCCTGACGGTATGCTGCCTGTGGCGGCATCATACTGTGTCAGATTATACTTCTTGACAAGGCCGCAGATTTTATCGATATAACCCGAATCCGTAGCGTAACCGCCGTTTTTAATGATGGCAGCCGCCCTCTTATAGCTCGTCTCTCCCTTGATGCCGGCATAACGCTTCTTCTTGCCGTTCATGGCGCCTGCTAAGTATGCCGAATGGTCTGCGATGGAATGGGCGATGTCCGGATACTTCCGAAACTCCGCCGTAACCGTCACGCATTTCCCCTTTACATACTCTTTTGTCGGCTTCTTATATACGGACTTCCCGTCCCACGCCGAACCCGGCCAGTTATTCCCTGAAAGACTCTTCTTCATCCCGAAGCAGTTGTTTGCCGCCTGTGCAAGCTCGCTGCGCCCACAGTCCGATTCAAGGATGAACTGCGCAAGGCTTATCGACGCAAGGATGCCCGTTTTTTCCTGGTCCTCGGTAAAGAGCGGCCCTACCTTCTTAATGATGTCCGCTGCGGACATGCTTTTTAAATCCGATGCCTTCAACGCCTTAGAGCCGGCATCCCTGTCCGCTGCATCTGCAACTGACAGCTTGTCCCAGAACTCCGTCTTCCACTTCTTGTTCTTGGCGTCCGTGCCGCACCAATATGCCGGACAGCTCTTTCCGTTCACGTCAAAATGGCGGATGACGTTCCCGGCGGGAATGCCGTATTTTTTCATCAAATCCCTTGTAAGCTCCAGCGCATTCCTGATAGTTGCGGCTGTGGGATAAATCTTCTTATCCTTCTTGTCATCGCACAGCTCAATGCTGATGCTGTTACTGTTCGTACACTTTCCGTAAAGCTTCCCGCCCCCGGTAGTCTTGCAGTTTCCATATTTGCTTCCTCCAACCGAGTACGCCGTGTAATCATCCGGAACGGACTGCGTAACGCTGTCGGAATCCACGAAGTAATGCGCTGACGCTTTGACAATACTGTTGTGGAAATACTTCCCGTTCCCCTCGTCAGTGTCCCCGTCGTTTGCCGTATAGTGAATCACAATATATTTTATGGCGGAAGTTTTCCTGCTGCCGCCGTAATTCTTCCTGTTCGCAAGCTTTGTCTTTAATTCGTATGCCATCTCCTTCTCCTTCCCGTGCGACGTCGCACAAAAAAGAGGACGCTTGACTGCGCCCCCTACTCCGCCTTATTCAATTGTTTAATAATCTGGTTCACATATGTACTTAACCCAGCTACGAGGATGCCCTGCGTGACCGCAGCGAAAGCTCCCGCAAATGCCGCCTGCGCATCTTCAAACTGGTGAACGGACGCCACCCAAAGCCCGCAGATAAAGATTCCCAGCATCCCCAGCACAAGGGGGATGTATTTATCCTTCAGGAATGCGGCCTGCTTAAACCATATCCCTAAAAAATACAGGGCGATTGCCACAATCATCAATTCCGGTTTTACATATTTTACAAACTGTTCCATCTTATTCTTCCTTCCTTTCCAAATCTTCAATCCTGTGGTTTGCCACCTTCATCTTCTCTTCTAATAAATATGTGCGTTCCACGATGGAATTGTGTTTTTCCACCTTTTTTTCCAGCTGCTCTATCCTGTACTTGATAAGCTGGGTACCGCCAAAGCTTCCGGCTAACGTCCCGATTAACGACAAAATGGCAACCAATACCGTATCCGGCATAATAATATCCTCCTTCCGTATTTTTTCCCAAAAAGAAAAGGACCTTTACGGCCCTGCCCTAATTTCCATCTTAACGCCTTCCTTCATATTATCCTGTAATGGGGATACTCCTCCCCGAACCACCAGTAACGCAGATAATCATCCAAGATTATTGCAGGCCCTGACAACAGGAACCACAAACCCGTATACGGCAGGCATATCTGTCCGAGTACATGAAACGGCAAACCGGAATAATCCCAGACATTCCAGCCAAGCCACAGGTTAATAATGCAGCCACTTAGAAACTCCGCCAGCGTCACAAGGCAGGCTCCGAGCACCATCTGGTATATCAGCGGCATGTCAAAGGTATAAACCTCATTAATCAAGCCCAGCAGCATAAAACACAGCCCTCCTACGAGAAACATCGTCCAATGGCTGTATCCCCTCCACAAAAGCTCTATTGTCATGTAGAGCAGGCCGCCGGCGCTAAAAAGCACGGCCTGCTTCACCGCCCTCACGCCTGACGAGCCGCAAGCATTGCCTTTAGCGGCTCCGACTGGTAAGCTTCCGGAATGTCCATTCCATAGGTTACGGCCTCCACTTCTTCCTCATCCTTTAGCGAACGGATATATATCCTCAAATCACGGAAATAGGTCACGTGCCATGTCACCCAGGACATTGCCGCAGATGTAATCCGCCCCATGTCGGCATTGGTGTAAAATTTGCAATGCTCCGCTTCATCAGAGTTATGCCAGGGAATGTTTTCTTCACCGGCGGATACCTGGGACTGAAGCCCCATAAGGCTGGTCTGGTCGTGATCCGTGAGCGTAAAATGCTCCGCACTCCCGTCTGTCAGCGTAACGCTGATTCCCGCTTGTATCGCCTGCTGCCGGGCGGCATCCATCTGCGCAACCTTATCTTCCTGCAGTTCTTTAAGCGTGGGCTCATATGGTCCCGGCTCAGGCCCAGGCGGTAATTCGAGCCCTTTATATACCGAACCGTCATTACTGAGCAGAAAACCTCCTTCAACCTCTCTGTACAACGTAGTATAATCCTCATACACGCCGTAAGGACTTCCGTCATCCATTACGAGATGAAACCCAGAGGTATTTACCTCCTCCTCTGTAATTATTTGGATAATGTGCTCCGACAGCCTTTTCACCTTTGCTTTCACCACATTATCATTGTTAAGAAATAAAATATTCTCCATAAATTCTCCTTTCACATGGATACTTAAATTAATTGGGAAATTGGCGTATTTAGCAAGTCTTGCTACAGCTTGTAGGCAACTACAGCCCATGCGTTATAATACGACCAATCCCCAGCTGTGGATATCTGAATCCTTCCTGTATATAATACAATTCGTATACAGTCTGTCGTAGAAGTCGTATCTACGTATGGAAGCGGAATTATTAATCCACTAGTCGATTTTTTTGCCCATGCGGCATCAATCCATACATGTTTTGCATTGGACGGTATTCCTATTACATCAATGTTTTTAACATTTTTATTTGGAACCGCACCAAGTTCCACAAAAATATAACCGTCCGCATATGTTTTCCCATTTAATTCAGCAATCTGCTCTGAAGCCGTCTTTCCATCCATCACAAAGCCTGATTCCGTAATATTCGGGCTTTCCACCACCTTTGATGCGCTTAATTTTCCGGTTAATTCCTCCTTAATCGGCTTAATTCCATGATTCCAAAACCTGTTTAACAGATTTGTAGTGATAATCTTCATTCTATTCCTCCCTCATTGCTTAAATGCTTCGCAAAGCCTATTATCTCTGTTTTTACATTTCCTTCCTTAAACGGATTCCTCATATCCGATATATGTGCCTGCTATGATGTCATCTATATCCTGGTTTGTCCCGGTCTCAAAAATCCCTCCTTCCCTGTCCTCATCTACATACGTTCCTCCGATAATCTTGTCCACGTCTTCCTCTGCCGCCATCCGGTACATATCCTTTAAAAGCTCATTGATTTCAAGCAGCAGCGCTCCATTTTCCGTAGCTTCCAGAGCTTTCTGTATATTACCAAACTCATTGTTTATGTACAGCATCGTGGAATTTATTTCTGCCAAAGCAGCATCCGTCTGTTCTCCTGCATAATCTCCCTGATTTTTTGCGTAATCTCCTTGTATTAATGCATATTCCCCCTGCTGCTGCGCCAGATTGCCCTGTTCCACCGCATGATCCAATTCCTTCATTGCCCTGACGCAGACAAGCTCCGCTATATCAGCATAGGTCCGCCTGACATCCTTTCCGTAAATGGCGGTTCTAAATTCCTGTATCAAAGCCCTTAGTTCCTGTTCAAGCATTATGTCTGTTCACCTCCTTCCAGAGCTTCTACTCTTCCTGTAATATTCTGCAGGTCTTCCTGCATCTCTTTATCGGCTTCCGTCAATGTTATAATACTGCGTTCCATTTCTTGAAGCTGCTCCATTACTTTCGTATAGTCCGTTCCCAGTTGATGAACCTGTCCGCCCATCGTCTCAATTCCTTCATATGCGGCATTCACTTTATAAGTCAGATGCACCATGTCGCTTTTTATTTCTTCCTCCGAAGAAGCGGCATTCTTCTGCTGCTCCATATCCTTCTGCAGCCCCGCCTGCTTTTCCGTCAGATAAGATAACGTATCTCCCAATGTGATTTTATCCGCTGACGGGTCGGTGAGATTGTACTCCCTTTTTGACACCATCATAATTCTGTCAAGATGATGTATTGGAGACACGACCCGTACCGTATCACCCAGCCTGATGCGGTCGATATCCACGTCCAGCAGATGAAGGTCTATTGCCGTAAGCTCTATTGTAATTGCAAGGTTTACACAAGTCTTTAGATGCTCCCTTGCCTTCTTAAGCAGCGTATCCGGGTCATTTACATCCGGAAAATCTACCTTCTGGTAAATCCATCCGTACAGACCTACCGCCTCGGCATCGTAAATATAATCTCTTCCGTTATGGCCGTTGGCATTTTTAATTGTCACATTATTCTTTCCCACCGGGATAATTGCCGTCGCTATATTGTCCGCTTTGACATACCGTTTCAAATCCAGGAGATTTTCACCAAAACGAATTTCCTGTCCGCTTTCCTGACCCAATTGCTTTACATAATCAATATACCGTACATCCCCCTCATGCCTGATTCTCAGATACCCTTCATACACTCCGATAAACCCGGAATTAATCAAGTCCCAAGTCTTTTCATAATTGGCATTAAAATTTTCAAGCCCAGCACTCTCAACGTCAATGACACCGATTTCAAATTTTTTGTTATCCTCAACCTGTGAATTATGCTCCTTGATAATAGAACGGAATACTTCTCTATTTGTCGATATCGGCTCAAAATCATATATCCTCCCCCGCTCTTTCGGCCTTTGTATGGAATCCAGCAAAAAGGCAAGCTCCCCTTCACAAGCCACCTGCCCGTAATTATAAAAATCCGCCTCGTCCGTTGTCGGCCGTCCGGCATAAAGCAGTTCATCATTGTCGTATACCGTTATTCTTGAGCGGAGCTTTTGAATACTGCCGATTTCCGGATGAGTCGGCAAAATTCCGAAATCAAGGTTTCCCGTCTTATTTAATTCGAGAGTTATCTTCGGAGACAGAAGCGCATATTTCTCGTCCCTGACGTCATGCAGCGTTCTGCCGTCACTTTCTATCTTATACATTTACAAACTGCCTCCCCTGTACTCTACAGATACTTTCCCTGTTCCGGTAAAAACCAAGACATTCTCTCCTTCACCGAGCCAGATATCGAACACTTTATTTTTCCCCGCCTTCAATTCATAAGTCTTTCCGGCATGCAACACCCGCATCGGCCCCGAACACAGAATGGCCGGAACTATCCTCTTCCTCAGCCCCGGAATGAGCAGTCTGTGCGAACCTTCAACCTGCATATCCTTGTACTCCCGGATTATTCCCGTTTCAAGATTAAACGAATCCCACACCCAATCCTCAAGACTGGAATACAATTCGTACTTATACGGCTCCACGTCACCTGAAATCACCAGCCTGCTTTCGCTCTTTTCCGTTTTTTCCACATCTATCCCCAGCCTGCCGGCATAATAAAAATACGGGTCGTTATCTAAAATAATCTTCATTTTCCGGCCTGACAGATAGTTGGCAATCTCTGATGCCAGGATACTCCATCGGTAAAAGTCCTTGTCTTCGACCTCAAACTCCAGCGACAGAGGGCGGTTCTTATATTTCACGTCTCCCGAAGTCATCGCCTCCGTCAAATCAAGCGTCCCGTCTGCTCCAGGAATGTCCTGTTCATAGGTCTTAGCTTCCGGGAATCCGAGGTTCACTGCCGTCCACCCCAGATTCCAGTCTTTCAAAGTATGCTTATCCCCTATCTGCACCCCCAATGTACCGCGTCTCATCACACTCCTCCTCTCAGTCTGCGTTTCATAGCGTCATTCAAAAACTGATCCATGAAAGGAACCGTACATCTTGCCACTTCCCTCCCGTCAAGCACGGATACAAGCTCTATCTTCTCCGGACCTGCATATACAATGCGTTCTGTTTCTTTTCCTGAAACTGCATTCTGCGATATGTGCGGCACCTGGACGTCGGCCGTTATCCTTCTCATCTGCTTGTGCACCGCCGCCTGCATACGTCCTTGAAGTTCTGGAATGTTAAGACGGGCTCTGGCAAATCTCTGCGCCATTGTCTCAGACACGTCTTCCATCTGCCGGTACAGTTTCTTGGCTTCCTTCTCATGCCCCTTTTCCATACCTAATATGTCGTATCTTCCAATCTCCGCAAATTCACGGGAAGGCGATTTGATTCCCAGCTGCTTCCTGGCAGTCTTTATCAGGTTCTTGCACAAGTTCTTTATTGCTTTGCTTGCGCTTCGGGTCTCAGACTCTATTCCCTCTGTCAGTCCTTTCGCAATATTAACTCCTGCCTGCTGTATCTGTTTTTGCAGACTGTCCGTAGCCTTCTTTAGTTCTGTCTGGTATTGTTTTTCAAGCTTTGCAAAATCTTCCGCAAAAAAGCTGTTTGAAAATGTTTCCGACATGGATTGCTGCTTGTTCCAGTTTGCAATATATACCTTCTGCTGCTCATTTGACATAGCTTGAAACCAATCCATGTAAGCGGACGCTTCGTCCACATTCATGCCGAGAATCCTTTCCATCATGGATTCCGGCACCTTATTCTCAAGCGCTTTCAGCTGCTTCTGGTACCTCTCGATATCAGAAATGTTCTGTCTGAGGTCATAAATATTCCCCCATGACTGCTGTTTGTTCGTCAGACTGTCCCTCAATCCTGCGATACGGTCATATTCTTTCTGGTAGTTTTCTGAAAGCTCCTGAAGCTGCTTTTGGGCAATCTGTGTCAAGCGCTCCGCTTCCTTCTCAAAGGCCGTATTAAAAGCATTGGACACCTTTTCTCCCGCCTCCTGAAGCTGCGCCGCTTCCTGTTTATTTGCCGCCTTTAACTTGGATAACTGTTTTTTTCGTTTTTTCTTATTCTTCTTGCTTTTTGTCTTCTTTATCTTACTCTGTAGCTTGTCTTCCGCTTTCTTGTGCGCCACCGTCAATGAATCATACTGTGCATTCATAGATTCCTGCAGGCTGTTTGTACCTCTGGATTTCGCAAGGCTTAAGGATTCCGATAGGCCGCCCGCCAAATCGCTTCCAATCTGTGAATATTTTCCTTCACTTGCTGCTTTTTGGGCCGTGGCAAGCACTTCATTCATCGTGCTTCTCATCTCCGCAGTCAGTTCCATCTTTGCTACACTTATACCGACGGCAATCCCTTTTGGAATATTGACGCCGACAATGTTTTGAAATGCTTTTGACGGGGAATGAATCCCCAGCTCGTCCGCAGCCGCTTCTACGGAAGCATGCGCCATTCCTCTGGACGCTTTCTCAACGGCGCCCGTATGTTTTTCAATGCCAACGGCCACTCCGAGCGGAAGGAACTTTCCCACTTCATCCCTGAATACGCGGGAAGGGGAATGGCTGTCTGACTCGCTATTTGCTGCCTTTTTTGCATTTCTGATGACACGTCTTGCCGCTTCCGCCACGACGCCGGAATTAGCATTAATTCCAGATGCAATACCGGACGAAATATTTTTTCCGACCGTTACAAATCCCTCTTTTTCCGCATTGGCGCCGCTTTTGCCGGACGATGCGGCTTTTTTACCCGCTTTTTTTACACTGCCTGCTTTGGAGGTTATTCCGTCGGCAAACGCTTCGCCTAATTTCTCCCCGGCCTTCTTTGCTTCGGACGCATCCGCCCCCAAACCTTCAGTCCCGGCTTTTTCTAAATTCTTTGCCGCCGTTTTTGCCTTTGCTTCCCCTTTTTCGAGATTGCCCGTGTAAGTATCCACTGTTTTTTTGGCGCTCCCAGAATTATCCTGTCCCTTAATCCCGGAATTTTTAGACATCTCGGAAGAGCTCTTTTTCACCTTTTCGGGACCTTTTCCGTAATTATCCGTAAATGACGATTCTGATGCTTTTGCCGCTTCCGAATTGTCTGTCGGCGCTATTTCGATGCTTTTCTTGATTTCGTCAGATGATTTCTTTGTCTCCTGCGCCGCTTTATCCAGCACCTGCGTAATGCCAAATTGCTCCGGCGTAAGCCCTGCCGCATCGCACATTTGCAAGACTGCCTCATCAATCGTCATCTTTCCCTGCGCAATTTTATTCGCAAGCTCTACTGAAAGCTTCTCTCCCTGTACTCCGGCATTTCGAATCATACCGTCAAACTTCACCATGTTCTCAAGCGCCGCCGTACTTTCCGGAAGCGCATACTGGCCGGACTGTATTCCCTGCGCAACAGCAAAGGACACTTCTTTTCCTTCTTCCAATGCTTTCTGCACTAAACCGTCCAGATTCATCAGGGCATTGAGTTCCTCTCCGGTCATCGGATTGACATAGAGGCCGTCTTTTATTCCCTGACTGACCGATTCCGGAATATCTCCTGCCTTTATCTTCGCTTCTTCGCAGACTTCGTCAATACTGCCAAGAAACTCCCCATAATTTGCATAGCCGATTTCCCTGTTGCTTGCCGTCTCAAGGTCTTCATTCAGCCCTTCGATACTCTTCTGGTACTTTTTTACCTGCTCGTCTGCAGATTCATAAGCCGCCTTAAGCTCTGTCATCTCCTTAATTGCGAACTTATCGCCCTGCAGGACTTTATCGCCAAGCTCTTTCTTCGCCTTTGCCAGTTTTTCCTCTGCCTTTGTCCTCTGTTCCGTTGCCTTAGCGAGTTTATCTTCAGTTTTAAGGATATCTTCGGTGATTCCTTCCATCTGGGCTCCATAGGCTTTTGCCATCGCCTGTTCTTTTTGCGCCGCTATATTCTTCCTAATGGCATCCGTTGACTGGTTCAGCTTATCCTTTTCCTCATCGTATGCGAGCCCCAAATCCGGAAGAAGCTCATTCAGCTTTTCAACAATCGTTTTTATCTGTTCCTTCTGCCCGGCACTCTTATTTTCCACCGACATAAGGTCGTTGAGTTTTTCTGCAAGAAAGCTGGCCTGTTTCCCTTCTGTCTGCGTAGTCTCTATGGCCTCCTCCCTTGCCTTACGGTTCCCTTCTATGGACTTTAAATATTCCTTCTGCTTTTCTGCAGATTTCTCAACCTTGTCAGCGAATACTTTTTCTTCTGAAATTAACTTCCCTGAAATCAAACCATATGCGCCTAATCCTGCTGCCAGCGCCCCGACTGCAACTATCGCCACTCCTATAGGGCCGCCAAGAGCCGTACATGCGGCGTTAAACATTCCTGTCACCGTCGTCGCCTCAATCGTCTTTCCGGTAAACAGCTTTATCGCCGTACCGAGCAAAGTCATCCCTGTGCTCGCACCCTCCATCGTTGCCTGCATCGTCCTGAAAGCCGTCACCACCATCTTCACTGCAGCATAGCCTTTAAATGCCGTAAATAATCCCGTAGCCAGCGGAATAACAACGTTCAAATTATCTGCAAGCCCTTTCACGCCCTGAGACAGCACCTTTATGCCGCCCCCGCCGACTGTCTTTGCGATGCTGCCCAGGTTCTTGACGCCATTCACCACTTCATCCGGCACGATAGACTCAATCTCATTTTCCTTAATTGCCGTTGCCAGCCCCCGGATCTTCTTTGCGCCCTCCTTTACCATTTTTGTCAGCGGCTTTTTAAACCCATCATAGATTTCTATCCCGGCTGCCTCTGCGGCAGAGCCAAGTTCACACATTGCGCCTTTCAGATTGTTATTCATAGTGTCAGCCTGCTTCTTTGCTGCATCTTTTGAATTATCAATCGCATTTGTCAGTTTCTGAAAATCTCCTTCACTGGCATTTACAATCGCAAGAAGTCCGGACATTCCCTCTTGACCTGCAATGCTTGCGGCATACTGAGCTTTTTGACTATCATCAAGACCTGCGAATTTCTCCCGTAAGTCTCCTAATACCTCCCGAAGAGGTTTCATGGTCCCGTCAGAGTTTTTTGCACTGATTCCAAGATTGTCAAGCGCCTCTGCTGCTTCCTTCGGAGGTTTTACCAGCCTTGTAAGTACGGAGCGCAAGGCAGTTCCGGCCTCTCCTCCTTTAATACCGGCATTGGCCATAAGTCCGATGGCTGTAGCCGTATCTTCAACAGAATATTTCATAGCTCCTGCAATTGGCGCAACATACTTGAAGGTTTCTCCCATCATACCCACGTTTGTATTGGAGCTGCTGGATGCCTTTGCAAGAACATCTGCAAAATGCGTACTCTCCTTTGCCTCCAGTCCAAACGCCGTCATCGCATCCGTAACAATATCAGACACCGTTCCCAGACTTTCTCCGGATGCCGCGGCAAGATCCATAACGCCGGCCAATCCAGAAACCATTTGCTTTGTATCCCAGCCCGCCATAGACATGTATTTCAACGCCTCAGCACTCTCCGTAGCGCTGAATTTTGTTGATGCACCCATTTCTTTAGCTGTTTCTGTCAGCTTTTCAAAGTCCTTTCCTGACGCTCCCGAAATCGCCTTCACTTCGCTCATGGCTGATTCAAAGCTGCTGCCGACATCCATAGATTTCTTAAACATCGTCCCGATTCCCAATGCTGCAACGCCTTTGGCAACCGTTCCTTTTAATTTACTTAGACCTGATTTAACACCGCTGTTGTCAAGGTCTGTTTCTATAACGATACTTCCGTCCGCCATATATTCCCTCCTTTTTTCTTGTCGGACTTCTGTTCTCTTTGTTCACTCAGCTATCTTTCTCGGCATAGCATGCTCTCCGCCTATTTAATTATTTCGGAATGCTTTTCTGTATAAAAGAACACCGCCCATCTTTGAGCGGTGTTCTTGCTACGCTGACTCTCTAAATGTCATCTCACGCTACCTCCATATTCATCTGAGCATTACAGCCTGATACTCTTTCTGCCAAATATGTCGGCAGCATTTCACTGCACCTTCCTTAATTGTTTTATACTCCATCTGCAAAATGTAGCATTCAACTGTTTTTCTCCTTCAATATCCCGCTCACATCTCCCCCGTTCAGCAACTCCGCCTGGAGTCTGTTCCTTAGCTCCTCCTCTTCCGTTGTCAGCCCGTCATCAGGAAGGGCATACCTTCTCTGCATTTCCTTTATGTATTTCCTCTGCTCCTTGTCCATGCCCTTTGTATCCGCTCCCCGATATCCCATAATCTCTCTGATTTTACAGTCGTCCCTCAGTGCGCAGAACATGCTTACAAACTTCCACCAGTGCAGGGATTTTACCTCGAACAAATCTATTTTATAATCCTGCATAAACCCCGCATTAATATAATCAAAATCGTGACGGTATGAATAAAGCGGCTTTTTCCCCTGCTTTCCTTTTGTCTCTGATTTTCCGCATCCATAGAACCAGACCAGCTTTTCTATCGCTTTTTCCAAGTCCTGCGGAATATTGCCTTTATAGAAAAGATGCAATGCCTCATGGTACTTTGCATTCATACAGGCCTCGTCAAAGGAAAGTTCCGGGTTGTACCGGATAATTTCATCTGCGAACGTTCTCTGCTCCTTTGTGACTTCCTTTCCCATAATCAGGTTTTCTATTTCTATCATCGTGCCGAAATCCGTATCAACGTCATAGAGAACACCTCCGACATCCACGGATGCCGGAGGTGTTTCAATTATCAATCTTCACCTCCCGAAGAGATAAGAAGCCCTAATTCCGCCACCCTGGAATTATGCTCCTCCATCTGGCTTTTCTTTAAATTGTAAAGCTTTTTCACCGCTTTCGTCCGCTCGGAAAGACTGAACCTTGAACGGAACATTTCCTTTGCCTTTCCGGAGCCGAACACATTCTCAAAAAAGGTGTCTATCATCCGGCATTCTGCCCTTACCCCTTCCGCATCAATCTTTCCGTCCTTTGCGTTTTTGCTTTCATAGTCCTTGAGCGCCCCCCAAAACTCCTTTTCAGCCTTATTAAATACCTGCATTGTATCCGCATCCATAATGTCAAACGGATAGTTCTTATTTTCCCATGTAAACATTTCTAAATCTCCTCTTCCCTAATCTTGGCTTCCTGCTGCCGGCTCTTTAATTTTCCGGCTGCACTACAATGCCTGCTTTTTCTGTAAATGTCCTTGCAACTGTATCAAATTCTCCTTCTACGATATCCCCGCGTCCTAACAGGTCGCCCTCAATCTGCATCTCCCCGTCATTATCGGAAAACGAAGAAATAGCAACGGATACGCCGATTTTCCTTGCATAGTATATATTATCCTTTCCGGATACCGGCTTATTAAAATGAACGGTAACATGTTCCGTCTCGCACTCTCCTCCCGTCTTCATCAGACGGCCGATATCCGCCAGATATGCAATAACCTCCTCATCTTCTATCAAATCCGCCACAATCGGCTTCGTCCACTCATAGCTCTTTACGGAACCCGTCGCCGATGCGTCATTGATATATTTTTTGGAGTCCGTCTGTGCGTTTACCTCCTCGTTCGCCTCAGTAAAGCCACTTCCCATCACTCCCCATGTCTTAGCTTCCTTTTTAGGCGTGGTATTCAAATACTCGCCTATCATATGTCTCCCTGTGATTCCACTCATTTTTAAATTCCTCCTGTTCTTTTCTGATAATAAATCAACTGGCACTGTATCTGATACTGCGCCTTTGTTTCCGTCTGGTTAAATACATAACCGTTTGTCAGCGCCCGGATGCACCTTGTTTCTTTCCCTTCGGATAATACCGGAAGGTTCCCGCTCACGTCACATTCTTCCAGCCATTCCGAAAAATGCTCGTAAAAATCCGCAACATCCATGTTTTCAACATTGTCCCTTCCAAAATACTCACGGCTTGCGAACACAAAATTGAAGCGCTTGACCTTGTCTCCGTTCATATAACTTTTCACAACCGGCTTGTCCGTAATTGACGCTCCGATAATATAGGACTTTTCATCCTCCGGAAGATACTCCACGCCGACAGCGGCGTCAAATTCATTTAAAAACGGACATTCGTTAATGAATGCCCGTATACTTTCAATTATGCTCATTTTGCCTTTCCTCCTACATAATTCGCCACGGATTTCACAACTGTGTCCCCGTTGTCCGCCCATGCCCTCTGCGCCCACTGAGGGCCCGCTCTGCCGCCTCCGCCATTCATACCTTCGGTTCCTTCTCCCCGGTTCTCGTAAAACTGGCGCCTGGCATAGGGGGTATTGTACTCAATGCACGTTCCCTTTATCACGGATGACTTTCTCAAATCACCTTCCAGAACCGGCACATACGGGCGCATCACCCTCTGCATCTCGCTGGTGAAAAACCTCTGGGCTCCCCCGTTCTCATTCAGCGAGCGTTTCAGCAGGATTCTCTGCGCAGGTTGCATTTCAATCCTCACTTTCCCCACGCTATACACCTCCGATTCTAAAATGCGGCAGGCTGCCTCTTCTGTTATCTGAAAAAGAAACCACTTTCCCCGTGTACTGGCATTTCAAAAAGACCGCCTCTTTCTCAAAGTCCGGATGCAGCCCTCTCCCGAACAAATCATCATTGTCAATCGTCCAGTACCTTTTTGCCTCCTCGTCTGTCAGCTGCTTGTATTTCTCAGCATCAATATAACGTTTCC
>CAJTUQ010000061.1 GCA_910579335.1 uncultured Dorea sp. | reverse complement strand
AACATCCAAAAACGTTCGGCGGAAAACCAGTGGTATCTGAACAAGACCTGCAGACTCCGCACATTCATAAACAAGCAGAAAAATCTTCTCGTCCAGAGAAAGACGCACCACATCTATCGTTGTCCTTCCTGTAAGCAGAAGATTCGGATTCCCCGCAAAAAAGGCAGAGTAGAAATACGCTGCCCGAAATGCGGCACTACCTTTATCGAACGGAGCTAGGTGTAAGATTATGTTTGGATATATTTCAATTAACCAGGCCGAAATGAAATTTAAAGACTACGATATTTATCACTCCTACTACTGCGGCCTTTGCAGAGTATTGAAAAAAAATTACGGAAGATGCGGCCAGATGACATTATCTTATGACATGACCTTTCTTATCATCCTTCTCACAGGACTTTATGAGCCGGACACAAAGACTGAAACGGCAACGTGCGCTGCACATCCTTTGAAAAAACATACGGTGCGCACGAATGAGTTGACAGATTACGCGGCAGCGGTTAATCTGATATTGAGCTATTACAAATGCAAAGATGATTGGGAAGACGAGCACAAGAAAAAAAGCTATGCCGCAGCAAAACTTCTTGCCCCCAAAATAGCAGCCGTAAAGGAGCGCTATCCGGAAAAAATCCAGGCAGTCTCTTCAAATTTAAAGAAGCTTTCCGCATTGGAAAAGCAAAACGGGCTGAATGCAGATATGATAGCCGGAATTTTTGGCGATATCCTGGCGGAACTCTTCGTTTTCCGCCAGGACGAATGGGAGGATTCTCTCCGGAAGATTGGTTTCTTCCTGGGGAAATTCATTTTTTTGATGGATGCATATGAAGATGTAGAAAAAGACATCAAAACGGGAAATTATAATCCCTTTAAACAAGCTTTTCTGGAAGATGCGGATTTTTCCGAAAACTGCCGAAAGCTTCTGACCATGATGATGGCAGAATGTTCCCGCACCTTTGAACGGCTCCCGATTCTTTTGCACGCAGACATCCTGCGCAACATACTTTATTCCGGCGTCTGGTGCAGATATACTGCAGTTACCGAAAAGCGCATGCAGGAGAAAGAAAAGAAATAACAGCCAGCCAGGAGAAAAGAACCATGACAGACCCTTACAGTATCCTCGGAGTACCAAGAAACGCATCCGATGACGAAATAAAAAAAGCATACCGTGCCCTGAGCCGCAAATACCATCCGGACGCAAATTTGAATAATCCGAATAAAGATTTGGCGGAGACAAAGTTTAAAGAAGCCCAGCAGGCTTACAGCCAGATTATGCAGGAGCGTGAATACGGCTCTTCCAATAATTATGAAAGCCGTTCTTCTGACTCTTCTGATCCCTTCGGCGGCTTTGGGCCGTTCGGCGGTTTTCGCGCAGAATACCGGCAGGCTGAAACCGACGCTTCCGGCGACAGCGAAGAGGAGCTTCATCTTCGCGCCGCTGCCAATTACATTAACAGCGGTTATTACCGGGAAGCTCTGAACCTTTTAAATTCTATTGCGGCCCGAAATGCCAGGTGGTTCTATTACAGCGCGCTCGCCAACTCCGGTCTCGGCAATGTGGCGACTGCTCTTGAGCATGCAAAAGAAGCGGCCGGACGAGAACCTGGAAATTTTCAATACCAGATGCTTGTAAACCGTCTTGAGGGCGGCAGTGCATGGTACAGACAGCAGCAAGGCCCCTACCAGACTACATTTTCCACCGGCAATAATTGCTGCTTTAAGCTATGTATCGCCAATCTCATATGCAACCTCTGCTGCAATGGGATGTACTGCGGCGGCGGAATGCCCGGAGGTTACATTTAAGCGGAACGGCGCAGATTTTGTCATATATCTTTTCTGATTTTATTGTTGACTATCGCTTAAATATTTGTTATAATTAATTTCGCTTGAGGTAAGGCGCAGTAGCCAAGTGGTAAGGCATGGGTCTGCAACACCCTGATTCACCGGTTCAAATCCGGTCTGCGCCTCTTAAAAAACCCGAAAATTTACGATTTTCGGGTTTTTATTATTTAAGGCCGTTCTTCCAAAATCAGACGGTTCTTTCATCGCTTTCGCTTTTAAATCTAAAAATAATCCGTGCCCAGATTTAATATGTAAAAGGACACCATAATCCGCACCCTGTTCTCATTACTCATAATATCATAATCTAAAATCTCTTTTATCGTATTCATTTTGTAATTCAATGTATTTTTGTGGCAGTACAAAGCTTTTGACGTCCGTAAAATACAGCAGTCATTATCAAAAAACGCCCTTAGTATCTTCAGATACTGGGTATTCTTTTCTTTGTCATATGCGATCAGCGCCCCCAGCGTCTCTTCCACAAATGCCGGATAGACGGACGGCTCTTTTACATCTGCAAGTATTTTATAAATTCCCAGCTCGCCGTAATACAGAAGATTTTTCGGAATCGTCGTCTTAGTCAGACGGTATGCCATATACGCATTCTCATATGAATTATGTATGTCCACAATACGCTTTTCCGTTGTTCCGATTCCCACATAAATATTGCTATCTTCCCTGCATATTTTCCCAAATTCTTTCCGAAGCCTGCCGATTAAATAGCCTGCCGCCAAGATAATCAGCCTTCCCTTTTCTTCATAAATAATCGACTTGCGGAGCACATAGCGAAGATTGTTTTCAATCTGGCAGAGCCGCTCATTCCCGCTCTCCGTATCGTAAGTGTAGCAGCTTAAAATAATAACCGTATACGACATATCCCGAAAGAAACCGTTGTGCTCAAAATGTTTCGTGTACAGCCCTTCCTCCTCCGGATAATAAATAGCATTCTTAAGCGCCGTAATAAGATTTGTCTCTCTCTGCTCATTTTTAAGAAGGATTTCCGAAAATTTACGCATGACGTCAATATATGGCGTATTCCAGGACGAGGAAAACACCGGAAATCGCTTTTTGTTACAGTATTCCACGGTTTCCTCAGACATCTTGTTTCCTTTGTGAGAAGAAATAATAAGCCCTCCTGCATGTGCAGATATGAGCGAGTCAATAAAGTCTTTAAGCCACTCCTCCGATATATAATTCAGTCCCGAATTAAACACCAGCTCGTCTCCGTGAAGCAGCGGGACAAGCTCCCTCTCCTCTACCATATGGACCCATCCGATTTTTTTCCCAAAGCAGCTCGTTGTGAGCAATTTTAAATCATATTCTGACTGAACCTGCGCATAAAGGTCCATCAACTCTACAGCCATCCCCATCCCCGCCTTTGCTCTCATTCCTGCCTTCCCTGAAGACAGGCAAAAAAATTACCTTCCGTCAATAGTAATATACCACAAATTGTGCTCTGAGCACAATTATTTTCCGATTTTCTGGAAGCATAAAACATATCCAAAAGCTTTCTTAAATGCTATATTATTTGTGAAGTACAAAGAAGAAATCAAATAACCCCGAAAAACTTGTACTTTCAAATCCAAACTCTAGATTATATATAAAAAGACCGGCGGCTTCTATCCGCAGGTCCTTTTATGTTTTTGGCGCCAGAAACCGCCGCTTAGCATTTTCTAAGATTTCAGCCGTTTTCTTCGAAGTCTCCAGTCCGGAAGAAAACGATCCATATATGCGTAAAACCTTTGATTATGGCTCGGCTCAATCAGGTGGCAGAGTTCATGCACTACTATGTATTCCAAACACTCATCCGGGTAGTTCACAAGCCTTGTATTGATACGTATCCGTTTTGTATCTACCGTACAGCTCCCCCATCTCGTCTTCATTGGACGTAATGTCCACTGCACGGCATGCACTCCCATCCGCAGCTCCCATTTACCAGCATATTCCTTTAGCTTTTCCTTTAAACGTGCCATCTGTGCTTCCGTTACTGTTGTCTCTTCCTTCGCTTCCCCACGGAGCTGTTTTTTCTGCATCTGTTCCTTTTTTCTCAATATCCATTCTGTCTTGCCGTTTGCAAATTCAACGATTCTTTTCATAGAGACGCTCTCTGGCGCAGTAATCAGTACAGTCCCGCCCGGCGGCTTGACATATAAATTGATATTTTTTACTTTTCTATATTCGACGGTAATTGGAACTGTTTTTACATAAATTGTTTTCGCCATAGTTCTCTCCCTTGTGATATAATACCCTCAACAGACAAAGGGACATGCTCCTAAAAGATGGATTTGTCCCTATAAATAATTACGGAGTACAATAACTATGAAATCGGAATATATCACTCACAACTTCGCACCTGTCTTTGACAAACATTCGCACATCCTAATGCTTGGCACGATGCCTTCCCCAAAATCAAGGGAAACCGGCTTTTATTACGGCCACCCAAGAAACAGGTTCTGGAAAGTTGTATCCGATATCTGCGGCACAAAGCTCCCTGAAACAAAGGAGGAAAAGATTGCTTTTGCCCTTTCCCGCCATATTGCCGTCTGGGACGTTCTTGCAGGCTGCGATATCTGCGGCGCCGGCGACAGCACTATCCGCAATCCGTCGGTGAACGACATGAATGTTATACTGTCCTGTGCGGACATCCGCGCAATTTTCACCACAGGCACGAAAGCATATCAGTTATATCAAAAATACTGCGCTCCCCAAACAGGCATGGAAGCGATTCTACTCCCCTCCACCAGTCCTGCAAACTGCCGTATTTCTTATGATGAGCTTAAAAAATCTTACTCTGTAATTTTAAAATATCTATAAAACAAACGCACATTTCATCCCTCCGGTGAATAGACTGGAATATGACTTTCATTACAAATTCACGGAGGTTTCTATGCCTGTATCTTATATAATGATCCTGTTACTATTCGTTATCGTGCTTTTATCCGCCTTTGCTGTAAATGCACGGCTTACATGCATCCGATTGAAAATACAGCTCACCCCGGATTCGAAAAAACTGGAGCGGCTCAACAGCCTGCTGCTCCCTTACGGTTTCCAGTATGACCCGGCGTCGGACTATTTTTACTCGACCGTGCACTGCTGGCAGCGCAAGTACGGCTACCGCAGAACATATGACAGTTCCGCCGCAGCTCTTGGCATAATTTTTGACTCTGAACCAATTTATTTCGATTATAATGGAAGGCACTGGCTCATCGAGTTTTGGAAAGGACAGTATGGAATGTCTGCCGGGGCTGAGGCGGGCATTTATTCTGTCACAGACAGCAGTTCCCAGTCGGACGCACCAGAAAAAAGGCATTATAAAAGCATCAGCGATTCAGAACTCTTCCCCATAAGAATCAGTCTTTTTTATAAGGAACAGCTTATCGCACTCTGCGATAAGAAACATTGGTGGCTGACGGCATTTTTCCTCGGCCGCTTCTATCCGCCCCGCACACTGACAGCAAAAATCAGCATTACCTTTCCTGAATACGAGATGTGCAATGCTTATATTGAAGGTCTTAAGCGCGCTGGCTACGCCTCCTCAGACATCAGCAGGTGCCTTCTCACCGTCACCGTACTCTTTGGGCTGCCAAAGACGGCGCAGCCTGCCCTACAGCAGTCGATAACCGCAAGGCTCCGCCTGCGCATCAATCATCTCTGCTGCTTCTTATACCGGCGGCTCACGAGAAATTACACAAGCACCCTCGACAAGCTTGAGTATCTGGAATCACTAAGCCCTGCGCTCCTTAGCATGGTCTTACGTTTTACCAGGTCTCAGAAACGTTATAACAGATATCGTCCCGCAAAGGAGGCTGCTTATGTCCACAGAAAGCCGTTTGAATAAATTACTCCGCACCTCTCCTGTCATTCCGTGCGACTACCTGTCCCGATTCGTCATTATGAGTGACTGTCACAGAGGCATCGGAAACTGGGGCGACAATTTTCTTAAAAATCAGAATATCTACTCTGCCGCTCTTTCATATTATTACCGGCATGGCTATTCCTATATTGAACTCGGAGACGGGGACGAATTGTGGGAAAACCGCAGCATGAAAGAAATAATTGCAACTCATTCAAATGTTTTTGAACTATTGTCCCGTTTTTTCAGGGAACACCGTCTCTATATGCTCTGCGGAAACCACGATTTCATAAAAAGAAAGCAAAAATTTATCCGCTGCTGCAGTGAATACTACTGCGAAAGCCAATGCTGCCCGCAGCCCCTCATGCCTGGACTCTGTGTCCATGAAGGCTTGATTTTGCAAAACAGAGTCAGCGGACAAAGCATTTTTTTAGTACATGGACATCAAGGAGACCTGCTTAACGATACTCTTTGGAGATTCAGCAGATTCCTTGTCCGTTATATCTGGCGCCCGCTGGAGCTTTTTGCCCTCAATGACCCTACCAGCGCCGCAAAAAACAATACAAAAAAAAGCGCCGTTGAACAGCGCCTTTTTGCATGGTCCGCGAAGCATTCCCAGACACTAATCGCAGGACATACGCACCGTCCTCTGTTTCCTGAGGATGGCGCCTCCTGCTATTTTAACTGCGGAAGCTGTGTCCATCCTCACTGCATTACCGCACTGGAAATCTGTAATAATAAAATTGTACTTGTGAAATGGAGTGTACAGTCTCATTCGGATTTAAGCCTGCACATCGGACGTGAAGTTCTCGCCGGCCCTTCATCCATCCCCTAAAGGGTATCCTGCTTTCCTGCCGCCCCTTTAAGTATGCCCTTGAGTTTTTCAAGCTTTTCTTTGTCCACAGCCACAACTGCCTCTTTATTCGCTTTTGTGGCCTCGACAAGCTCCTCCCTGAGTATCTGGACCTGCTTAGGCGCATCAATGGCTAAACGCACTCCATCGCTTCCGGTCTCTAAAACTGTTATCTTAATATTCTCATTCAATATCAGTGATTCACCTGTTTTCCTTCTCAAGATCAGCATCGCTTCATGCCTCCTCTTTCTCGAATTCCTTCAGCAGATGCCGGAATCCGTATTTGTCGGAACTCAGGATAACCTGCCTTGCCTGCCTCGTAACATGGTTTACCACGATTGGGCATTTCAGGTTCACCGTACTCTCCTTTGCTTCATTTGCAATTACACAAAAAACATAGTAGGACAGCTCCTTCTCATCAGCCGTTCCAAGCTTTCTGTAATCCTCCTCGCTAAGTACGGGATTATACTCCTCATCCAGCATAAAAGGATTCATGATGATAAATGAAAGCTCCGGATTTACAACACTCTGCAAGTATAAAACCGCATCGCTTCCATCTTCAAGCATAACCGGAAGGAATTTTTTCTCCTCCTCAAAGCCGAAAATTCCTTCCTTAAATTCGATATACTGACTCTCTGCGCCGATACCCTGCTTTGCATTCTCTTTATCCATATCCGTGCTCCTAAGCCTCGACATCTACCTGATGGCCCTCAAAGATTTCCGCTGCGCTCGGCGGCACATAAAGCGGCCCGCCGACATATTTGATTTCAATATCCGGATACTGCAAGATTGAAAGTTCAATGTCGCCCGGTATAAACTCGATATCTCCCTTTTCAATCTTTGTGTCAAAATTCAGCTTATCCATCTGGTACTCAATATTAAATTCCGGTTCTTCCCACTCGATATTCGGGCCTGCCTTCGGAAGAAAATCCAAATTAAAATCTCCCGTCGGTTCTGCCGTACGCTCGGCAAATATCTGATTCAAAACCTCACTGCCCTGACCTACCTTTGCATTTAACAAGAGCTGTCCCTCCCTTACAAAGTTTGCCGTTGCACTGTACGCTGCATTTTTGCCCTTGTGGACATTCTGCGAAATCATAGTCTTTGTTGTAGGAACAACAGAATTTCTCGCCTCATAGGTATCAAGGTGAAGCTTAATCGGACGGCTCTTAATCTTCATTCCGCCTTTATCCCTGCTTATTTCCACCTCAGCAGTGCTGTTCTGATATTCCAGTGATGCATTCTGTACCTTAAGCTCATACTTAATCGGTATTGTCTTAATCTCCAGCAACTGTTCCATATCGCTCTCTCCTTTCTCTTTTTCCTCTTAATTTATAGCTAGTTCATAAAGTCAAGCAACGAATTTCCCAAAAGACTCATCCCTATCTTCAATGCCGCATCATAAGAATACTTAGCATATGATTCATTCGTAATCGCCAGTGCAGGCTCAATCCCCACTGCCTCCTGATACTGCTCTTGAATATTCTGAGACTCCGTCTCCAGTCTTTTCAATGTATTCTCAAGAAGCTGCGCCTTTGTTCCTACTCTCGCAAACTGATTCTGCAGATTATCCCGGCCCGTTTTAAACTGATTCCACAATGCATTACACATGTCACGGTCAAACGGCTCCTTTTCAAGGACATCCGCCATCTGTCCTGCAAGCTCAATAATATTGTTGCTCAGCTGCTTCGTCCCGTCTCCTTCTCCGACCGTACCGTCTCCATTCGTGTCATATACCGGCACCTCGGAGGTTCCGTACCCAACTGCGAGAATACCGGGGAACGCCATGTCAAATGCGCTGGAAGGAATAATATCTCCCGCATTTTCACTTCCCTCCGGATAGAAAGTCAGTCCGAAACCGATATCAACAAACAGCGTCTGATCCGCCAAATCTTTCATCGCAGCCCCGTCGCTGACAGGCTTTCCCTGATAGGTAAGCTTTCCGTTTTTCAAATCAAACGGGACGTTCCTGCCGTCTGTACCCGCCATAATAAAAGTGTCGCCGTATTTCGTATTCAAAGAATGTACAAGGCTTTCCTGCAGCTCTCTTAAATTCTTTGCATAAGCAGACCTGCCCACGGTACCTGTCGGATCGGACATGGCAGACATAAATTCGCTTTCATCAATTTGGTTCGCATAGGTACTCAGCTCATTTAAAATATCCGACTGCGAATCAATCCACTTCTGTCCATTCTTTACCGTATTGATATAATCTTCATTTCTTGCATTCCTGCGCTCTAAAATCATCCCCTTTGCCGCCGCAGTAGGGTCTTCATAGGACCAGGCAAACCGTCTGCCCGTCTCAACCTGCTTGCGGGCTCTTTCGAGCCCTCCGATATTTTCCATCAGGTTATTTGTATAATTTCTTCTGAGCATATTTGTCGTAATACGCATTCCCATATAAATTCCCTCCTTACTATCTGCCGCAGACGCCGGTCTGTGTAATCAGTCTCTCAATTACCTCATCCATAACCGTCATCAGCCTTGACGCCGCATTATAGGACTGTGAATATTTCATCAGGCTCATGACCTCCTCATCCATCCAGACGCCGGACACGGAATCTTTAGAGTCTGCTATCTGATCCAGCACCTTCGTATGCGTATCAAGAATCTGCGATGTCGCCTGACGCTCCACGGACTGTACTCTCTGGATGCTCGTATAACACTCATAAAGCGTTCCCGTAAATACCTTGCCGCTGTCCGGGTCGACAAACTCGAATTTCTGGTCGGATAAAGCATTTATCATTCGCTCCACATTCCAGTTATCCGAGCTGTTTCCCTTATCATCTCCTACCGGCTCTCTCTTCGTATTGATTTTAACCTCATTGCTCATCCATTCGTCAGATATCTTAACATTTTTCGCCGTAAAGGTATCGCTTCCGTCCGTCGTGGAAAATAACGGTCTTTCTTCTACCACAACCGTCTCCGTCTTCTGCTTATCCTGCATTTTTTGCTGCATCTTTTGCTGCTGCTCGATTACCTCTACCTCTTCCATGACCGGATCGCCGTTAGCGTCAAATACCGGCTCATAATATGTCACTACCGTGCCGTCCTCATGCGTCAAAGTCTTCTCCTGCATCTTTTGCTGCTGCACGATCTTCTTTACATCTTCCATGACCGGAACCATGTTGCCTGTACCGTCGTCTTCCATCACCGGCTCCATGACCGGATTGCCGTCCGCGTCAAACACCGGCTCCTGAACAATGTTCCCGTCCTTATCCGTCTCATATACCGGAACCATGTTGCCTGTGCCGTCATCCTCAAACACCGGCTTTTCCTCCGTTACTGCATTCAGACGGTTCATCTCTGTGGCAAGCTTGTTGATAAAGGTATCCAGCATATTCTGGTAATATTGGATTCCCTTTGTGTCGGTCGCCCCGATATTGTTCGCAATGTCTTTGTCAAATATCTCAGCCTTGTTCAGCATATCCAAATCGCCCTTTAATACGCCTTCACTGAGCTTATCATTAACAGAGCCGCTGATTCTTGCCGCTATGGCATCCGCCTCCGCCCCTGTAAATTCCATCTCCTCCGAAACATTTGCCGCATCGGTAATATTGAGGCTGAGCGGCTCTTTAATCTTTACTACGTCCTTCCCGTCAATGGTCTGCGTCTCTGTTACAACACTGACATTTCCGGCCTGATTCGTATCGGAAATCAGCTGAAGCGTCGCCGGCGGAGTACCGCCGCCCTGTAAGGATACCGCCATGATGCCGGTATCGGGATCTACCGTCCCATCCACGCCCGGCAGATAGCCCTTCAACCCTTCAAGTTTCTGTTTGCGCTCCTTTGTCAGTCTTTCGTTGCGTCTCTCTATATTGCTAATCTGCTCCTCGATATCTTTGGATGCATTTGCTATTGCATTCGTTACCGAAGTGCCCGCTGCCACGTCAATAGACGTATTATCTGTAGACGTAACCGTCAAAGTCGCCGGTTCTACTATATTTCCATTGATGTCCTTCTTCGCCGCAACGGTACCTTCCTGAGTGCCTTTAACCAGATTGAATTTGTTGCCCTGGCCATCCGAAACATAGATAACGCTTTCGCCGTTCTCTACGGTATCCGTCAACGTACTGTCCGGGAAATAACTTTTCAGCTTCTTTACGGCCTGTGTCCGCTGGTTCTGAAGCTCCGCTATTTTTTTGGCATCCTGCGGCACCGCATTCTGTGCGGCAGTTATCTGTCCGTTTAAGTCAGCAATCCTTCCTATGCTATCGTTGATAACGGAAACACTCGTATCCGCAGCGTTATTTTTTGCCGCCTGGCTTGCTGCCTGAAGCTGCTCGATTTTAGCCAGATTATCTGCAATACTCTGGTTTATACTCTGGATATCATTGATATATCCGTTTATCTCATTCGGCAGGGCATTCTGTAAAACAGCGTCACCGCCTCCGTATGTCTTTGGATTCTCGCCGCTTTCCGTAATATATATTTCAACCGGTTCAACAATCTGGCTGGTCTCGCTGCCATCCTTCTCAATCACCGTTTCCTTTGCAATTCCTACCTCGCCCCTCTTGTCGTCGGAAACCAGATTAATTTTTTTACCGTCGGATAACGTAAGGTTGATATTGAGCACATCAACGTAGATTCCGCCGCCCATATGCTTTTTTTCGTACTGCACGTCAATCGGGAAGTATGTAGCGAGTGAGTCTATCAACTCATTTCTGTCGTCCTGAAGTTCCAACGCCGGATTGCCAAGCACCTGCGTATTTTTAATAGAAATGTTTAACTGAACGATTTCTTCCAGATACTTATTAATCTGTGGAACGACCGTTTCGTCCAGCTTTGTCTTCAATTCATCATATAACTCCTGAACCTTATTGCCATTCTGATGAATCGTATTCAGAAGAACCTCGCACGCAGAACGTACTACCGTATCCGCACTGTCGGTTCCGGTATTTTCCGGGTCACCCAGATTCTGAAGCGCCGTTATGATTTTATCAAACTGAACCGCAATCGCGTCCTTATCTGTCTCGTCAAATATCTGTCCAATCTGGGCAAGAACAGAATCCATCGCATCCGCCGTTCCCACTTTCGGAAGCTGCGTACGGTACTGGATATCAAGGAACGGATCTCTGATCTGGCTGACGCCGGTCATCATAACGCCCTGACCTACCTTGGCGTCAAACTGTGAGCTTGAAATGCTCGGCCCCACCGGGCTGAGGCTCACCTGATCCAGCCGCTGTCTTGTATAACCTTGTGTATTAATATTTGACAGGTTCTGTCCTGTCACGTCCAATGCTCTCTGGTTGGCACTCAGCGCAAGTGTCGCTGTATTAAATCCCGCAAATGTAGAACGTATCATAAGCTATTCCTCCTATCTATACTCTCCGGCTCGTCATATGCCGTGTATTAGTCTCGCTCTTTCCTTCTCCATTATATGTGTTTGCCGTCTTATCACGCAATGTCTTATCAATCATGTGAAGATTCGTACGAAGAATCTGGTTCGCATCCTCATTCACTTCCTGAAACATCTGAATCTCTCTGCTGAGTTCGTCAAACAGTTGATACAGCTCTTCCCGCTCGCTGTCTTGAACCTTTTCTAAAATCTGGCGGAACTGCATCCCTGCATATCCGGCCTTTGCCTGCGCCCGTTCCCTGGCCTGCTCCAGCCCGCGCAGCTTCAGAAGAAGCGCCTGCTGCTGAGTGACACAGTCCTCCACTGTCCCGACATGGTTGCCTGCAGCCGCCTGAAGCTTTACTTCCTCAATCTTCATAAGCTGGTGGAACAGGCTTATTAATTGTCCGATTACTTTTTTAAATTCATCCATTCTATACGATTCCCTTCTCAAGCAATATGCGCGCTGCAATTTTTTCTGCATCCGGATGATAGGTTCCGTCCGCCACCTGCTGTTTCAGGCTTTCAATCTTATCCTGCGGCGTTTGCCTGCGCACTTCCTGTATCACTTTATGAGCCGCTTCCCCCGCAATCAGCTTATCGCTCTGTGAAGCATCCGAACCAATGAACACACGGTCACGATTCTGGCCGGCCTTTTCCGCCCCCATCTCTCTGGCAGCAAGTTTTGATTTATAGGACAAACTGTCATAGTGATGAACCCTTTTATTATTAATAGCTATCTTCATTGTCCTTCCTCCTCACACTATATACCTGTTCGTACTGGCTGTTTTGTGGACTTTTCTTTTCATAATAAATATCGTCACCTATCAGTAAATATTAAGCTTGTTTCTGCGCATTTTACATTCTTTCTCAGCGCCTGCCCTGCTTGCGCCTGCGCTCCTCGCGCTCTCTCAGCACCCGCCGCTCGTCAAAAATATCTCCTGCCGTCGAACTGTAAATCACATTTTTTTCGTCCGCAACCTTTACTCCCGCAGCCAGGGTAACGACCCGTTTCTTCATAATCGTCACCAGTTCCCTGTTATGGCTGGCGACAAGGACCGTAATCCCTTTTCTGTTGATTTCATCGATCAGGCACATCAAGTCCCATGCGGCCGAAGGGTCCAGATTCGCCGTCGGCTCATCCAGCACCAATATTTTCGGGTCGGTTACCAGCGCTCTTGCAAGAAGCACTCTTGCCGCCTCGCCGCCGGAAAGCTCCCTCGGATAATGATTTGCGCGCTCGGATATCCCAACCGTGCGCATCGTCTGTTCCACGCGCCGTCTTGTCAGCTCAGGCGGTTGCTCTGTGGCACGCATGGCAAGCTCAATATTCTGCCTCGCCGTCTGCTCTTTTAGCAATCCCAAATCCGTCTGCATAATGCCGAACTGTCTTCGGTAGTACGGAATCTGTTCCTTCTTCAAAGCGGACGCATCCTCCCCCCTCACCCACATCTGTCCGGAGGTAGGAAAGACTTGTCCGCTTATAACTTTTAAAAGCGTACTTTTTCCCGAACCGCTGCGCCCGGTCACGAAAACGAACTCTCCCGCTTCAATTGTCAGGGAAAAATCCTCAAGAGCCACAATATCCGGTTTGTATAATTTGTTTACTTCTTTTAATTCAATTTCTTTCATTTTGCACCTACACAGCCTGACAGTATTTGTCAAAAAACTATTGAAACACAAAAATGCCAAATATGGAAAGTGAATCTACATTCACTTTCCGTATCGGCATCTTCATTTATCTTATTACATCCTTATCTTTCCGTATAGAAAGAATCCGCTCCCGCCAAACGTTTATTCATATGACGGTCGATTACCATTGTCTTCTCCCATACGCTGCGTATGCTTTTCGACAGACGTACGATAAGCATTCCTTCTTTTCCGTACTTCTCCGAGCTGCTCTCTCTGCCGTCAGACGCCTTCACAAGCCACTCTTTAAGCTCCGGCGGAACACTGTCCAAAAACAAATGAAACTTCCGGTCGCACTCGCGCACCTTCTCAATTTCCTCGCCGCGCATGCCGAGCGTCATCTGGACGCTCACCCGGTCATCCCGTGACAATTCCTCCGCCATCTCCTCCGTCAGCCTGCTTATCTCTGACATATGTGTATACTTTTTTTGAAGAATCTTGGCAATTTCCATCAATAATTCTCCGTAATTTTCTTCCATCACCATATCACGCCTTCTTTGCAGCCTCCGCAAAAGTATCCCTCAAATCCTTGACAAGCGGTTTGAGCTCCGCAATAACCTCTGCTTTTCTTCCTGCGGAAACCCTGCTCAGCTCATACAGGAAAAAGTCATACATCGTATTCAGCTCTCTGCTGATTTCATAATTAAAATTCAGCGTGTCTTTCAAGTACTGGACAATGTCTACACATCTCTGTACGGATGCGTCAAACAGCGCATAATCTTCTTTTTTAAGTGCCAACTCTGCTCTCACCAGTCTCTTAGTCAGTTCATCGTAAAGGAGAAGAAGCATCTCTCCCGGTGTCATAGTCATAACCGACTGGTTTTTATACGATTGATATCCATTTGCCATGCTTCCTGCTCTCTCTTTCTTTATCTACTCTGCCTTAAGCAAACAGCGAACTTAAATAGCTGCTCTGGCTGTTCATCTGGGAAATCAGCGTCTCCAGCGATGTAAACTGGGAAATATAACGGTCTGTCTCAGTCTCCAGCTTTTTCTGCAGCTGCTTTACATAATCGTCAATTCTATCCAGCTGCTTCTGAATGCCATTTGTCATAACGCTTGTCGGAGCATAGATAGAACCGGCCCGCTCAACCAGTATTCCCTTCGTCGCCCCCGTCATGGAACCATATCTGTCCATGATGTTTTTCATTGTAACTATCAGGCCGCCCTGCGTTGAATTGCCGTTTTCATCTTTGGAGACGGCTTTGTTAAATGCATTCTTTACTGCATCCGGGTCTTTCTGCAGCGCAGTCCTGAATTTTGCCTCGTCAAACACCAGCTTGCCGTTATCACTGTAATTTGTGGAAACCGTAATTCCCATATTGGACAAATCCACACTGTTTCCGGAATTGATAACCGTACGCAGGCTGTCCGCCATCATACGCAGATCCATGTCTCCGAAGAGAATGCCTTTCTTCGCCTTCTCTTCCCATTTTTCAATCTGATCATCCGTCATGTCCGCTTTCTGCTCGTCAGTCAGCGGGAAGTAATCGCGGTTCGGCTTTGTCTTAACCTGAGTATTCACAAGCTCCAGAATTTCGTTAAAGGAATCTATCATTCCCTTGACTGCCTCAACAGTTTTATCCGCATCAACCTCTGCGTCAAATGTAATGGCCTCAACGCCTTCATTTTTAACAAGCTCCGTAATCGGATTTCCGTTTTCATCCTTTTTAGGAGTCGTTCCGTCCGCCTCAAAAACAGGTTTTTCCGTATATCCAAAAGTACCTTTCAAAGTAATATTAAGACCGTCCAGCGAGAACGTATTGCTGCCGCGGGTAATCTCAATCGGTTCGTCGGAACCGGGATACTGCACTTCAAGCACCGCGTCCTGTCCTGCCCGGTAATCGGAAGCCGGCACTCCGTCGCCGCCGTCTTTCAGAGTTCTGTCTCCGAATAAATACTTCGCAATGTTGCCCTCTTCATCATCAAACACGATATCCCCGCTTGCGCCGTTCTCCGTGGAAGTAACGACAAACCGGTCTGACATCTCCTGATAGGAAACGGATACGCCGATTCCTTCCGTGGAATTAATCTTGTCAATAATATCCTTAATTGTACTGTCTTTTGTAATTCCCTCTACTGTTTTTCCGTTAATTACAAGCTTATAATTACCGTCCTCATCTGCTTTGAACTTATCTGCGCTCTTAAACCCTGCGTTTTCCAAATTCGCCGATAAATTCAACCGGTTGGAAGACCCTGCCATAATTCCAAACACACCGTTTTTTCCGACAATGCCGGTGCCTGATGAAATCGAAAGGGTAGAGGACGCATCAGAAGTCCCGTCCGGCTTAACCGTCTCAAAAGAGAGCTGTCCGGTAAAGCTGCCGTCCTTTTCATCGGCAGTGACTTTAATCCTGCCTTTTCCGAACGCTTCATCCAGTTTCTTCTGCAAATCATCCCGGACTGTCGTGATATCGTCGGTATCCTTATATTCCTCCAGCGTTATCCACTTCGCCTCGCCATTATATTTAAAGCTGACCTGTGCACCGCCAAGACGCTCCGCCAATGTCTTTTGCTCCGTAATATGGAGATTGACTTTCCCGACAAGCCCGTCTGATGTGATGGTCTTCTCCTCGTCCGACAGCTCGCTGAAATTCTGTCCCGGCATCAGGATTCCCAAATCCTCAAGGATATTTCCCGTACCGCCATTTAACTTGACGGTGTTGCCGTATGTCTTGCTCTCGTCAACCGTAAACTTAATCTTGCCGCTCTTGTCTAAGCCCACGTCTATAATATCGCCCAATGTCTGCGCATTCGTACCGCTTCCAACTTCCACGCCTTCAAGAGCCTTCTTTATAGCCTTTATCGCCCCGTCTGCGGTCGTATAATCAAATTCGTCCGAATCCTGAAGCTTTACAGTATGAATCTGTTGTCCGTACTTGATGTAAAACGCATCGCCCACGATCGTGCTGACCGTATCTTTCTCGGAAAGCTTTCCTTCCTCCCCAAGCTTCATTGCCCCGGTCTGTAACGACCCGGAGGACACTTTGCCTGTCGTAAGGCTCGCATTGGAAGCAAGCTGCTTTATTCTGGAAATCGACATATTATCAGCCGATGCCGCCGTCCCTGATACGGAGATATATTTACTGTTTTCAGATCG
>CAJTUQ010000060.1 GCA_910579335.1 uncultured Dorea sp. | reverse complement strand
AGGCGTATCACAGACCTGATTCCCAGAATATAGGAAATCGTATGAAGAACCCAAAGATGGTACAAAAGTATCAGCGCATAGATAGCGGTCGTCGCATATACCAGTCTCTTACTATCAAGCATGGAAAAAATTAGAATCATAATACTGACCACGGCAGGGATGTCATAGAGACTGCCTGCATGTACCCCGAAAAAGAAAAATTCGGCCATTATCACCCCGGCACACAATCCTTCGTAAACCGCCTCCGAGCCGACTCTCCCGATATGAAGGCACCACACGCTGAACATGCCGAACACAATGACGGGAATCATCCACAGCTCCCACGACATCACCAGCGTAATTAGAGCCAGCATCACACTGAATACACTGACGATGCTGGCTAAAAGCAGATATTTGCTTGTCTGCCCCTCTGTTCTCATTACTCCTCAAACTCCTTTGCGACCCGTTTCAAAAGCTCCTGAGGCTGAAACGGCTTTTTCAGGTAATTCACTGCTCCGAGTCTGATTGCGCTCATAACGTCGTCCTCATGCCCGGAAGCCGTAAGGAAAATCACCGGAACTTCTATCGGATAATTTTTCATACGCTCAAAAGTCTCTATGCCATTCATCTCCGGCATTGCGATATCAAGAAGCACCAAATCTATCTTTTCATTTCTAAGCTTATAAAGCGCCTGCTCTCCGGAATCTGCAAGGACTATTTCATAGTGCTTCTCCAGTATCATCTTTGTCCTCATCAAATTCATCGTGTCGTCGTCCACTACTAAAATACGTTTCTGCATACCGCTGCCTCCTATACTGCTCTTGAAGATTTTCAAATCATTATAGGACATATTTTATAATAAGATAACAATAAAATCAAGACTAACACTTTACGCTCCGGATGCATTTTTTATCAAAACTTTTGATATTCTTACTATAAGTTTTTCCACACCTCCGCCACGTCAAGATCTGTTGTAATCTCCTTCACAATCCGCTTACTGTCCACATGAAAAACTTCCTGCTTTTTCATATCCATTGTGACGAATGCCGCAAACAAGAGAAGGCAGAGAAAAGCCCTCGCTCCGAAAGTACTTGTATTCTCCTCCCCTTCCTTCCCGTAAAGGCGGTTGTAAGAACCGCTGTATCTTGGGTGGACTGCCGGAGGCGTCCAGTAATCGCTGTAGCGCTGCCTTGTCTGCTCTAAAAGCTCTCTTCTGCGTCTTTCTGAATCATTCATATTCCTTCCTCCGTTCCTGGCACATGATTTTCCGGCAGTTTTTATCCGCCCTGTTCCTTTTATACCATATGCATGAATCTGAAAGAATATATCCCTGACTCCGGACTTATTACTCCACATTTACCAAGGACATGATTTCTTTTACTCTTTCCTCGGAAATGTCCCTGCTATCTAAATCATACGTGCTTTTCGACGACAGGCAGTACACCAGATAACCGTCCTTCGTCTCCATCCACGCAGCCCATTCGCCGTCGCAGACTTTCTTTTCGGTACCGGCCAAACCGCTGGTCGAATTATAGTACACCGTAAAATCCCCTGCCTTTGTTTTCTGCGTATCGGCATACCGTACATCTCCATAGACGCCGCTTGTGCGTCTTCTTTCTGCATTGTCCCTGGCAATCGTCTCGACCATTTCCGCCGTATAGTCTTCCGTAAGCTCCTTCATATAAAAGCGGAAGGATTCGCTGAAAATCACCTTGCCCGACTCATCCGGTACGCTCTCAAACACCAGGGTGTCCTCATCTGAGTCTTCCTCGCTGTATATATAATTTTCCGGCGCGCTGACAGCCGCTTCCTTCTTGCCGTCATCGGACAGCAGAATATAGCGTCCCTCCTCATCGGTCTTTGGCCCGGCATCCCACGTCTCATCCGAAGCTTCATCCTCCTGGCCGCCGTCTTGAGCCTTCTCCTTTTTTGAAGCCGCCGCACCGCCTTTCTTTGCACCCCTCCAGCTTTCTTTTAACTCCGTGTCATAAGGAATTGTATACGGTCCGTCCTCCATCTTACTCAGCTCCTGGTATATTTCCCATCTCCACTCCGTATCTACGGAACTTTGACTCCAATAATAATATCCGTAAAGATAGCTTTTACATACATCCTCCCAGCCCGCAAAAGTACTCTGCAGTTTCTTTGCTATAACCAGCGATTCATCAAGACACTCCTCAAGGCTGATATAATCTGCCTGATAACAGTCTCCAAGCACCTGAAGGGCACGGCAGTAATCCCATGCGTCCACCGCATTTTCCCCAAACTCACGATAAGCGTGATAGGCACAGATATACTTTCTGAAGTCGTCTTCCCACATCTGGTAAACGGTATACTCCATCTCTTCCTGCGGTGCGGACAGAAGCCCTTCTTTTTTCATATCCGCAATAATCTCCCTGCATTTCTTCCGATGCCCGCCGGACAGAATCCAGTTGATTTTTTTGAACGCGCTTCTGCGTCCTGTTATCCCCCAGCCGGAATCCAGCGCCCGTTTAATCGCCTGTTCATGCATCTTTTCATTCTCCGGCGCCGTCCCTCCTATCATCTTCAAATCTTTTCTGTTGAGATGGGTATAGATAGCGTAAGCTGAGCAGAACCACTGCACGGTGTCGCAGTCCACATCCGCCTGGGTATACGCAGACGGGACATATTTTTTCTGAAATCCGTTCTCTATTTTGTGTTTTTTAACGAAACCGGACGCTGCGCCCTCAACAAGCCCGCATCCGCCAAGCAGCGCCGCTGACAGCACAATTCCCGCAAGCAGCAGCGCCGCCTTTCTTTTCACCCGCATACGCTTTCCTCCATAGCTGTAAATTCGCATAAAATGTCTTACCGGTCCGCCAATTCTTTTATGATATCCTCCCACTTTACACCTTTTTCCACCATAAGCACCATTGCATGATACAGGAAGTCGGCCAGCTCATATTTGACTTCTTCCGGATTTTTATTTTTTGCCGCGATAACGATTTCCGTCGCTTCCTCCCCTATCTTTTTCAGAATCTTATCCAGACCCTTGTCAAAGAGATAATTTGTATAGGAACCTTCCTTCGGATGCTCTCTCCGGTCAGCAATGGTATCGTAGACCATCTCAAATATCTGAAGCGGATTTTTTCCGTCATAATCCATCCCCACAAGCGGCTGGTAAAAACAAGTCGGATTCCCGGTATGGCATGCCGCGCCGACCTGCTCGACTTTAGCAAGCAAGGTATCCTTGTCGCAGTCAATCGTGATGGATTTCACATACTGGAAATGCCCGCTTGTCTCCCCCTTCACCCAAAGACCCTTGCGGCTCCTGCTGTAATAGGTCATCCTTCCGGTCCGAACCGTGCGTTCAAATGCCTCCTCATTCATATAGGCAAGCAACAGTACCTCCTGGGTCTTGTAGTGCTGTACTACAACCGGAATGAGGCCGTTCTCGTTTAATTTAAATTCTGAAAAATCCATAATACTTTCAAAGGAAGTAATCTGAATCCCCTCTATCCCGCACTTCTCCTTAAAAGCATTAAAGTCAAGCTCCGGACGGCTAATATATCTGCCGGACAGCCCCTTTACCCCCGGACATTTCAATATCTTGAAAAGCTCCGGTTCCTCCATCGTATCCGTCACGATAACGGACGGGATATCCGTCACATTCATTACTGAATTAAGGTCAAGCCTGTGCATAAAAATAATTTCACTGCAGCTTTCTTGTATGACTCTCTGGCGTTTGAACAGTGCGTCAAAGTCATTGAGGGACACCGCGATTTTTTCTTTTCCGAAACGTTTCTTCGCATCCTCCATCATCTCTACGCCGTCGTACTTTGAAAAGTTTATGATTGCCCGCTTCGCTCCTGCATACAGTATTTTTTTCACGTCCTCCTGGCGCTTTAAATTTCCTCCGGCTATCATAGGAATACGGATGACACGGTTAATTCTGCGCATCAGGTCAATGGAAGCCTCATGCTCGTCATCCGTCTCGGACAAATCAAAAACAATCAACTCGTCCGCTCCCGAATCACTGTATGACTTTGCAAGCCCGATGACATCCTCGGAAATCACTTCGTCGTCATGGAACCAGCGGACCGCCTTTTTGCCGGCAATAAAGATACAAGGTATCAGGCGTTTGTAACTCATATCGAATTTCCTCCTTTTATAAGCTTCCTTTTGTTGTCCAAGCCTCATTCAAACGCGGCTCTTCCATTGTCGCCATATCAAGCGCTTTCCCGAACGACTTAAAAAGAGCCTCCGCCATATGATGGCTGTTCTCCCCGTCAAGAATATTCAGATGTATATTCATCATGGCACTGTAGGAGACGGCGTAAAAAAACTCTTGTATCATCTCCGTGTCCATGTCCCCAATCTTATCGTTTTTAAAATCCGCCCGGAACTTGAGATAGGGCCGTCCGGACAAATCCACCGCACAGAGCGCCAGAGTCTCGTCCATAGGAAGAATCATATGGCCGTAGCGCCTGATTCCCTTTTTTTCTCCCAAGGCCTCTTTAACCGCGCATCCCAGTACGATTCCTGTATCTTCCACCGTGTGATGGCAGTCCACCTCAAGGTCGCCTTTCACTTCCACCTTCAGGTCAAAAAGGCCATGCCTTGCGAACCCGTCAAGCATATGGTCAAAAAAGCCGATTCCCGTATGAATCTCGTTCTTTCCCGTTCCGTCAAGATTAATGGTAACGGCTATATCCGTCTCTTTCGTCGTCCTTGTGCATGCTGCAATACGGTTCATCTTCTCCGTCCTCCTTCGTCTTCCTCAAATCTAACCCTGATTGAATTGGCATGCGCTCCCAGCCGCTCCGCCTGTGCAAAATATTCGATATCTTCGTGGATATCCGCAAGCGCATCCTTTGAGTAAGCAATAATGCTGGATTTTTTTATAAAATCATCTACAGAAAGAGGAGAGAAAAACTTTGCAGTGCCGTTCGTCGGCAGCACGTGGTTCGGTCCCGCAAAATAATCCCCCAGCGGCTCGCTGGAATACTCCCCGATAAAAATTGCCCCCGCATTCCTGATTTTTGTCATAACCTCGTATGGATTTTGGGTCTGAATCTCCAAATGCTCCGACGCAATCTCATTTGCCGTATCAATGGCGTCCTCCATCGTATCCGCCACCAGGATGTATCCATAATTATCCAGTGACTTACGGATAATTTCCGACCTCTCAAGTTGTGCAATAAACTGCTCTGTCTCTCTCGATACTTTTTCTGCAAGCTCTCTGCTTGTAGTGACTAAAATCGCTGAAGCAAGCTCGTCATGCTCTGCCTGGGACAAAAGGTCCGCCGCCACATAACGGGGATTCGCCGTCTCATCCGCAATGACTAGAATCTCGCTGGGTCCTGCGATAGCGTCAATGCTGACATGTCCATACACTGCTTTCTTTGCCAATGCCACAAAGATATTCCCCGGCCCTACGATTTTATCCACCTTCGGAATGCTCTCTGTTCCGTAAGCCAACGCAGCGACCGCCTGTGCGCCGCCCGCCTTGTATATCACGTCCGCACCCGCTTCGCGGGCGGCGACCAGTGTTGTAGAAGCCACCTTCCCGTCCTTTCCCGGCGGCGTCACCATGACGATTTCATCCACTCCCGCCACTTTCGCAGGAAGGATATTCATAAGAACAGAGGAAGGGTACGCCGCCTTTCCTCCCGGAACGTACACGCCCACTCTCTGCAGCGGCGTCACCTTCTGCCCTAACACAGTCCCGTCGGGCCTGCTGTCAAACCAGCTTGTCTGCCTCTGCTTTTCGTGATAGATGCGGATATTATGTAATGCTTTCCGGATAACCGCCACAAGAGAGTCATCCGTTAAGCGGTACGCTTCCTCAATCTCCTCCTTAGTCACCCGGATATTGGATGCATTGATTTGTGCTCCGTCAAACTTCTTTGTATATTCAAAAAGTGCCGCATCCCTGCGAAGCTTTACTTCTTTCAATATTTCATTAACGCTCTGCTCATACTTCCCGTAATGGTTCGGGCTCCTCTTTAGCAGCTCATCCAAAAGATTCTGCTTTGTATCCTTATCTAAATGAAGTATTCTCAATTTCGTCCATCTCCTTCTATACTAATACCTGCGGCCGGAGTTTCATAAGGAGCGCGCGTATCCTTTCACTCTCCATGCGCATACTGACCGGGTTCACAATCATCCTTGCAGACAGCGGACAAACTTCCTCCAACACCTCAAGCCCGTTTTCAAAAAGGGTAGCGCCCGTCTCCACAATATCTACAATCACTTCGGAGAGCCCTACAATCGGCGCCAGCTCAATAGAGCCGTTCAGCTTGATAATCTCTACCGTCTGGTGTTTTGTATTATAAAAATAGTCTTTCGCAATATTCGGATATTTCGTTGCAACGCGGATCAGTTCGTGATTCGACAAGTAATGCTTTGCGTCCCTGTAGCCGCAGACGCACATCCTGCATTTCCCATAGCCCAAATCAAGCACTTCATGGACCTTGCGCCCCTCTTCAAGTATGGTGTCCTTTCCCACGACCCCGATATCCGCCGCGCCATACTCCACATAAGTAGGAACGTCCGGACCTTTAGAAAGAAAAAACTTAAGCCTTAACTCCTCGTTGGTAAAAATTAGTTTTCTGGAATCTTCGTCCTTCATCTCCTCGCACGTTATTCCTATCTTTTCAAATAATTCCAAAGTCTGCCTTGCCAATCTCCCTTTTCCAAGGGCAAATGTCAAATATCTCATATTTCACTCCCGTCTCTGTCAGCCATTGATGATCTTATGCTCGCCGCTCACCAGGTTAATCATCGTAATTTCGCCGCTTTTTTTGATATAAATCAAGTTTCCCGCATAGTATCTCTTTCCGTACTCGATATACTCCTCCAAAAGCTTTTTCTTATCCTTCTTCAAAAGTTCTACATTCTTTGCCTTCTGCCTCAGATCCTTTGCCAGCGATACCGCTTCCTTTGTCTTCCCATCGTCATAGAGAATCATTGTATTTTTACGCGTATAGACGATTCGCAGCTTCTGGCGGTTCATGGCATTCATCAGTTCGTCCACCACGATGGCAAATCCGATGGACGGGGATTCCTTTCCGAACTTCTCCAAAAGCCGGTCGTATCTTCCGCCCTTTACAATGGCATCGCCCGTCCCGAAAGTATAGCCTCTGAAAATGATTCCTGTATAATACCCGTAGGTTCCGCCCGTCATACTGAGGTCAAAGGTAATAAACCGTTCCATCCCGTACATCTTAAGGACATTATAGATTTTTTCCAGACGCTTGATTGCCATGACCCCTGCCGAGTTCGGCGCCGTTTCCTTCGCCGCCTTCAGCACCTCAAGTCCGCCCACAAAACCGTTGAGCGAAACAAACGCTTCTCTGGAGCTTCTTTTTACCCGCACTCCGTCAAGATAATCTTCCACTCCGAAATAATTTCTGTTGTTGATAAGATGGACGACCCGCTCTCTGGCCTCTTCATCCAATCCCGCATCCTCAACCAGGCTCGAAAAATAATCCACATTCCCTACGCTTAGCTGAAACTCTTTCAGCCCTACCGACGTCAGGGCTTCTATTACAAGGGCCAGCATCTCCGCATCCGCTTCCACCGTACCGTCGCCGACAAGCTCCACCCCCATCTGGGTTACTTCCCTAAGCCGCCCCTGGTAGCTGGAATGGTTGATGAAAGTATTCCCTGTATAACACAGCCGGATAGGTAACTCTTCATCCCCGAACAGCGTAGCCGCAGCTCTTGCAATCGACGGCGTGATATCCGGACGAAGCGCAAGAGTATTTCCCTCCTTATCAAAAAGCTTATACAAATCTTTCGACGGAACAGTTCCTATCTCTTTTCTGAACACGTCAAAATATTCAAACACCGGCGTCTGGATGTCGTGGTAGCCGTATTGATGGAATGCCTTTAAAATCCCCTTCTCCAACACCTTTTTCCTGCCGCATTGTACATTTACGATATCTCTGACACCCTCCGGGGTATGCAGTAATTTCTTCATATATTCCTCCCACTGCACTTCATCGTGCTACCATGATAAAACTTTCTAGAATTATACGCATATATACATCAATTGTCAAGCTCCTCCCGAAGTTCCAGATCCCGATTCATGCCGTCCAGATAGGAGACATAGCACCCGTTTTTCAATTCCAGAAAGAAAGAAGCGTCAAGCTCGTCAAACCGGAAGCTTTTTCTCCCTCCCTCCTTCGCCCGAATCCAAAATTTTAAAATTTCCTCATACCGCATATAGTAAAGTATATTTTTCGCCGTGTAATAGATAAGCAGAAACGCAATTCCTCCCTGCTTCTCAAACTCGCCCATAAATTTTATCTGGTGCTCATGGATATTCTGGAGCGGGAATGTGTCCGTCACGCATTCCTTTGCGTCAAAGCAGACCGGAATCCCCTGCACTGCCCCGATATAATCGACCGTACTGCGCTGCTCGAAGTATGCCAGCGTAATATGGCGGTGCTCCTTGTCCATCTTTACAGGGGTAATAGGTGTCGGAATCTTCTGAATCAGCGCAAGCCCCTTTTCCAGATACCGCTCATTGGTCCGGTTAACCATCTCCTCTAATGCAGAACCCCGAAGGCCTCTTGAATTCCATGTTCCCATGCCGTCTCCTCAACCACCTTCCAAAATACTGACGGCAGCTTTGCCGTAACCGTCTTTTCCGAAATTCCTCCCAGTGCGCCTGAAAGCTTTGGCATCTGCAGCTTATAAGCGTGCAGAAGCTGAGCCGTAATCTGGTATTTCTCCTTGTACTCCTTATTAAACCTGCGGTCCCCGTACTTATAGTCTCCGGCGACCGGGTGTCCCAAAGAGGCGAGATGGGCGCGGATCTGATGCGTGCGTCCGGTAATCAGATGTACCTTCAAAAGAGTCGTCTTGCGATTATAAGAAACCGGAATATACTCTGTCTCAATAGGCATGCATTCTTCGTCTTCTTTCTCCGGCAGAATGCTCACCTTATTAGCGGCCCTGTCCTTTTTTATAAACCCTTTTACATGCGCCTGCTCTCCTACCGCTCCTTTTACAATGCACAGGTAATATTTCCTCAACGTTCTGTTCCTGAAAAGCTCTGACAGCTCCTGAAGCCCTGAAAGCGTCTTTCCTGCCGCAATGATTCCGGTTGTGTTGCGGTCGAGGCGGTTGCACACGGACGGCCGGAACGCCCGAAGCCCCTCTTCATTTATCTGTCCGCTCTTTAGCAGATACAACACTACATACTCCGCCATAGAGACATCTGTCCGGACAGCCTTTTGGGAAAGAATGCCGGACGGCTTGTTAAAAAAAACCACATGGGAATCCTCATATAAAATCTCCGGCTCAAAAAAAACTCCGCCGTCCTTTGGAAACTGTAAAGACAAAGTCTCCGTCCTCACCGCATCATCTGAGAACTTTTCTATCGTATCCTCTGACAGAAACAGCTTTACCCTGTCGCCGATTTCAAGTCTCTCGCTCCCATCCGCCTTTTTTTTATTAAGCACGATATTCTTTTTGCGGAGCATTTTGTAGATGAAGCTTTCCGGCGCTTTTTTTAAATATTTTTTTAGATATTTATCAAACCGCTGCCCGGCCTCATTGCTCCGGATTACTAATTCTTTCATTTCTCTATATAGATACCGCCAAAAGCAGCCGGCGGATCGTATTCTCCCTTTTTCTGTCCGACGGCCTGTCTACCGTCATAATGTTATTCATTCCTTCTGCCCTTGCAAGAAATGCCGTGTAATCGTGAAATACTTTTACAGTAACCTTCTCCACATGATTATTTTTAAGCAGTTCTTTCAGATATGCGGATACCTTTGCATCGTCCGTTTTCCGGCTGCTGGAAAAACCGCATACCGTATGGTCCGAAATCACAAATGCATCTACCGGCATCACTTTATCATTCCCGGTGATGACAAGGTCGTACGCCTTTGTAAGAAGCGGCGCCTTTTCTTCGATTTCCCTGTAAATATCCGGCTCTATGCTCTTGTGGGGCCGCAGTGCAATAAACTCCACCAGCATCTTTGCCGCCGGAAGGCATCCCACGGCCGCAACAACCGTGAACAGGTTAAGCCTTGACCCCGTCTGTATATATCCTAAAACTACAAGCGCTGCGACAATGCCAAATTCTGCAATTGCCCATATGAGAAACTTTACCTTCTGAGCTTTGATATATCCCGGTTCTCCCTTTTGTATTTTCATAAATTACACTCCCTGAATCTGATTTTTCCTTCCTGTATCCACAATCTCTGCGCCGGCCGCATTACTTTTTCTTATGGATATTCCGGATCGTCTTTCTCTTCGCCGTTTTTTTCTCCCCCGCTTTACTCCGGCCGCATACACTTGGCGTCTTCCCCTTTGCGCGCTCCTTTGACGGACAGATGAGGCATCGTCTCTCGTACCCGATTAAATCCTGCCGTCCCGTTTTTATTAACGCTTCTTTTACAAGTTCATAATTCTTCGGCTCCCTGTACTGTATCAAGGCGCGCTGCATCGCTTTCTCATGCGGATTTTTCGGCACATATACTCCGGACATGTCTCTGGGGTCAACCCCTGTATAATACATGCAGGTAGAGATGGTAGACGGCGTAGGATAAAAATCCTGGACCTGCTCCGGTATATGCCCGGCCGCATTCAAGTGCTCCGCAAGCTTTACCGCTTCTTTAAGCGTGGAGCCGGGATGGGACGACATCAGGTAAGGTACAAGGTACTGCTCCTTATGAATCTCTCTGTTTATCCTTCCGTACTTTTCCACAAACGCCTCGTAAATCTTATTCTTTGGCTTTCCCATCTTCGAGAGCACCTTATCCGACACATGCTCCGGAGCCACTTTCAGCTGCCCGCTGATATGGTACTCACAGAGCTCCCTGAAAAAGGTATCGTCCTTATCCGCCATCAGGTAATCGAACCGGATGCCCGAACGGATAAATACTTTCTTAACACCGGGAATCTCCCTGAGCTTTCTTAACAGCTTTACATAATCTCTGTGCCCGACCTGAAGATTTTTACATGGATTCGGGAATAGACACTGCCTGTCCCTGCATACCCCCACTTTCAGCTGCTTTTTGCAAGAAGGATATCTGAAGTTGGCAGTCGGCCCTCCCACATCGTGGATATATCCTTTAAAATCTTTATCCTTTGTAAACCCTTTCGCTTCTTTTACAAGAGACTCATGGCTTCTTGTCTGCAGGATCCTTCCCTGATGGAAAGTCAGGGCGCAGAAGCTGCACCCTCCAAAACATCCCCGGCTGCTTGTAAGACTGAATCTTACCTCTGAGACCGCCGGCACCCCGCCGTCTTTCTCATAGGAAGGATGGTACGTCCTCATATACGGGTATTCATAGACCGCATCCATTTCTTCCTGTGAAAGCGGCATAGCGGGCGGATTCTGGACCACGTACAAATGCTCTCCGTAAGGCTCTGCAAGCCGCTTGCCGGAAAAAGGATCCGTATTGCAGTATTGTGTGTAAAAGCTTCTCGCATAATTCTGCTTATCCTCTTTTAGCTGCTCAAAAGAGGGAAGAACAACTGCGTCATAGACGCTGTCCAGGCTTTTCACTTTACATACCGTTCCCGGAACAAACGTAAGATCTTTTATATCTATCCCTGCCTCCAGAGCTTCTGCTATCTCTACAATAGAGCGCTCCCCCATCCCGTAGGAAATCAAATCCGCCCCCGAATCCAGAAGTATGGAGCGCTTCAATCTGTCAGACCAATAATCGTAGTGCGCCATCCGGCGTAAGCTTGCCTCAATTCCGCCGAGAATAACCGGCGTCTTTTTATAGGTCCGGCGAATGAGGTTGCCGTACACGACTGCCGCATAATCCGGCCGTCTCCCCGTCATTCCTCCGGGAGAGTACGCATCCGTCCCTCTTGGCCTTTTTGAAACACTATAGTGGTTCACCATTGAATCCATATTCCCCGCGGATACTAAAAATGCAAGCCTCGGCTCCCCAAACTCTGCAATGCTCTCCGCTCTGCACCAATCAGGCTGCGGGATGATTCCTACCCGGTAACCGTGAGCCTCCAGCGTGCGCGTAATAATTGCCGCGCCGAAAGACGGATGGTCCACATAGGCGTCGCCGGAAACATAAACAAAATCAAGCCTGTCCCATCCCCGCTCATGCATCTCTTCCCGGCAGACCGGCAAAAATCCTTGTGTCATCTTAAAGCACCTCGTAAGTTCCGTTTTTGATATCGTCATAGTCCTGTATGTAATAATCCGCAAGCTCCGTCTTTTTTTCTCTCTGGGCTTTAGAAAAATCATCCTCTACCGCACAGGTTTTCATGCCCGCATTCCGCCCGGCAAGAAGCCCCATAGGGACATCTTCAAAAATCAGGCAGTTTTTTGGCTCTACGCCCAGATCCTGCGCCACCAAAAGATAGACGTCAGGGGATGGCTTTCCTGATAAAACTTCGCAGGCGCTTCTGACCGAATCAAAAAGGTGCTCGATTCCCAGTGCCTTAAGCGCATCTGTTACCATTTCTTTTGAATTGCTTGTGGCTATTCCCGTCTTTTTCCCCTGAGCTTTCAAAGATTCCAGAAATTCCTGAATCCCCTTTTTTAACGGAACCTCATTCACATACTTTTCATGCGCCATCCGCGTCCACTCTTCCATAATCTCTTCTCTCGTAAGCGGAAGGCTTGGAAAACAGTCTATAAAATACTGGGCGGTCTCCACAAAGCTTTTTCCTTCCATGCCCTCATGGAAATTTTCCGGCCTTGTAAGCTTGTATTTTCTCAAATATTCTTCATCCACCGCCACCCACACCCACATGGAATCTATCAGCGTCCCGTCAAGGTCAAATATACATGCATCAATGTTTTCCAGCATATTTTTCATAAATTTCTAAGCTCCTCATCTGTAAGCCTCCGGCATTCTCCGGGTTTCAAATCTTTATCAAGGACAAGGCTTCCCATGCTTTCCCGGCGCAGGTACAGCACCTTCTTTCCCACCGCCTCAAACATCCGTTTCACCTGATGGTATCTGCCTTCCTGTATCGTCAGGCGGATCTCCGAAATCCCCAAGCCGCTGTCGGCCCTGATAATCTCAAGCCGTCCGTAAGCCGTCTGCTCTTTACTGCCCTCCGTGCCGATATTGACGCCGTCCGAGAACCTTTTTTTGTCCTCTTTTGTCACAATCCCCTGCACCTTTGCGTAATAACACTTATCCACGTGATGCCTCGGAGACAGCAGGCGGTGGGCCAGTGCGCCGTCATTTGTAATAAGAAGAAGGCCCTCCGTGTCCTTGTCAAGCCTTCCCACCGGGAACAAATCCTTTCTTCTGCTGCCCGCAACCAGCTCTAGCACCGTCTTTTCACGGGCATCCTCCGTGGCGGAGATAACGCCTGCCGGTTTATTCAGCATATAGTACTCATACTCCGCATAGTCAATCTGCCGCTGCAAAAATACAACCTGCTGCTTCGCCTCATCAATTTTAGTTTCCGGTCTCTTAACGGGACTTCCATCCACCAGAACCTTTCCCTGGCGGATATATTTCTTTACTTCCTGTCTCGTACCCTCGCCCATGTCAGCCAGATATTTATCCAATCTTATCATTAACACAATCTCCATCCCGGAAGATACTTGTTTTTCAGCGTTCCTTTTGAAAGCTTTCCCCAGCCCAGCGGATAGGAATCCACGCAGACCAGATACCATCCCTTGTCGTCCTCTCCCACAAGGTCTGAAACATCCAGCGTCTCTCCCTTTAAATACCGCAGAATACGCCCGTCTTTCGCCGCCATGTCAATTGTCTTTCTATACTCATCTTTTTTTAAGTACATCGCAAATGCCTGGCTTGGCTCGAACCTGTTCTTTTTCATCTCCCCAAGCAGAAGGCCCGTCCGCAGAAAACGGATACCGCAAACGTCCGGAAGTTCTTCCGGCATATAGTAGACGCGCTCTTTGCGTATATCCATACGGTCTTTGTTAAAAGATACCGATACATCCTTCAAAAAGCTTTCCAATTCCTCCGGAAGCTTTTCTTTCCTTCCACCGCTTTGCCTGCGCGCAGGCAGGGGACGTTCCGTCTTCTCTCCCTTCCTAAGAAGCGCCAGATAATGCCCTTCTCCCTCCATCCGATGAGGGAAAATACGGACGGTATCAAAAAGCTTGGGACAGCCTGATTTTGTAAGCTCAGGACGTCCTCTGTCGAAACCTTCGTATCCTTCCATCGGAAGAATCTGAAATTCAGGACATTCTTCCAGAAGATGTTCAATCACCTGCTCATTCTCCCTGCCGTCAAACGTGCAGGTAGAGTATAAAAGCATGCCGCCCGGCTTCAGCATCCGTGCCGCCTGAAGGATGATACTTTTTTGAATATTGGCAAAAAACTCCGGCCCGTGCTCCTCCCATGCTTTTACCATTCTTTTATCCTTGCGGAACATTCCCTCGCCGGAACAAGGCGCATCTATGAGTATTTTATCAAAATATTCCGGGAAACATCGGGAAAGCTTTCCCGGTTCTTCACTGAGCACAAGGACATTTCCGATTCCAAAAACTTCGATATTTTTAAGCAGTCCCTTTGCCCTCGAACTGCTCAGGTCGTTCGCCACAAGAAGCCCCGCCCTTTTTAGGCGCGCTCCAAGCTCCGTAGCTTTACCGCCCGGTGCGGCACAGACGTCAAGCACCTTATCCCCCGGCTCAACAGGGAGCCTGCTCGCCGGCGTCATGGCGCTTGGCTCCTGCAGGTAATATAGCCCGGCATAATAGTAGGGGTGTTTCGATGGCGTCTGCATCTTTCCGTCATAGTAATAACCGTTTTGAATCCACGGAATCCGCCGAAGAGGAAACGGACAGATTTTTTCAAATTCTTCCGCCGATATCTTATCCGTATTCACCCGCAGGCCATAATACCGGGGCTTTTCGTAACAGGAAATATATTCCGGGAACTCTTCTTTTAAAAGCTCCTTCATCTTCTCTTCAAACTCTTCTGGCAGCCTCATGCCCTTCCTCCATCTATAAACTTTCTGTACTTTTGCGCATACAGTTTTAGTATAACACATTCCATTGTATATCTCTAGGAATATGCGTATTTTAATTTATTATTTTCAAGATGTTTCAGAAGATAATACGGATTTACACTGATTTCCTCTCCGTCCGAATAAAAATATATGCCTAAATGCAAATGTACGTCAAACTGTCCGGTAGTTCCCTCTTTTCCGTATCCGGAATCGCCCATGTAGCCCAAAAGCTCTCCTGCCTTCACCGGACTGCCTTCCTTAATGTTGGCATAGGAATCCAGATGCGCATAGTAATAGTACGTACCGTCTCCTGTCGTAATTCCGACTCGGTATCCGCCTTTGTCAAGCCACCCAAGATTACTGATTACGCCGTCCGTAATACTGACCACCGGATAGAGCCCCCTCTGGTTTCTGGCCGCCATAATGTCCGTGCCTTCATGTCCTCTTTTCCCCGCATAGGTACGTTCCCCCATCCAGCTGTTTGTGAAAGATGTTTCCAGAGAAGAATCCAATGTAGACTCCGGAACCGGAAAATAGACCGCCTCATTTTTCACCTGCTTCATATACTGCCTGCACTGCGCCGGAAGCTCCTCCTCTTTCTCCCACATGCCGTCCGAAAAAAACTCACTTCGGAACGACTCATCGGAAAGCTTCTTTTTTCTTTCCGTATGATAGACTCCCATGCCGCTTAGCTTCTCTGTCTCAAGCACTGTAAACAGCGCCAGCAGAAGGATAAGAGTAAAAAGCTTTCCGCTGTTTAAATACTGCTTTCGATAATGTCTGTAATACATCCTGCCATGTACTTTCTTCTCTTTTTTGCACTATATGAAAAAGAACCTGCCCCATATTCATGGGACAGGCCGTTTTCTTTTACTTTCTGACAACGCTCTATTTCAAAGCCGCCAGCACAGCTTTCAGATAATTCCATGTACGTTCCGTGGAAGCAATGTCAAGCTTTTCATTATAGGAATGAATATCGCACATATTCGGACCCATCGACACGCAGTCAAGATCCGGCCTCTTTCCGAGGAACATTCCGCACTCAAGCCCAGCATGCACGGCAAAGACAGCCGGCGCTTTTCCGTACATCTCTTTGTAAACGCCTTCCATCACCTTTCTTAACTCTGAATCCGGGTCATACTGCCATGCCGGATACTCGCTGTTAATCGTTGTCTTCGCACCGATCAGCTTCGCATACTCTTCTATCTGGATACGCATATACTGTTTCAGGCTTTCAACAGAGCTTCTCATCAGATATACTGTCTCAACCGTATCCTCATTTGTCTTCACCACTCCGATATTGATAGAGCTCTCCGTCAGCCCCTCAAGCTTCCTGCTGAATCCTTGCACCCCGTACGGATTAATAATCAGATATGCTATCATCCGCTCCGTAGACGCCTTGTCAAACGCATTGCAGCTTCCTTCCTCTATAATCTCCGCCGTCACGGTCAGTCCCGGCTCGTCTCCCATAAACTCATTCTCGAACACCGCTTTCATCTCTGCCGTCACTGCAACCGCCTTCTGCGCATCATCACCGGACAGAATGAGATTTGCCGTATTGTCCATAGCTATGACATTCTCTTTACTGCCGCCCGCTATATCAATCAGGTTAAAATCCACTTCCTCGGATATACGGCGAAGGAGCCGGCCCATCAGCTTATGGGCGTTCCCCCGCTGCTCATGTATCTCTGCTCCGGAATGTCCGCCCTTAAGTCCCTTGATTTTTGCTTTGACAATAACGCCGCTTTTTTCCTCTCTTGTCACCGGAATCTCCGTAGTAATCCTGATACCGCCGGCACAGCCCGTGGTAAGGATGCCTTCCTCCTC
>CAJTUQ010000059.1:14801-17214 GCA_910579335.1 uncultured Dorea sp. | reverse complement strand
ATCCAATGACATCCTCGACATGAACCATTTTTCCGAAGACGATGCCAAAGACACGGAAAAAGAGGTGTACCGGGCATTTTCCGAGAAGAAGCAGAAAGTGTTAAGCAGGGTTTCTGAGATTTTAAGCAGCCCGAATGAGAAGGCATACAAGGATCTGTCGCAGGAGTGGCAGGCCTACCTGACCTACATTGTCACGGATATGCTGACGACCAACAATAAAGTGATTCTTTCAAGTGCCATCGATACCTCGGACGAGACTTACAAGGCTTGGCGAACCGATGAATCCATCAATGTATATACGTATCTGAATTATGCGATTTCAAAAAACTGGGTGGATACTTCAAAGCTTAAGGACAATGTGGCAAAAGGTGAAAAATACTCTAATTCCAGCGAAATCTATGACGGCCTGAAAAATTACATTTTAAACCGTCTTGAAACAAACAACAGTTTTGACAAGGTTATCTACAAATATATGATTAAAGCCGGTTCCGTAACCGGAAGGCAGATCAGCATGATGCTTTACGAGCAGGGTGTATTAAAATATGACGAAGACCAGTACAACCGGCTTGCGTCCGGGGAATTTAAAGCATATGATTTTATCCGCGGCAAGATTGAGGATTTGAAGCTTACTCCCGGACAGCTCGGCCTTGAGCCCTGTACGGGGTCTATGGTTATGACGGACACGAATACGGGGCAGGTGCTTGCCTGCGTATCATACCCAGGGTACGACAATAACCGGCTTGCCAATTCAATGGATTCGAACTACTACAACAAACTGGTGACGGATTTGTCCCGTCCGTTTTACAACAATGCGACGCAGGAGAAGACTGCGCCGGGATCCACCTACAAGCCGCTGGTGGCGGCGGCGGGACTTACGGAAGGAGTTATCAATCTCGGTAATTACCTCCCCTGTTCAGGCATTTACAAAAAGGTAGAGCCAAACCCTAAGTGCTGGGCATATCCGGAATCCCACGGCGGGCTGAACGTTGAAGGGGGGATTACGCATTCGTGCAATTGCTTTTTCTTTGAGGTCGGTTACCGGCTTAGTCTGAAAGAAAAGGGAAGGTCTAAACTAGGCTCTGATGATGACGAAGGTTCTGCAACGACAAAATACTATTCCAGCACAACAGGTATTAACAAGCTGAAAGAGTATGCAGAGATGTTCGGGCTGGGCGATTTGTCCGGCGTGGAGATTCCGGAGGCGCAGCCTCAGATTTCCGACGACGCTTCCGTGCCGACCGCTATCGGACAGGGAACAAACAACTACACGACGACTCAGATAGCAAGATATATTACGGCAGTCGCCAATAAAGGAACCGTATTTGACTTAACGCTCTTAAGCAAGACGACATCTCCTGACGGCAAGGTGCTGGAAGAATTTGAACCGAAGATAAAAAACACCATTGACGCGGTCAGCGATTCTTCGTGGGACGCCATCCACAAAGGTATGCGAGGGGTTGTCCGTGACGAACAAAAAGCAATATTTTCCGACGTCAACCGTTCCATACAATTATCCGGCAAAACGGGTACTGCACAGCAAAGTAAGACTCATCCCGACCACGGTCTTTTCGTCGGCTTCGCTCCAAGCGATAATCCGGAAATCGCATTTACCGTCCGGATAGCCAACGGATACAGTTCAAGAAATGCAGCCGAAGTCGGCAGTGATCTTATGAAATATTATTATAAGCTTACTCCGGAAAAGAATCTTATTACCGGAAAGGCGAAAAAAGTTACAGAGAAATCCGGTGGAGACTAAAATCCATATATGGAACTTTCAGACACCAATGATAAAGGCATTTTATGCCCAAAACCTTCAAGCAAACAAAAAATAGGAGGAAGTAATTCATGGGAGAAGTTATTGTAATTACATCAGGAAAAGGCGGTGTCGGAAAGACAACAACAACAGCAAATATCGGGGCGGGCTTATCCCGTCTTGGGAAAAGGACCGTAGTTATCGACACGGACTTGGGGCTGCGCAATCTCGATGTCGTGATGGGGCTTGAGAATCTTATCGTCTACAATCTTGTCGACGTCATCGAAGGCACGTGCCGGTTAAAGCAGGCCCTAATACGGGACAAACGGTATGAGAACCTATATTTGCTGCCGTCCGCCCAGACAAAGGACAAGACGGCGGTCTCGCCCGGCCAGATGAAAAAGCTCACATCGGAACTGAAAGAGGAATTTGATTATGTAATTCTGGATTCTCCGGCAGGAATCGAACAGGGATTCCAAAATGCAATTGCCGGCGCAGACAGGGCCATTGTCGTAACGACTCCGGAAGTATCTGCAATCCGTGACGCAGACCGTATCATCGGGCTGCTGGAAAAAAATAAGCTCCGCAGCAATTCGCTCATTATTAACCGCATCCGCGTGGATATGGTGCGGAAAGGCGATATGATGTCGGTTGATGATG
>CAJTUQ010000059.1:6532-14732 GCA_910579335.1 uncultured Dorea sp. | reverse complement strand
GCCGGTTATCGGCATGGATTCTAAAGCTGGAAAGGCTTATGAAAATATCTGCCGCAGAATTACCGGCGAGGAGATTCCTGTTATGGATATCACCGAAGGGGGCGGACTTCTTTCCATCCTGTCCCATCTGTTCAAGAGGGATTAAGGAGGCAGGTCATCATGCAGAGAAAATCGTCTGTTAACATAGCAAGGGACAGGATAAGGGCGCTGGTTACTTCAGACCGCGTGAACTGTACGCCGGAATCCTATGATAAAATATGCCGGGAGCTTTACGAAGTACTTTCAAAGTATATCGAGTTTACAGAAGATAATTTTCACGTGCAGATAACACGGACACATTTACTTATTGATTTTTTAGGAGAAGAAGATTGAAATTACCTAGATTTGCAAAAGTATACCACATAAAGAACTATAATTTTACACTGGCGGCGCTGGTTGCCTCCCTTTCCGTCCTCGGCATCTTCGTAGTGGGAAGCGCAAGAGAGATATACCAGAGCAGGCAGATATTCGGAGTCATATTCGGGCTTTTTGTAATGGCTGTAGTCTCTTTGTTTGACTATGTATGGGTGTTGGAGTTTTACTGGCTCATTTACCTGGCTGCCGTTGCAAGCCTGGGCAGCGTATTTGTAATCGGCCAGACGGTAAACGGGGCAAGGCGGTGGATTAATTTGGGATTTACGACTTTTCAGCCGTCAGAGCTTGCAAAGATACTTTTGATATTGTTTTTCTCAAAATTTATTATGAATCATACGGAAGATATTAATGACGCTGCATCCTTAATCAAATATGCCATACTTGCGGCAATCCCGCTTGGACTGATTATTATAGAGCCGAATCTTTCCACAACAATTGTTACCGCTCTGGTTTTGTGCCTGCTTATCTATGTAGGCGGCTTGAGCTACCGGGTGATAGGAAAGATACTGCTCGTGCTGATTCCGGCTGCGATTCTTTTCCTTACGATTGCAGTCATGCCTAACCAACCGTTTCTTAAAGATTACCAGCAGAGACGTATCCTTGCTTTCATCAACCCGGAAGAATATTCCAGCGACGAGGCTTACCAGCAGAATAACTCTGTAATGGCTATCGGTTCCGGAAAGCTTGTAGGCAAAGGGCTCAATAATAACACGACCACTTCCGTTAAAAACGGGAATTTCATTCTGGAGCCGCAGACAGACTTTATTTTTGCAATCGTGGGTGAGGAATTAGGCTTTGTCGGAGGATGTATAGTTATTGCTTTATTATTATTAATTGTGATACAATGTATATTGATTGGAATACGTGCACAGGACCTATCCGGGAGGATTATCTGCTGCGGGGTAGGAGGACTCATCGGAGTCCAGAGTTTTGTCAATATTTCGGTAGCAACAGGCCTGATGCCTAATACCGGTGTCCCTCTGCCTTTTGTAAGCTATGGGCTTACTTCCCTTGTAAGTCTTTACATGGGAATTGGTTTTGTGCTAAATGTCGGATTACAACCGAAGAAGTATCAGTAAGGAGCGTGAATATAATGAATATTGGTTTGATTGCACATGATTCAAAAAAGACTCTGATGCAAAATTTCTGTATTGCGTACAGAGGAATATTGAGCAAACACAACTTATACGCAACAGGTACAACAGGAAGGTTAATCGAAGAAGTTACAAATCTGAACATCCACAAATATCTGGCAGGCCCTCTCGGCGGCAAGCAGCAGTTGGGAGCGCAGATTGCCCAGAATGACATTGACGCATTGATATTCCTGCGTGAACCCTCAAATCCGAAGCCCCACGAACCGGACGTGAATGACGTGATTCGTCTGTGCGACACCTACAATATACCGATGGCAACGAATCTTGCCACGGCAGAGCTAGTAATTCTGGCAATTGACAGAGGAGATTTGGATTGGCGTGAAATGTACCGGTAATAAATCAGCAAAATACAAAAAAGCCCGAAGGAGGAGAAGCATTATTGTCCGTCTGATGACAGTATTTCTCATTCTGCAATGTTTTGCGGCAGCGGGTATTTACTATATGACATCTAACTCAAAAGAAGAGCATCTGGCTGCTGAATATGAATCTTCCAATTATAATCAATCGCTTTACAGGGGAGATTTGTATTCGGCGGATTTGTGTGTCGCAGCAAAGGACATTGATATGGCGGGCGCACCGGATACCAGTACGTTAAAGGCGGCGGCGCTGTTTGACGTGGAAGGGAAAACTACCGATTTCGCCTACAAGGTTCATGATAAAATGTATCCTGCCAGCCTGACGAAACTGATGACGGCGCTCGTCACTTTTGAGAGCGGGGCGGACTTATCCGAGACAGTCACGGTATCTGCGAATGCCGATTCAAGAAAGTTCGCTTTGGATGAACAGACTTGCGGGATACAGGAGGGCGACCAGCTTTCGCTGGAAAGCCTTCTCTACGGACTGCTTGTCTATTCCGGCAATGACAACGCAGTGGCAATTGCCGAGCACGTAGGCAAAAGCGCAGATAAATTCGCAGAGATGATGAATGAGAAGGCGCAGGAGATTATGGCGACAAATTCCCATTTTGTGAATCCCAACGGGCTCCACAATGAGAATCATTATACGACAGCCTACGATATGTATCTCATATTCAACCAATGCATGAAGTATGATAAGTTTATGGAAATTATACAGGCAGATTCTTATCAGGCGGACGTGAAAAGAGCAGACGGAAGCAGCATCGTAATAGAATGGGAGCCTACCAGCTACTACGCTTTGGGAGAAGCCGAACTTCCAAAGAGCGGGAAAATCATCGGCGGCAAGACCGGCACTACTTTAAGCGCCGGAAACTGCCTGATTTTATTAGATCAATCTGACAGTGGAAATCCTTTTATATCTATCGTTATGGGCGCTGAGACGAAAGAGCTTCTCTATCAGGATATGACTGCGCTGATTGAAGGGATTTCCGACGGAAAAGAATAGGGGGCATCCTTCTTATGTTTAGGATTCCCCCTTATTTACGGCAGCTTCGTCCGCTTTCGGTACTCGTTTCCGAAAGCTTAGGACTGCATTTCAGACGTACTGCCGATTCTTCCGTAGAGACTGATAAGGTATAAGCCGCACAGTCCTACGATTGCGTAGACAATACGTGAAAACCATGACAAATTTCCGAATAAGAATGCAACTAAATCAAAACGGAAAATTCCGACCAATAACCAGTTGACCGCACCGACAATAACGAGCGTCAGTGCTGTATTATCAAACCATTTCATAATTAACGCCTCCTTTTTTCGTACTAAATCTAGTATGTTCAAAAAGGCGCTGATTATACATGAAAAGGAAAATTTATGAAAAACGGCCAAAGACTTTATTACGCATATTCCGATTATCTAAAAGAAAAATATGGCGAAAAAGTATATAAACTTCCGATAAATATTCCTGTGAGCTGTCCGAACCGTATGGACGGGGAGGGCGGATGCAGCTTCTGCGCCGGATGCGGGACAGGATTCGAGGCAATGAGTTCTCTTACGCCTGTTGCAAAACAGCTTGAACACACAAAGAAGCTCATAGAATCCAAATACCACGCGCATAAATTTATTGCATATTTTCAAAATTATACAAACACGTTTCTTCCGCTTGCGGATTTTAAACATTATATTGAGGAAGCTGCAAGCATACCGGATATTGCCGCAGTCAGCATTTCCACAAGACCTGACTGCGTCCGCAGAAAATATCTCGAAGCCTTAAAGGAAACCGCAGAAAAACACCGGATCGACGTGACGGTAGAGCTTGGACTGCAAACCGTAAATTACCACACGCTGCGTGCTATAAACCGAGGGCATGGAATCGCCGAGTTTATCGATGCGGTGCTTGTAATCCGCGAATACGGTTTTGAAATATGCACCCATGTGATTTTAAACCTCCCCGGAGATGACATCACAGACTGTACGGAGACCGCAAGAGTCATTTCTTCTCTCAGGACCAGCTCCGTAAAGATCCATTCACTCTATATTGCAAAAAACACTCGGTTGTGTGAAGACTTTGAAAATGGTACAATATCCGTATGCGCAGAAGAAGAATACATCCGAAGGCTGATCGCATTTTTGGAAAACCTGAATCCGGATATCGCTATAGAAAGACTGTTTTCGCGCATACCTCAAAAAGACGCCGTTTTCTCAAACTGGGGTAAGAGCTGGTGGGCATTAAGAGACGAATTTATAGAACAAATGTCTTTGCAGGGAAGCTACCAGGGAAAATGTTTTCATTATCTTGGCGGAGCAGCATTAGATAAGTTACAGGGGGCATGATTTTGGCAGATAAAAAATTGACCAATATACAGACGTACCGGAAAAAACCGCACTTTAATATCGGCATCGTCATTTTTGGTATTATTCTGATTTATTTAATCGTAACAATTTTTACATATCTTACAAGTAAGCACGTGTCCGTATATGAAGTCCGGGAGGGTTCTATTTTACGGGATACGGCGTATACGGGGCTTGTGGTGAGGCAGGAACAGGTGATTGCTTCTGAGGCGGAGGGTTATGTCAATTACTTTAGTCCGGAAGGGAGCAAGGTGGGAGCGAGAACGGATGTTTATACGCTTTCCAGAGAAAAGCTCAGTTTCCGGGAGCTTGGTCCTGATGGACAGGCCGCTTTGTCTGCGGATGAACAGGCCGCCTTGCTGCTGAAAATCCAATCCTTCAGCGAAAATTTCGACGAATCTCAATTTCGGGACGTCTATACTTTAAAAGACAATATCCGCAATGTGCTGGAAAGCAAATCCAGCCAGAGCAGGCAGGCCCAGCTTGGAGAAATGCTTACGCAGAACCGGAATGGACTGAACGTATACAAAGCGGCGGCGGACGGCATTATCATGTATTCCTTAGACGGCTTTGAGACAGTCGCCCTTTCGGATATTACGGAGGACATGTTGTCAAAAGAAAACTATAAGATAGAAACTATGGCAAACAATACTTCCGTCCGGCAGGGAGCCCCGCTTTACAAGCTTATCACAAGCGACACATGGACACTTGTAATTTCTCTAAGCAAAGATACGGCAAAAGAGTTGTCGGAAAAGAAGCGGGTGAAAGTAAAGTTCTCCAAGGATAACCAGACTGAACGGGCGGATTTTGAGATTCATCCCGTCTCCGGCACAAATCTTGGTTTCCTTACGTTTCATTCTTCCATGATCCGTTATGCAAAAGAGCGGTATCTGGATATCGAATTGATTCTTGAGGACGAGTCCGGACTTAAAATACCGAAATCCTCTGTTGTAGACAAAAAATTCTATACCGTGCCAAAAGACTATCTGACACAGGGAGGCAACAGTAAAGATACCGGCGTTCTCATTGATACGGGCAAGGACACGGCTGAATTTAAGAAAATTGATGTTTACTACTGGAATCAGGAAAACGACATGGTATATCTGGATCCCCAGGTTTTTGAGGAAGAGTGCGTACTTATCCGGCCGGAATCTTCTGAAACTTATCCGCTCAAAGCGGCAAAATCATTGAAAGGCGTTTATAACATTAATAAAGGATATGCTGTCTTTAAGCAAATCGAAATTCTCTGTGAAAGCGATGAATATTACATTGTAAAAGCAGGAAATGATTACAGTCTTACAAATTATGACCATATAGCGCTTGACGGCGATACCGTAACAGAAAACAGTGTTGTATTTTAAGGAGTTTTGAGTATGTTAAAAGAGAATTTACAGAAGGTAGAAGCAAAAATTACCGCTTCCTGCGAACGTTCCGGACGCAGGAGGGAAGACGTTACTTTCATTGCAGTGAGTAAGACAAAGCCTATCGAGACTTTAAGAGAAGCTTATGATTTGGGCGTCCGTACTTTCGGTGAGAATAAAGTGCAGGAGTTAGTGGATAAATATGAGGCTCTGCCAAAGGATATCAGCTGGCATATGATCGGCCATCTGCAGCGCAACAAAGTAAAGTACATTATCGATAAAGTAGATTTGATACACTCTGTAGATTCCATAAAGCTGGCCGAAACGATTGACAAGGAAGCAAAAAAGCATAATTTGACAGCAAATATTTTAATTGAAGTAAATGTTGCGAAAGAACCCACCAAATTCGGAGTGCTTCCGGATGATTTGGACGCTATGATAGATGAAATTTCCAGGTTCTCTAATATTCGCGTGCTCGGCCTTATGACCATTGCGCCGTTTGTGAAAAATGCTGAAGAAAATCGTGCCATTTTTGCCCGTTTACGCAAATTGTCTGTTGACATTGCCGACAAAAACATTGATAATGTTAATGTGGGTGTACTTTCTATGGGCATGACCAACGATTATGAGACTGCCATAGAAGAGGGGGCGACGATAGTCCGCATCGGAACCGGAATTTTCGGCGAGCGCGATTATTTACATGTATAAACATAAGATAGGAGAGTTTTAAAATATGGGAGTATTAGACAAGTTCTTGGACATCATGAAATTAAGTGATGATGACGATGATTACGATGATTTCTATGATGATGAATATGATGACGAATATGAAGAGAAACCCAAAAAGGGATTCTTTAACAGGAATAAATCTTATGAAGAGGACGAGGATGAATCTTACGAGGTTGCTCCGCGTTCGAAGGGAAGCTCTCGTTCAGGCGGCAGCAAGGTAACTCCGATGCGCCAGCCGGCAAGAAGGAATAATGTGAGCATGGAAGTATGCGTTGTAAAGCCTACTTCTGTTGAGGATTCGCGTGAGATAACAGAAACGCTTCTTAGCGGGCGCACCGTTATCCTGAATCTTGAGGGGCTTGACCTGGAAATTGCCCAGCGCATTATCGATTTCACCTCTGGTGCGACCTATGCAATCGACGGCAACCTGCAAAAGATTTCCAATTATATTTTCCTGGTAACTCCGACAAACGTAGATATTTCCGGAGATTTGCAGGATCTTCTGAACACGTCCTTTGACGCTTCCTCCATGCGTTCAAGGTTTTAAAGGTTTTTTGCTGCTATGAATAAAGAAGAACTTATGCTCAGAAAACATCTGGTGGATTTATCGAATAAGGCATACCAGAGGGAGATTGTGACTTTTTCAGATTTTTTGAATCTGAATGAACTTCATATACTGCATACGACGCCCAAAGGCCTGTTCCCTTCAAGGTATAAGGCCTTTGGGGGCTATGATTTATCCGAGCGTCAGATGATAGCATTTCTACCTGATGCTCTTTATTATACCCTATCTGAAAACACAGACCGAGGCTCTCTGACAGACAAAGGAGCCTCTATGCCGTCCGGGTGGAATTATCCGATTCAGGCAGTTGTTATCCGGCCTTTAAATCTCCGTTTTGCAGAGGAGCTTTCCCATCGGGATTATCTGGGTTCTGTGATGAATCTGGGAGTCGAGCGTTCCAAATTCGGAGATATTCTTGTCAAGGATACGGAAGCGGTCATATTTTTATGTGAAGAAATTGCAGATTATATTATTCGTAATCTTACACGTATCCGCCATACGGCCGTACAGTGCGAAAGAATAGAAAACCGGGACATTTCCTATACTCCTTCCTTTACGCAGGTGAAGGGTACGGTACCTTCCGTAAGACTTGACACCGTAATGTCCGTGGCTTTTCCAATGTCAAGAAGCCGGCTTACCGCATATATCACGGCTGGGAAAGTCTTTGTGAACGGCAAGCTTATCACAAGCAACGGATACCGTTTAGAAGAGGGGAACCTTATGTCAGTACGCGGACTGGGACGTATTTCCTTTGACGGCATCTTGTCCGAGACAAAAAAAGGACGTTATTATATTTCAGTACGAAAATTTATATAAAGAATTTAGAATAAAGGTTTAACCCCAAAATTTGTATTATAAATTTCTATTAGAGTGAGGATTTTACAAATATGAAGTTCAAGGACAATGAAAAACGAACCGTACATTACATTGCGGCTGTTATTTTGACTCTTTTTTGCATCGTATTGGACCAGTATACAAAGCATCTGGCTTATGCCCGGCTCAAAGGGCAGAAGCCCTTTGTCATTTTGGACGGGATATTTGAACTGCAGTATTTGGAAAATAGAGGGGCCGCATTCGGCCTGTTCCAGAACCAGCAGTTCTTTTTTCTCATGAGTGCCGCAGTTATCAGTATTGTGATTGTATGGTTTTATATACGGGTTCCGATGAACCGGCGTTTTTTTCCGCTCCGTTTCTGTGCGGTATTTCTTATGGCCGGAGCCGTCGGAAACTGTATAGACCGGACGATACGAAAATTTGTCGTAGACTTTTTATACT
>CAJTUQ010000059.1:0-6505 GCA_910579335.1 uncultured Dorea sp. | reverse complement strand
CAATTTTTAATGTTGCTGATATCTATGTGACCGCCGCTGCATTTATTCTGGCATTTTTGCTTGTTTTCTATTACAAAGAGGACGAACTTGAAACAATATACCGTAACAAAAAAAGTGAAGGTGGGACAGCTTGAATGAATTGATAACCGTAGAGAATGAAGCGGGAGAGAGACTTGATAAATATCTTTCCGAAGAATTTTCGGATCGTTCCCGTTCTTTTCTGCAGAAACTGATTAAAGAACAATCTGTGAAAGTTAACGACAAGCCTGTAAAAGCCAGTTACAGGCTTGTTCTTGGTGATTGTGTATCCGTTTTTTTCCCGGAACCCGAAATGCCGGACATTGCGCCGGAAAATATCCCTTTGACTATTATTTATGAAGATTCTGATGTAATTGTTATCGATAAACCAAAACAGATGGTAGTGCACCCCGCTCCCGGCCATTATTCCGGTACGCTGGTAAATGCGCTCTTATATCATTGCAGAGACAATTTATCAGGAATTAACGGAAAACTCCGCCCTGGAATTGTACATCGGATCGACATGGATACGACAGGTTCACTTGTAGTATGCAAAACTGATGCTGCGCACCGCTCCCTGTCCGCTCAATTAAAAGAACATTCCATTCACAGAGTCTATGAAGCAGTCGTTCACGGAAATCTAAAAGACGACACAGGTTGTATAGACATGCCCATAGGACGGCATCCGACGGAGCGGAAAAAAATGAGTACTCACGCGAAAAACGGGAGAGAAGCCGTAACACATTACCATGTTCTGGAACGTTTCGGCAGCTACACTTATGTCCAGTGCCGTCTGGAGACAGGACGCACGCATCAAATCCGCGTACACATGGCAAGTATCGGTCATCCGCTGCTTGGCGATAACGTTTATGGACTGAAAAAATCCCCGTTTCCAAAGCTTCAGGGACAGACGCTTCATGCTAAAACATTAGGATTTATCCATCCCGGAACAGGAGAGTATATGGAATTTAACGCGCCGCTTCCAAAATATTTTAATGATATTCTGGATCAGCTTAGAATAAACAGGAAATAATCTATACTTTTATGAGAAATTATTATATAATATTTAATTATATGCAGATTATTTGCGGCAGAAATATTAAATGCTTATTTATTTGCATATCAGCCAATAGAAGGAGCGTGATACGTTTATGACAGAAGCTAAGACAAAAACAATCATTACCATTGGAAGACAATTTGGAAGTGCCGGAAGGGAAATCGGAAGAAAAGTTGCAAAGGATCTTGGAATTAAGCTGTATGACAGAGAAATGCTCGACCGGGCCGCAAAAGAAAGCGGAATCTGCCAAGAGCTGTTTGAAACACATGATGAGAAGCCGACGAACAGTTTCCTTTATTCCCTTGTTATGGACACTTATTCCTTAGGTTACACAGCGGGAAGCTATTCGGATATGCCGATTAACCATAAAGTCTTTCTGGCACAGTTCGATGCCATCAAAAAGATTGCAGACGAAGGGCCATGCATCCTTGTAGGCAGATGTGCGGATTATGCGTTAGAGGAGTATGACAATGTATTGAGACTTTTCGTACATGCCGATATAAACGCGAGGATACGGCGGATAGCGCGGATATACGACCTTACGGATGCAAAGGCAAAAGAATTAATTACCAAGACGGATAAGAAACGTTCCAGTTATTATAACTATTACAGCAATAAAAAATGGGGCGCTTCCGAGAGCTATGATGCAAGTATCTGCAGCTCCATGCTTGGAATCGACGGAACTGCAGAGTACATCAAACATCTTGTACATCTTAAGGAAACCGCAGCAGACAGAAAGCTTTAAAAGCCAGACTTTAAAATCTAAAAATAAAATTGCGCCGGAATGTCAGTATAGCTTACCTCACATGCACTGTACGTTCCGGCCATCCTTTTATATTGCCATTTAAAATCGCCGTAAACATCCGCTGTTTCACGCCGTGGTGCTCCCGGTTCAACTGCTGTACCAGTTCTTTTGCGTATTGGCGTTTCGTATAGCCGTCAATGGGACATCTGCTTTTTACGATGGGAAGGCTGTATTTATTCTGAAATCCAATCACCTCCGCCTCATCCACAAACATCATCGGGCGGATAACCGTCAAATCCATACGGTCCAGATAAGTTCTTGGGGAAAAGGAGTAGAAACGCCCTTCGAAAAGCATGCTTAAAAGCATTGTCTCAATCATATCATCTTTATGGTGCGCATAGGCGACCTTGTTGCACCCTATCTTTTTAACCTCTTGATTTAATGCACCTTTTCTCATCTTCGCACACAGAGAACAGGGGTTGGGTTCCTTGCGCTCATCAAATAAAAGGCGGGCAATCTCTGTCTTTACAATATGGTAAGGGACATCCAGCTGCCTGCACAGGCTGCTGACAGGAGTAAAATCACATTTGTCATAACCTAAGTCTACCGTAACTGCACTCAGCTTAAAGTGCTTCGGATAAAAACGTCTCAGACCCTGCAGTGCATATAGAAGCGTCAGGCTGTCTTTGCCTCCGGATATACCTACCGCGATATGGTCCCCCTCCTCGATCATCTGATATTCATCCACGGCCTTCCGTGTATAGCTTAATAGCTGCTGCAGCTTCATTCCCTCATTCACCTTTCCTTGCATTTTCATTCATCACTATAATCCGCCTACACCTATGATTCCCTCAATTTCACTGCAGATGCCGCCATGCGCCGCCTGTCCTCGTCAATTGCCGCATAGTGCTTTCTTGTAGTATTTACATCCTTATGTCCGAGAACGTCCGCAACAAGATAAATGTCCCCGGTTTCCTTATAAAGAGAAGTTCCATAGGTGCTCCGAAGCTTATGAGGCGTTATCTTTTTGTTCGGCGTTACCTGTCTGGCATACTTTTTAACCATGTTTTCAACCGCCTGGACACCCATACGACGCCGCTGCGTTGACAAAAAAAGTGCATTTTCATGGCCGGAGAGCGGAATAAGCTTCTTTCTGTCGCCTTCGATGTATTGCCTTAATGCATCGGCAACTTCATCTCCGAAATACACAACCATCTGGTTTCCGCCTTTCCGGGTTACGGTAATTCCGTTATTTTTAAAATCAACATCATTCAGGTCTAGCCCGACACATTCCGAGACACGGATGCCTGTCCCTAAAAGCAGTGTAAGAATAGCCAAGTCCCTCGATTTTGTCCTGCGGTAATAAGCCAGTGCCTGTCCGGTAAGCTTTTCCCCCGCGGATTCAACAAAATCCAGCAGCAGAGCCACCTCGTCAACATCCAATCGGATAATAGCCTTCTCATGTATTCTGGGCATCTCTACAAGCAGAGTCGGGTTGTTCGAAATAACCTGACGTTTATAATAGTAGCCGTAAAAACTTCTAAGAGCAGACATCTTTCTTGCCAGGCCTTTTTCACCGTTTACCATAGTTTCATCATCCTCACGCTTATAAACCTTAAGATACTCCATATATTCCTCTATATCCACGGGCTCTAAACGCGCCAAATCAGCGGCTGTAAATTGCTGGATGGCATAATGTCTGTATACCGGATTATTCTCCATCAGATAGTGGTAAAACACGCGTATATCGTAAGCATAATTCATTCTTGTCCTGATAGACGACGTAGGCTCAATGGCCCGGAAAAAATCATGCGCAAAAGGCGGCAGTGTCTTCAATATTTCCCTGAGACGCAAAGTATAGTCAATGGTTGTCTGTTCATGATAAGTACGTGGCTTAGCCATATAAAAACCCCCTTTTAAACCCCTTGAAATATCTACAATTGTATCATAACAGCACTTTTTTGTCCATATCTTTTGGAAAAATCGGTATTTTACGTATAGATTGTTTTTTCTTATCAGTAGTACTTTTTAATACTACTCCAGTGTTTTCGGCAAGGGGACGTTTCTTTCATTCACCGGCCAGGCTGTACATTTCATAATTGTAATATGGAATCGTCAAATATTGCCCTGCATTTATTTTATCCGTCTTCAAATTATTGATTTTCATAACTTCATCTATATATTCATTATTTGATTCATAGTGAGAGCCTTTATTTTGACCGGCAATTTCCCACAGCGTATCTCCATATTCAATCTGAATACTTTTATAAAGTTTTTCATGCCCGGACTTACCATGATTCAAATCATCCCCGGCTTTTGCAAAATTGCTGTTTGCAATGATACTGAGAATAAATACTGCCGCAGCAAGAAATCTTCCGAATCCCAACCTGTTTTTCTTCCTTTTTCCGCTCATATCAAACCTCTGTTTCTATACCTGTCCTGTTTTTCGAATGCATGTTCACGAACATTTGTTTTACTATTATAACGAACAAAGATTTGCATGTCAATAGTTTGCGAGAAAAACAGCGAACATATTTTCTAAACATTTGTTTGCTTTTTTACTCCTGTTATGCTAAATGGAATCAAAATGAATTGAATGGGATTTTAACCGTTATTATTATACGAAAGGGAGGATTTACATATGGCACAAGGTAAAATCAGCGCAAAACAGCTTGAAATATTAGAATATATCAAATCGCAGATATTAGAGCGGGGATTTCCTCCTGCGGTACGCGACATCTGCGAGGCCGTACACTTAAAATCCACGTCCTCCGTTCACTCTCATCTGGAGACTCTGGAAAAAAACGGATATATCAGAAGAGATCCCACGAAACCAAGGGCAATTGAAATTCTGGACGACAGTTTCAACCTCATTCGCCGCGAAATGGTCAATGTACCGATTCTGGGCCGCGTTGCTGCCGGCGAACCGATTTTAGCCGAACAGAATATTGAAAATTATTTTCCCATACCTATGGAGTTTATGCCGAACAAGCAGACCTTTATGCTCAAGGTCCGGGGAGAAAGCATGGTGAATGCCGGAATCCTTGACGGAGACTACGTGCTCGTAGAAGAGCGCACAGCGGCGGGCAACGGCGATATGGTCGTGGCATTAATCGAAGACGGCGCCACTGTTAAGACCTTTTATAAAGAAGAGGGAATGATCCGCCTTCAGCCGGAAAACGATACAATGGAGCCTATCATTGTTCCTGACTGCGCGATTCTTGGAAAAGTTATCGGCGTGTTTCGCTTTATGTAGACTGGTGAGTCATGCAGGCATGCAAAAAAGCCAAAACAGCTTCTTTTTAGCGTGTTTTGGCTTTGAATGTTTTGCAGAATATTTCATGCATTCTTCATTTCATTTTATATATCAATTATCTTTCCATCGCTCCATATATGTTCCAAATTATAAAAGGAACGGCTTTCCTTATCAAAAATGTGCACGATTACATCGCCGTAGTCCAGCAGCACCCAGGTGCCTCCTCTGCTTCCCTCGCGCTGCTTCAGCGAATATCCCGCTTTCTGCATCTGTTCTTCTGTATTTTCCACAAGAGCATCTACCTGGCTGTTACTGCTTCCGTTTGCAATTACAAAATAATCCGCAATTACCGAGATACCGGAAATATCAATTACTTTGATATCCTCCCCCTTTTTTTCCGAAAGGGCATCATAAATAATATGAACCATGTCTTTTTCCTGTCCCATCTTAGTCCTCCTGCTCTCCTTGTGTAGTTTTATAATAATGATACGTTTTTTCTGTCATTTCATCAATAGGAAGTTTTCTGTTCTTTAAATATTTGAGAGTATCCTCCAGCATCCGGTACAGGCACTCGTCGATATTATGGAACGCCAGTCTCCGCACTTCCGGCATATTTGGAAGCTCTCCCCTTCCCGGCTCTATATAGTCCGCAATGTAAATGATTTTTTCCAGAAGCGTCATCGCCGGTTTGCCCGTCGTGTGGCTTTTAATCGCACACAATACCTCGTAGTCCTCCACATGGTATTTCTTCCTGGCCAAATACGCTCCAAGTTTCGCATGGAGAAGACTTGGATTCGAGCGCTCTACATCCGATACCTCCAGCCGGTATTTACGGCAAAGCTTTATTTTTTTATCGTTTGGGATACATTTGGCACAATCATGCAGAAGTCCCGCCAAAAGAGCCTGTTCTACATTCGCATTGTGGCACATGGCGAGCGCCGAGGCGGTGTACATAACCCCGATCGTATGCTCATAGCGTTCCTTATCAAGTTTTTTCTGCAGCTTTTTATTTATTTTGCTTATTTTTTGCTCCATATAAACATTCCTTTTTAATGTATTCTTCCACTTTTTCCGGGACAAGCCCCCCAATGCTTTTTCCGTCTCTTATCCGCTTTCGCAGTTCAGAGGAGGAAACTTTTATAAGGGGTGAGACAAGAAGCGACGCTTTTGCATTATATTTCTCTTCCAGGTAATGCATCTGCCGCTCCATCTCGTCCCTTGTATCCATCTCATCCCGAAAGGCTGCAAGAATGGTACACGTAGGAAACAATCTTTCCGGATGAACCCATGTTTCCACGGTAAATAACGAATCCGCCCCAATGATAAAGTAAAAATCCTCGTCAGGATAGAGCTTCGCAAAATGCTCCATCGTCTCATAGGAACAGGAAATGTTTTTTCGGTTTGCCTCATACTTTTCAAGCCGGAATCC
>CAJTUQ010000058.1:9200-17658 GCA_910579335.1 uncultured Dorea sp. | reverse complement strand
GATGTTTTTAATGCGATTTTTGTACATGGAAACGTACTTGGCGATGCAATGTTTTACGGAAGCGGCGCAGGAAAGCTTCCGACGGCAAGTGCAGTTGTAGCGGACGTAGTAGACGCCGCAAAGCATTTGAACAGAAATATAATGACGATGTGGAAGCAGGAAAAGCTTACACTGGAAGATAAGGGCGATGCAAAAAGAAGATTTTTTATCCGTATGAGGGGCGACGCCGACGAGATGCTTCCAAACCTTAAATATTCTTTTGGAGATGTGGAAATCATCAAAATTGACGGGCTGGAGGGAGAGTTTGGATTTACAACTCCGGTTATGATGGAAGGTGACTACGACACAAGAGCGAATCGATATAAAGAACAGATTCTGCATATGATTCGTATAGAAGGATAGCAGGTAAGGAGAAGGAAGATGAAGTATATTGTAGTTTTAAGCGACGGAATGGCAGGGAGGCCATTGAAGGAATTGGGAGGCAGAACGACTCTGGAGGCGGCATATGTCCCGGAGATGGATCGTCTGGCGCCGATGTCTGAGGTAGGACTGGTGTCAATGGTTCCTGAGGGGATGGCGCCGGGGAGCGATACGGCGAACCTGGCAGTCATGGGATATGATCCGAAGATTTACTATACGGGCAGGTCTCCGCTGGAAGCGCTCAGTATCGGAGTAGATATGAAAGCTTCCGATGTTTCCTTCCGATGCAATCTTGTGACGCTTTCCGAGGAAGACTGCGCATACGAGGAGCGGACGATCCTCGACCACAGTTCGGACGAGATTCCCACAGAGGAGGCGGCAATCCTTGTGGAAGCATTGAAGGAGGGCCTTAAGAAAAGCGGATACAGTTTTTATGTGGGAACGAGTTACCGTCATCTGTTGATTCAGCAGAGGGGAACGGTGTCAGAGCTTACGCCGCCCCACGATATACTGACAAAGAAGATTGGCGCATATCTGCCAAAGGATGCGGTGCTTCTTGGCATGATGAAAAAAAGCTATGATATTCTGGAGAATCATCCTGTAAATATAAGAAGGCGGAAGAAGGGCCTGCGCCCCGCAAATTCGGCATGGTTTTGGGGAGCGGGAAAGAAGCCGGCGTTGGATTCGTTTGAAAAGAGGACCGGGCGGAAGGGTGTTATGATTTCGGCGGTCGACCTGCTCAAAGGAATTGCGGCCGGAACGGGAATGGACGCTATTACGGTGGAAGGAGCCAATGGGGGACTTCATACGAACTATAGAGGAAAAGCAAAAGCCGCGGTACGGGCGCTGGCATATGAAGGCTATGATTTTGCGTATATCCATGTGGAGGCTCCGGACGAGATGGGGCATCAGGGAAGTGCGGCGGATAAGATTGCAGCCATTGAAAATATAGACGAGAAAGTATTGAAGACCGTAATCTGCGGGCTGGAGGAAGCGGGGGAGGAATACCGCCTGCTGCTTTTGCCGGATCATCCGACGCCGGTTGAGGCTCGGACACATACAGGGGAGGCTGTGCCTTACCTTTTGTATGACAGTACGGCGGAAAAGAAAGGACCGGCAGTATATAATGAAAAAACAGCGGCAGGCACCGGCAATGTGTGGCATGAAGGCTATAAATTGATGGCGCACCTGCTGCAGGAGGAAGTATGCTGATTGTAAAGAAATTCGGGGGAAGCTCTGTCGCAAATAAGGAGCGTATTTTCAATGTTGCGAGACGGTGTATTGAAGAGTATAAGACCGGAAAAGACGTCGTCATCGTTCTTTCTGCGATGGGAGATACGACAGACGAGCTGATTGCGATGGCAGAGGATATCAACCCGAAAGCAAAGAAAAGAGAGATGGATATGCTCCTGACTACAGGAGAGCAGGTGTCAGCGGCATTGATGGCGATGGCAATGCAGGCGCTGGATGTTCCGGCGGTTTCGCTCAACGCATTTCAGGTCATGATGCATTCTACGTCAAGGTACGGGAATGCCAGGTTTAAACGGGTGGAAACCGAAAGGATCCTCCATGAGTTAGATTCCAGAAAAATCGTAATCGTCACAGGCTTTCAGGGAGTAAACAAATATGATGATATCACCACATTAGGACGGGGCGGGTCCGATACGACGGCGGTAGCATTGGCGGCGGCGCTCCATGCAGACAGATGTGAGATTTATACGGATGTGGACGGCGTGTTTACCGCAGACCCAAGAGTTGTGAAGAACGCCAGAAAGCTTGATGAAGTTACCTACGATGAGATGCTTGAATTAGCCAGTCTTGGGGCAAAGGTCCTCCATAACCGTTCTGTGGAGATGGCGAAAAAATATAATGTGGAATTGGTAGTACGGTCCAGCCTGAATTATACGGAAGGGACTGTAGTCAGGGAAGGAGCAGACATGGAGAAACTGTTAGTGACCGGAGTTGCGGCGGATAAAAATACAGCCCGGATTTCAGTTATCGGCGTGCTTGATAAGCCGGGAATCGCATTCAATATATTTGACACTCTGGCGAAGAATAACATTAACGTGGACATTATCCTGCAGTCTGTCGGACGGGAAGGAACAAAAGATATCTCGTTTACTGTAGCCGGGGACGATATGGAGCACGCGATTGAAATTCTCAATAAAAATAAAAAACGGCTCACGATTCAAGAGGTGAGCTGCAATCCCAATGTGGCAAAGCTTTCAGTAGTAGGCGCCGGTATGATGAGCAATCCGGGCGTTGCGGCGAGAATGTTTGAAGCATTGTACAATTCCAGAGTAAATATTAACATGATTTCCACATCGGAAATCAGAATAACAGTTTTGGTGGATGAGAAGGACATTGATAAAGCAATGAATGCTGTCCATGATGGATTTGCAATGGGAGAATAAGCTGTATCTTTACGCAAAAACCGGTAATAATCTAACAATCGGTTATTACCGGGTTTTGTGTGTCAGCACTGGCTTAAAGAGCTGTTGTGGTATTTCCCGGAAAAGGTGACGTCCTCGCCGAACCAGTCCGGCGGAGTGAAGGCGCGGGCGCTTTCTTCGTCCGGAAATTCTACTTCCGCAAGTACAAGCGGTGCAAGCTCTTCTTTAAAAATGTCAAGCTCCGCGGTCAGTCCGTCTTTAAGAGGAATCATGTAACGGTCTTTTTTGATGAGCCGTCCGTCGATTTTTTTGAGCAGATGCCCATAGGCGTCCGCAGTCAGAGGAAGATTGTATTCTTCGCGTATCATAAGCCCTTTTGATTTATACGTAAGCTCATAGCAGTCCTGATCCTTCCGGATACGTATGACGGGGGCAGTGCTTAAGTATCCCTGCTCCATGCTGCGGCAGGGAAAGTCTTTTAGGTTTCCAGGTATATTCTTTACAAGATATTTTCGTTCGATTTCCATGTTTATGCCTCCTAGTTTGATGGTATATATCATCATAATTTAGTTTACACAAAAAGTAAACAATGATAATATTTATAATAGAAATAAGTAGAAAGGAGATTTTCCATGATTAAAGTAAATGTACTGCTGGCAGACGGATTTGAAGAGATTGAAGCATTGGCGGTTGTCGATTTGTTAAGAAGAGCGCAGATATATGTAGGTACGGTATCAATCGGAGAGGATTATCAAGTTCACGGAGCGCACGGGATTAATGTGCAGACGGAAGATTTATTCGAGGAAGTGGATTTTGCAGAGGCGGATGCGCTTATCCTTCCAGGGGGGATGCCGGGTACGACAAATTTAAAGGAACATGAAGGCGTGAGAAAGGCAGTGACGGATTTTGCAGAAAGCGGCAAAGTAATCGGAGCAATCTGCGCGGCTCCTACGGTCCTTAGTGACCTGGGTCTGTTGAAGGGAAGACGTATTGCCTGCTATCCGTCGGTTGAGAGTGAGATTCAGGGTGCTGTTATCGTAAAGATTCCGGTAGTGGTGGATGGCAATATTGTTACCAGCCGCGGGGCGGGAACGGCAATTGATTTTGCGCTGGAGCTGATTACGGTTCTTGCGGGAAAGCAAAAGGCGGCCAGTATTGCAGAGTCTATTATATATGAGTAAAAGTGCGGATAAAGAGGAACATTATGGGACGATTGAAAAAAATGATTCATATTCTTATTACTTGCATGATTCCTCTTACGGCGGCAGGCTGCGGCGGCGGTTTTGACGCGTCGGGATATACGGAAGCGATTCTTGATCTGCAGTTCCAGGGGGACATTAAAAATGCAAGGACATTGGTAGCGGGAGCGACCCAGGAAGAACTGAGGGAAATGTATCAGGAATTTATCGAAAATTTTGTCGCGGGGTACATTACGGACGGTATGGAAATTTCGGATGCGGCTTCGGAGGAATTTAAAGAGCTGGCCGCGGCGATTTTTGCTTCGATGCGGTACGAAGTAGGAGACGCTAAAAAAACCGGGAAAAAGGAGTATGAGGTTCCGGTCGTCATACAGCCGTCAGATGTGTTTCTCAGATATAAGGACCTTCTTACAGAAGATGCGCTGCGGATTTCAGAGAAGGTAAAGAACGGGGAGTTTGGGGGAAGCGAGGAGGAAGTACAGAATCAGGTAATGGCTGAAATTGCAGGAAATTCCTACAAGCTGCTTGAAAAAGCGCATGAGGAAAGCGGGTACGGAGAGCGGCAGACGGTGATTTTAAAAGTGAAATCAGACGCAAATGGTATTTATTTCATTGAAGAAGACGATATGGATAGTTTAATCAAAAAAATACTTCGATTAGATGAAATCGGGGGCTAGATATTTGAAAATGTTTGTGTTATACTTCTTTAATGAGTGCAAAGCAGTATGCCCATTTTACAACTACCAAAGGATGGGATTAGAAATAGGAGGAAATAGTAAATGAGTTTACAGGTAGAAAAATTAGAAAAAAACATGGCAAAGCTTACCATCGAGGTTTCTGCCGATGATTTAGAGAAAGCGCTTCAGGGTGCATATAAGAAGCAGAAAAACAGGATTGCCCTTCCGGGTTTTAGAAAAGGCAAGGTTCCTCGTCAGATGATTGAAAAGATGTACGGGGCGGAAATCTTTTATGACGATGCTGCAAATGAGCTGATACCAAAGGCATATGCGGATGCGTATGAAGAATGTGAGCTTGATATTGTTTCCAGACCGGAGATTGACGTTGTACAGATTGAAAAGGGCAAGCCTTTTATTTTTACGGCTGAGGTTGCGGTAAAACCTGAGGTTACGCTTGGGGAATACAAAGGTCTTGAGGTTGACAAGGTATCTACGCGCGTGACGCAGAAAGAGATAGAGGAAAAGCTTAAGGAAGAGGCGGAGAAGAACGCAAGGACCGTTACGGTAGAAGACAGGGCGGTTCAGGACGGCGATGAAGTCATCATGGATTTTGAGGGCTTTGTGGACGGAGAGGCATTCGAGGGCGGCAAGGGTGAGAACTATCCGCTGACTATCGGATCCGGCTCGTTTATTCCGGGCTTTGAAGAACAGCTTATCGGCGCGGAGGCAGAAAAAGAAATCGAGGTTAAAGTTACTTTCCCGGAGGATTATCACGCAGAGGAGCTCAAGGGGAAGGACGCCGTATTTAAATGTACGGTACATGAGATTAAGATGAAAGAGCTTCCGGAAATTGATGATGAATTTGCGGCGGAAGTTTCAGAATTTGATACATTAGATGAATATAAGGCGGATCTTAAGGCAAAGATTAAAGAGCAGAAGGAAGCGGACGGAAAGAGGAAGCAGGAGGATCAGGCTGTCGCAAAGGCGGTGGAGAACGCTTCTTATGAGATTCCTGAGGCTATGATTAAAACGAATATCAGCCAGATGACAGATGATTTTGCCAGAAGGATGCAGTCGCAGGGGCTTACGATGGAGCAGTATTTCCAGTTTACCGGTATGACGCCGGAGAAGTTTGAGGAAGAGATGCGCCCGCAGGCAGTTAAGCGCATCGAAACACGTATTGTCCTTGAGGCGGTCGTAAAAGCTGAAAATATCGAAATCAGCGATGAGAAGCTTGCTGAGGAGATTCAGAAGCTTGCTGAGAGCTACAAGATGGAAGCCGATAAGCTTAAAGAACTTATGAGCGATGCGGAAAAGAAACAGATGAAAGAAGATATGGCTGTCCAGGAAGCAGTTACTTTCCTTGTGGAGAATGCTGTGGAGAAATAGGCGGGATGGCAGTTTAATGTGAACAGGAGGCATATAACATATGAGCTTAGTACCTTATGTCATTGAGCAGACGAGCCGCGGTGAGCGGTCTTACGACATATATTCCAGGCTGCTGAAGGATAGGATTATTTTTCTTGGCGAGGAAGTGACGGACGTGTCGGCAAGTATTATTGTCGCACAGCTTCTATTTCTTGAAGCCGAAGACCCGGAAAAGGACATTCACCTTTACATTAACAGTCCGGGGGGTTCTGTGACTGCCGGTTTGGCTATTTATGATACGATGCAGTACATTAAATGTGATGTCGAGACAATATGTATCGGAATGGCGGCGAGTATGGGTTCTTTCTTACTGTCGGGCGGTAAAAAGGGCAAACGTCTTGCGCTTCCGAATGCAGAGATAATGATACATCAGCCGTCCGGAGGCGCTCAGGGACAGGCGACAGAGATTCAGATTGCCGCGGAACATATTATAAAGACCCGCCAGAAATTAAACCAAATCCTGGCGGAGAATACGGGACAGCCGTTGGATGTGATTCGTGTTGACACGGAACGTGATAACTTCATGTCAGCCGAAGAAGCAAAAGAGTATGGTTTGATTGACGAAGTGCTTTCACATCGTTAGGCTTAAGACCAGAGTATAATATATGAGGTGAAATCATGTTAGGTAGAGGTGACGATCAGATTAGATGTTCGTTTTGCAATAAAACGCAGGCGCAAGTCAGAAAACTGATTGCGGGACCGAATAATACGTACATTTGTGACGAATGTGTTGATGTATGCTCTGAAATCATAGAGGAAGAACTGGGATATGAAGAAAACGGCGGCCATTGGAGCCCGTTTTCCGATATCAATCTTATAAAGCCGGAAGAAATCAAGGCATTTCTGGATGAATATGTAATCGGACAGGACGAAGCGAAGAAGATTCTTGCCGTTGCCGTATATAATCACTATAAAAGGATTATGGCGGGAAGAGATTTGGGAGTGGAGCTTGGAAAAAGCAATATACTGATGCTTGGGCCGACAGGCTGCGGGAAGACGCTTCTCGCACAGTCTCTTGCAAGAATTTTAAATGTTCCCTTTGCCATTGCGGATGCAACTGCGCTGACAGAGGCCGGGTATGTCGGCGAGGATGTGGAGAATATCCTTCTTAAGATTATTCAGGCTGCGGACGGAGATATTGAACGGGCTGAATACGGGATTATTTATATTGACGAGATTGATAAGATTACGAGAAAATCCGAAAATCCTTCAATTACCCGCGACGTGTCCGGAGAGGGCGTTCAGCAGGCTCTGCTTAAAATTATTGAAGGCACTGTTGCGAATGTGCCGCCTCAGGGCGGAAGGAAACATCCGCATCAGGAGCTGATACAGATTGATACGACGAATATTTTATTTATATGCGGCGGAGCATTTGAGGGAATTGAAAAAATTATTGAAAAAAGAATCGATAGAAAGTCCATCGGTTTTAACGCAGAGATTGCAAGTAAGCATGAAAATAATGTGGACGTCCTGCTCTCGCAGGTACTTCCGCAGGATTTGATTAAATTTGGGCTTATTCCGGAGCTGGTAGGAAGAGTTCCGGTCAATGTGTCTTTGGAGCTGCTTGATAAAGCAGCGCTGATGCGCATTCTGACAGAGCCGAGGAATGCATTGGTAAAACAGTATCAGAAGATGATGGAGCTTGATGGTGTCGAGCTTACGTTTGACAGGGAGGCGCTGGAAGAGATTGCTGATATTTCCTTGAAGAGGAAGACGGGAGCAAGAGGCCTCCGCGCCATTATGGAAGATGTAATGACGGATATCATGTATCATGCACCGTCGGATGAGACACTGCAGACATGCCGTATCACGGAGGATGTGGTGAAGGGTTACGGACTGGCGGAGTGTACACATGCGGCGATTCGCTCTGAAAGTGCATAGTGGTAATAGACAGGTAGATTGACGAATACAGATTCGTGTGTGTGGGCGGGTGCAAAGGATAGTTGCGCCCGCTCTTTTGTTCTAACTTATTTTGTAATCAGGAGAATAGAAGATGGAAAATAGTACAATGAGCCTGCCTATGGTAGCTTTAAGGGGAATGACCGTATTGCCGGAGATGGTGGTACATTTTGACGTGAGCAGGGAAAAATCACTGGCTGCGATTGAGTATGCAATGGAGGAACAGCAAAAGCTGTTTCTAACTGCCCAAAAAAGCCCGGATATAGAAGAACCGGGTATCGAGGATTTGTATGAGACGGGATGCGTCGTTACTGTGAAGCAGATAATCAAACTTCCGAAAAAGATGAGCCGGGTGCTGATTGCGGCGGATGAGCGTGCAAGGCTGAATTATATGGAAGATACCGGCCGGTGTTTGATTGCCAATATATCGATTGTTGAAGAT
>CAJTUQ010000058.1:0-9151 GCA_910579335.1 uncultured Dorea sp. | reverse complement strand
GCCGATAAATACCCGCTGAATATAGAAGCGATGGTACTGGGGCTTAAAGACATTTTTAAAGAGTATACGGATAAGAATCCAAAGGTCTATAAAGAGCTGGCTGCGCAGATAGGAGAGATACGGGATCTTAAGAAGCTTGTTGACGTAATTGCCGCCAACCTTTTGCTTACTTACGTACAGAGGCAGGAGCTGTTGGAAGAGGTAAATTTGATGCGCCGTTATGATATGCTGGTATCCAGAATCATACATGAGGTACAGGTGCAGAATATCAAGGAAGAGATTCAGACGAAAGTCAGGCAGCGCGTAGATAAAAATCAACGGGAGTATATTTTAAGAGAAGAGATCAAATTAATCCGCGAGGAGCTCGGCGACGACAGCACAGTGTCTGATGCGGATGAATTTGAACAGGCAGTCGAAAGACTGAAGGCACCGGAGGAAGTAAAGCAGAAGCTAGCCAAAGAGATAAAGAGATTTCGTAATATTATGAACAGTCCCAGTGAAACGGGCGTTATCCGGACATATATCGAGACGATGCTGGAGATGCCGTGGGATAAGCAGTGCAAAGAGCATAAAGATATCTCCTATGCGAAGAAAGTGCTTGACGAGGACCATTATGGTTTGGAGAAGGTGAAAGAACGGATACTGGAGTTTATGGCGGTGCGTGCGCTGACGAAGAAAGGGGACAGCCCCATCCTATGTCTGGCAGGCCCTCCCGGAACTGGGAAGACTTCGATAGCAAAGTCTCTTGCAAGAGCGCTTAAGCGTCCTTATGTGCGCATTTCCTTAGGCGGCGTGAGAGATGAAGCCGAGATCCGGGGACACCGGAAGACTTATGTAGGGGCTATGCCGGGAAGGATTGCCGATGCTGTGAGAAGTGCGAAGGTTAAAAATCCGCTGATGCTTTTGGATGAGATTGATAAGGTGAGCAATGATTACAAGGGCGATACGTTCTCTGCCCTGCTGGAGGTGCTGGACAGTGAACAGAACAAGAAATTCCGCGACCATTATCTCGAAGTTCCTTTGGATTTATCAGAGGTACTTTTCGTTACGACGGCCAATACGCTTCAGACAATACCGAGGCCGCTGTTAGACCGCATGGAGGTCATCGAGGTATCCAGTTATACTGAGAATGAAAAACTCCATATTGCGATGGAGCATTTGATTCCAAAGCAGATGGAGAGACACGGGCTGAAAAAGAAACAGTTCAGCGTGAGCAAAAAGGCGGTCTGGAAAATCGCTAGAAGCTATACGAAGGAGGCGGGCGTGCGCCAGCTTGAGCGTAAGCTTGCCGATATATGCAGGAAAGCGGCAAAAGAAATATTTGAGAAAAAGAAGACGAACGTACATATCACTGAGCGCAACGTCCATCAGTATCTTGGTAAGGAGCTGTATATCTATCAGATGGCAAATGAGACGGACGAGGTAGGAATCGTCCGGGGACTGGCCTGGACGAGTGTCGGCGGCGACACACTTCAGATTGAAGTCAATATTATGCCGGGAGAAGGAGAAATACTGCTTACCGGACAGCTTGGCGATGTGATGAAGGAGTCGGCAAGGACAGGAATCAGCTATATCCGCTCTGTAGGGAAAGCTTATAAGATATCGGAGGATTTCTTTAAAGAGCATGATGTCCATATCCACATTCCGGAAGGCGCCGTTCCAAAGGACGGGCCGTCTGCGGGAATTACTATGGCGACAGCTATACTGTCGGCGGTTACCGGGAAAAAGGTACGCGCGGACGTGGCCATGACAGGTGAGATTACGCTGCGCGGAAGAGTGCTTCCTATCGGCGGGCTGAAGGAAAAGCTTTTGGCGGCAAAGAGCGCGGGCATCAAAACAGTCATTGTTCCAAAGGAAAACATGCTGGATATTGAAGAGATTTCTTCGGAAATAACAAAGGGACTTGCTATTATCCCGGCGTCAAATATGGACGAGGTGCTCAAAGCCGCCCTTGTTAAATCCAAGAAGCAGCGGACGGCGCAGGAATAAGAACTATTGAGGAGTAAAGTATGATAATAAGGAGCTTGAATCTTGAAACAGTCTGCGGTATTACCAGCAGCCTGCCGGACAATCCGTATCCGGAGATTGCGTTTGCGGGGAAATCGAACGTAGGGAAATCGTCGTTAATCAATGCATTGATGAACCGGAAGTCGTATGCAAGGATATCCGCAACACCTGGAAAAACCCAGACCATTAATTTTTACAATATTAATGATGAACTGTATCTGGTAGACCTTCCGGGATACGGGTACGCAAAGGTTTCCGAGAAGGAGAAGAAGCAGTGGGGGAAACTGATTGAACGCTACCTGCATGGCTCAAAACAGCTCAAAGCGGTATTTCTATTGATTGATATCCGCCATGCGCCTTCTGCCAATGACAGGAGGATGTACGAGTGGATCGTGGCGAACGGATACCGTCCGGTTGTTATAGCCACGAAGCTTGACAAGATTAAGAGAAGCCAGAAAGATAAACATCTCAAACTTGTGAGGGAAGGGCTTTCCGTCCTGCCGGGAACAACGGTTATCCCGTTTTCCTCGGTAAGCAGGCAGGGAAAAGACGAACTGTGGGAGTATGTGGAGACGGAAGTTCTTCAGGCGCAATAGTTTGGAACGGGTTTGGAAAGATATTTTCGCAATAGAAAAGAGGCATATATATGGATATGGACTTTAGGGAGAAAGCGGGCGATAGGAGACCATACTGGAAGGTGGCCGTAAGTCTGGCGTTCAGCCTTGCCGGAACAGTACTGTTTCTTATTGCCGGATACAAGCTGTTGATTTTTTTCATGCCCTTCGTAATTGGGTGGCTGATTTCAGCAATTGCGTCCCCGCTTGTGAACCTGCTGGAAAAAAGAGTGAAAATTGTGAGAAAACTAGGCTCCGCCCTGATTATTATCGGCGTCCTGGCAGGAATCGTGCTGCTCGTATATCTGTTGGGAAATGTGCTGCGCAAGGAGATACAGACCTTAATCTGGGACATGCCGTCTATGTATAAGGACTTGGAGGCGGGATTTAGTGAAATTGGAAAAGGGATGGAGGGGCTGCACAAAAGGCTTCCGAAAGGAATCGGCGAGGCCTTCGACGCGGTGCTTTTAAATCTTGATAAACAGATGGGCACGATTGTGGGAAATATCAGTACGCCGACGGTGACTGCCGCCGGGAAATTTGCAAAAAAGATACCGTCCGTACTGGTGGCGACGATTGTAACGTTTATATCCGCTTATTTCTTTATCGCAGACAGGGACGAGGTGCTGCGCTATGCCAAAAAAATCACTCCGGAACCGATTGTAAGACGCATGACGATGGTATGTGACAATCTAAAATACGCAGTGGGAGGATACTTTAAAGCGCAGCTTAAAATCATGGGCGTTGTTTTTGGGCTTCTTGTAATCGGTTTTATGATTATGGGACTGAATTTTACGTTTCTTCTGGCGATTTTAATTGCATTTTTAGATTTCCTTCCGTTTTTCGGGACGGGAACAGCGCTGCTCCCGTGGGCGGTTTATAAGTTTCTTGTAGGGGATTACAAGATGGTTGCGGGGCTTTTAATTCTTTACGGGGTGACGCAGCTTGTCCGTCAGCTCATACAGCCAAAGCTTGTGGGAGACAGCATCGGGATGAACCCTTTGCTTACGCTGGTATTCCTCTATATTGGATATAAGGCGGGCGGTTTGTTCGGGATGATTTTTGCAGTTCCGGTCGGGATGATTCTTATAAATCTGTACAAAGCCGGTGCGTTCGATTATATACTGGACGACGTCAGGATATTGACAGAGGGAGTGCTAAGCCTCCGCAAAAAAGATTAACGGACATGTTGATTGACGGAAAGCAATTGACATTTTACTTGTGGTTCATTAAAATGTTTTAATGATATTTGTATATAAAAGAGGTACATGATGCAGAGAAGTATTTTAGAATATCTGGAGGAATCCGGCAGACAGTTTCCGGATAAGGTTCTTTTTGCAGATGATAAATCAGAAATCACGTATGAGGAGTTTATAAGGCAGTCCCGCTTTCTTGGAGCATTCTTGCTGGAGCGGAAAAAAGGAGCTGCGGGCAGTCCTGCGGCCATTTTTATCGACCGTTCGATTGGCAGCCTGACAGGTTTTTTCGGTGTGGTCTACAGCGGGGATTTCTATGTTCCCATTGACCGGCAGATGCCGGCCGCAAGGATAGAATTGATTCTTAACACGTTAAATCCGGCGGTTATCTTAGGGGAGGAGAAGGATAGAAGGATTCTTTTACAGACGGGGATGGAGGACAGGCTTTTCATTATGAGCGAAATACTCTCCGAAGAAAGCAGCTTTGCCCTTTGCAAAGAGCAGGAGGAGCGTCTTTTGAAAGTCCGCCGCGAAGCGCTGGATACTGACCCGCTGTACGCAATATTTACTTCAGGTTCCACAGGAGTGCCGAAGGGGGTGCTGGTAAGCCACCGCTCGGTGATAGATCTGATTGATAATTTCAAGGAGGAATTTTCGTTTACGGAGGACTGTATCTTTGGAAATCAGGCACCCTTCGATTTTGACGTGTCGGTAAAGGATATCTATTCCACGATTAAAAACGGGGCCTCGATGTATGTTATTCCGAAAGTCATGTTTTCATTTCCGGCAAAGCTCATCACTTTTATGAACGAGAAAAAGATTAACACTATCATATGGGCGGTGTCGGCGTTCAGAATTATAGAGAACCTGAATGCATTTACGGGGGAGCTTCCGAAATATCTGCAGACGGCGATGTTTTCAGGAGAAGTGATGCATAACAAAGTTTTAAATTATTGGAGAAAATATCTGCCGCAAATCCGCTATGTGAATTTATACGGGCCTACGGAGATTACATGCAATTGTACTTTTTACAAGGTGGAGAGGGCTTTTTCAGATGACGAGGCCCTTCCTATCGGAATCTCTTTTTTAAATTCCGGCGTGTTCTTGCTGGATAAAGACCGGTTAGTGACAGAAGCAGGTGAAGCAGGAGAAATCTGTATTAAAGGAAGCAGCCTTGCGCTCGGCTATTATAATAACCCGGAGAAGACGGCGGAAAGCTTCTGCCAGAATCCGCTGAACGATGCATATCCGGAGCGGATATACCGCACGGGCGATATCGGGAAGTTTAACGATGACGGCGAGCTTCTTTTCCTGTCCAGAAAGGACGACCAGATTAAGCATATGGGGCACAGAATTGAACTGGGCGAGATAGAGGCGGCGGCTAATTCATTAGAGTTTGTGGCGGCGGCCGTATGTATTTATGATAAGGCGGCGGGGAGAATCCATATGTTTTATCAGGCGGATGCGCCTTGTGACAAGGAGGTGCTCAGGGCTCTGGGGAAAAAGCTTCCGAAATACATGTTTCCGAATAAGCTGCGGCACTTTGAAAAGCTGCCGTTGAACAAAAATAATAAAATCGACCGTACATACCTGAGAGAGAATTATCTTACAAAGGATGCTTAGTGGCTGATTTTCAGCCATTTGGTAAAATAGAAAAATAGGAAAGGAAAAAGAAAAATGAGAGAAGAAATTATGGAAATTTTAACGGAGTTAAGGCCGGATGTGGAATTTGAGAATGAAAAGAAGCTGATTGACGATGGAATTTTAGATTCTTTTGATATTGTTTCGCTGGTCGGGGAGCTCAATGACGCATTTGATGTTTCCATCAATGTACAGGATCTTCTTCCGGAAAATTTCAACTGCGTGGATGCGATGGTTGAGCTTGTTGAGAACCTTCAGGAAGAAGAATAAGCGGAGAGTGTTATGAGTCTTACATCACTGAATTTTTTCCTGTTTCTTTCTGCCAGCCTGGCGGTATATTTTCGCTTGTCCGAAAAGTACCAATGGCGCTGGCTTTTGGCCGTGAGCTGTTTTTTTTACATATACTGCAGCAAGGCTCTGTCGGTATTCATTGTGATTACCTGCATTTCAACCTATATATTAAGTATCTTGATAGAAAAATCGGAGCTTAAGTTTAAGGATGAGATGAAAAGAATCAAGGCCGGAGAGCTTAATATGGATAAGAAAGCGGCAAAGGCGCAGAATATCCGCAGAAAGCGTCTGTGCATCTGGGCGGCAGCGCTTGTCAATGTGGGCATGCTTGTCGTGCTTAAATTCTGGGATTTGATATTTACCGATATTAATATGAGATTTTCCGGGGGAGCCGAAGGATTCATACCGCTGCTTCATATTGGACTTCCGCTTGGAATATCTTTTTATACGTTTCAGGCAGTGGGATACCTCGTTGATATTTACCGGAAAAAGGTAAATGCGGAGCACAATTTTTTTAAGGCGGCGCTGTTTCTTACATTTTTTCCGCAAATCGTGCAAGGACCGATATCAAGGTTCGACCAGCTTTCGCCGGAATTGTACAACGGGCATAAGTTTGTATTCCGCAATCTTACAGACGGTCTCTATCTGATGCTGTGGGGGATGTTTAAGAAGATGGTCATTGCCGACAGGGCCGGAATCATGGTTGATTATGTGTTCTACGACTACCAGAATTTCTCAGGATGGCAGTTCTGGGTGGCGGCGCTAGCCTACGCATTCCAGATGTACGGGGATTTTTCAGGCGGAATCGACATCGTAAGAGGCGCTGCAAAAATGTTCGGGATAGAGATGGTGGATAATTTCGAGCGCCCGTATTTTTCAAAAGACATTCCGGAATTTTGGAGACGGTGGCACATGACTCTTGGAACATGGTTTCGGGATTATCTTTTTTATCCTATGTCCCTTTCGTCCACGGCGCAGAAATTTTCAAAATCTCTGAGGAAAAAGGGGCATCTTCACCTGGCTAAGATGCTGCCGGCACATATATCCTGTATCATTTTGTGGCTTGCGAACGGCGCATGGCACGGTGCGGGCACGCAGTACATCGTATTCGGCCTTTATCACGGGGTTTTGACGGTTCTTTCCGAGGAATACCATGCAAAGCTTGTAAAGCTTGGCGACCGGCTTCATATTAACCAAAAATGTGCTTCGTGGAGCCTTTTTCAGATGGCAAGAACCTTTTTCCTTGTGGCAGTCGGGCGCGTAATCTATATAACGCCGAATTTCGGCGCTTCGCTGACTATATTGAAGTCTATGTTTACGGCAAGGAATGTCGGAATATTTTTTAACGACGGCTTATATCAGCTTGGCCTTGACCGTCCGAACCTTTGTGTGCTGGCCTTTGCGTGCCTGATACTTCTTATCGTGGAGATTTTTCAGGAGCGGATGAAAATCCGTGAATGGCTGTATGGCCAGAATCTGTATTTCAGATGGGGATTGGCTTTCGGGCTTGTATTTACCGTTCTGGTATTCGGGGTATACGGCCACGGCTATGACGCGGCCGGGTTTATCTATATGCAGTATTAAGAGTTCAAATCTTATCCGATAGTTAAAAGTGCAGGACAGACAAGATTACGGTCTGCCCTGCACTTTTACATTCATCGGTTCTGCTTGACATATATTTCTTACAAGTGTAAGATAAAACAAAACTATTACATGCGTAGGAATAAAGGAGGAGAAGTGTTGAGACAGAAAAAGCTGGCGGGATTTTTAATTTTGTTTCTATTGGCTGATATTACAGGGTGCCAAAGATATGGAGAGAGGGAAAAGAACGGGGAGGAAATGCAGGTTGTAAAACAGGAAATTCTTGAAGATTCTAAAGAAATAGCAAAAGGATGCTCGCGTATAGTGAAGCAGGCAGAGAAGGAAAAGGCGGCGGACGGATTTGAGCTACAGCAGGATGTCATCGCTTATATGGGGCTGAAAGGCTATATTGCGGTTGATACAGAAAATCAGATTGACATGGTGAATTATGAAAAAGCGGAGGCATTTTGTAAGGCGGCCTGCGAGGGAAAAAAGGCGGAGACGGCGATTTTTCTTGTGACGGAGGCCGGCGGCTTTATACGGTATGATCTGAGAGCGGATAACGGGGAATTGAAAGTGCTGGCAAGTTCGCTTCCGCCGGAAAATGAGACGTCGCGTGAAGCCTATTTTGAAAGCTTTACGGCCTGTTCATGGAAATATACAGAAAAAGGTTATCTGTTTTTTGAGCAGTATCATAAGGACGGATTCGACGGCGCGCCGGGGCAGACGGCGATACGGGTCAAGCCTCTTGACGGAAAACTGCGCAGACTGAACCAAAAATACGTCTTGCCGGCCGGCTACAGAGGCAGCAGGCTTCTGGCGGCTGAGTGGGATGAGACGGATTATTCAGCGCTTGATTTTTATGATTTGTATGAGGTGATGTATGTGATGAAATATGGGGAGGATGTGCCTTATGCAGACGAGTATGCAAGGATTGAGTATGAGATCCCGGAGAAAGATTTTGAAGGGGTGATTCAGACATATTTGAATGTAAGCGGCTCGTTGTTAAAAGAGCAGGCGGTTTACCGTGCGGACAGCCGGACTTACCGCTACCGTACGAGAGGGTTATATGACAGCCCAACGCCATATGAGCCTTATCCGGAGGTGACAGGCTGTGAAGAGCAAAAAGACGGGAGCCTGAAACTGACGGTGGAAGCTGTGTGGGCGAGGGAAAATTCCGACTGCGCATTGGTCAGCGAGCTTATGGTGCGCCCGCTTAAGAAGGGAAGGTTTCAATATGTGTCGAATCGGGTTGTGACAGTTTCAGGGAGTATTGGGAAATCATGGTATACACCGAGGCTGACAGACGAAGAATGGGAGAGGCTGACGGATTAAATCGGCCGCAGGAGAGAAATTAATTGTATTCTCTGCGGCAATTCGATATACTTAAATGGAATGATTTCGGAATATACCAATTGGAGGACAGATATGTGTGAGGAAGCGATGAAGAAGGCTGTAATTATTATTAACGGCAACGGCGGAACCGGAAAGGATACGCTCTGTGGTTTTGCGGCTGAGATTTACCGTACGGTAAATGTGTCGTCCGCAGAGCCGGTTAAGGAGATTGCGCGCCGGTATGGCGGCTGGAAGGGAGAGAAGGATGAAAAATCACGAAAATTCCTTGCGGATTTGAAACGGCTTTTTACGGATTATAACGACTTGTCCTGCAAGTATCTTGTTGAAGAGTACAAAAAATTTTTAAAAGGCGATGCGGAGATTTTGTTTGTGCATATCAGGGAAGGAAAAGAAATTGACAAGTTCAGGAAGCATATCGAGATTCCGTGCATCACTCTTTTGATACGCAGAAGCAGCGTCAGGAGG
>CAJTUQ010000057.1 GCA_910579335.1 uncultured Dorea sp. | reverse complement strand
GTCCTCCGTCATTCCCTGCATTGATAGAATCAAAAAAACCCCCGCATTTATTAAAATTAACAGCGCCGTCATACTAACTATCTTTTTCTGATATCTGCCACCATTTTCCATATCTAAGTCTCTCCATGATCAGAAATATCCCTCGAACCGCACCCTGTCCTTCTTTTCTTCTCCTCCGCCTTCTGCGTCGTCCCCGTCTTCCAAGGACAGCCTTCTGTACCGGATGACCAGCGCAGTAAACACTGCGACCAGCACAAGTAAAAGAACGGATGCTCCTGCCAGTATTATCTTATCCGTCCTGCTTTTTTCGGACATCTTAAGTTTATCCCAAAGAAACTGTACTCCCGGAACTTTAAAAATTCCGGTCTTTTCCTTTCCTTCTTCTTTTTCCTTTTTCTTCTCTTTAAAGCCTGCCTTTTCCTGCTGCTTGCCATCGTCCGTCGCATGGGCCTTCCGATAGGACTCACTGAGCTTTATGTTCGCTGCGCCCACGTAATTTTCATGGTACGTGTAACGAAGAACAGCCGTCCCTTCCGAATCCTCATCCGGCACAAGCTCTGTCTCAAGCTCCGAAAGCGCCGCGCCCTTAGGCAGCACTACGTAGTTATCCCCCGGCAGGACTTCGGCCGCATCCTCGGACTGCACCTGGTTTGTCATATCTATCTTTTCAAACTTCTTAAAGCCGTATTTCAAAAGCTTCGTCGTATCCGGATAGACGTTTTTCCCGTGCGTCCGGAGCACCACGCAGACTAGCTGCACGCCGTCCTTTTCAGCCATCGTAATAAGCGTGGACAAGGCGTCCGAGGTAAATCCCGTCTTGCCGCCCACGGCATATTTGTAATAATTACTGTTTTCCGGACGGAGCATCTTGTCCTTCTGGTAAAAAACATGCTCCTCCACCGTCTCCGATGCCGGTATCGTATAATCCAGCGTCTGGACGATTTTAAAAAATTCAGGGTGCTTAAAAAGCTCCCTTCCAATCAACGCCATATCTCTTGCGCATGTATAATGCTCTGCATCGTGCAGTCCGTTCGTATTGACAAAATGCGAATTGACGCCGCCAAGCTGCTGCACCCTCGCATTCATCTGCTCAATGAACCAATTATAATCATACCCCGCTTTTTTTCCCGTGTTCTCCCCCACGGCATATGCGGCTTCGTTTGCAGAGGCGAGCAGGGTCGCATGAAGCGCCTGCTCCATCGAAATAACATTCCCCTCCTTCAAACCGACGGAGGAATCACCGGGCTGTAAAAACGCCACGCTGTCGTGGGAAAATACTACCTCGTCCGAGAGCTCCGCATTCTCCAGCGCAATTAACGCCGTCAAAACTTTTGTAATACTTGCGGGGTACTGCTTTGAATCTATGTTCTTTGCATAAAGGACCGCTCCTGTCGAAACCTCCATGACAATGGCTGCTTCCCCATAGGTTCCGGGGCCTTTTACCCACCCTTCCCAAGCATTGGATTCCGTGGGAATCTTGTACGCTTTATCGAGCTCCTCAAGCATCTTCTTTTCTTCTTCGGTTAATTCCTTTTTTTCTGCATTCTCTGTATTCTTCTCTCCAGACTGCGTTGTCTCTGCGGCAAATGCTGTCATTCCCAAAGTCATGCACAACACAAACAACAGTGCCGCAGACATTAGTCTCTTGCAGTCTTTTCTCATAGCAAGCCCTCCAAACAGTTCTTCAAACATAATGCCATAGTACCATAGCAAAAAGGAAACTGCAACAAAAAATTGGCTTACAGGCTTACAAGCGGCAAGTCCGGGCAGGACAAAACAGCGGCATCAGCCCGTTTTGCCAATGCCGCCTGTTCTTATCTGTTACATTCCTTAAGCCCGTAAGTTTCTATGCCCGTCACGGTAACTTTTCCGCCGCAGGCCCTTATCGTTATCCCATTCTGCTCATCTCCGGCAAATATATTATTCGAATGGTTATTCCGGTAATTATCTGAAAATAGTTCAATCGAACTCTGGTCTGAAAAAATATGTACGTCCAGCTCCTTTTTGCCCAGCAGACAAAGGTCGCTCTTTGAGATGCCTTTGCTCCAGCCGTCGCTCTCATTGCGGTCTATATATATCTGCGCATTTTTAAAATCAAAAACGCACGCTGTCTTTTTTTTGCCGCCGCACCGCAGGAAAAGCACAAGACGGTCTGCATCTGTCTCTTCCAGCGCAATCTTAAATTTCAATTCAAAGGAAACCCCGTCTCCCGCCTTTATCTCCTTATCTTCCGAGACTAAGACCAGACGCTCTTGTCTTTGCGCATCGATACGAAGCGACTCCAGTTCCTTAATCGGTACAAATGCCAATGTCCCTTCTTCCGTCATCCGTACTTCTCTTACGATATTATAAGAACCGCACCACCCTTCCTTGTATGTCGGCCCCCAATCCTTCCAAAACGGCATCCAGTCCCAGCAGTTGGCCCATGCTGCGATTAATCTGCGCCCGTCCGGCGCCAGGAACGACTGCGGCGCATAATAATCAAATCCCCAGTCTATCTCCCCATTAATATGGTAGGTAAATTTCCCCGTCCCGTAATCAAAATCTCCCACCATATACACCACCGTGCGCTCCCCGGCTCCCATCGGGGAAAACATCAGCACATATTTGTCCCCCATCGGAAAAAAGTCCGGGCACTCCCACATATACCCCCACTCGCCGCGGCTCTCCGCCAGCACATTAAAAAATGTCCAGTGAATCATATCTTCGGAGCGGTACAAAAGCGCCTGCGCTTTGTTTTCTCTACTGGCGCCGCACACCATGTAATACGTATCCTCATGCTTCCACACCTTCGGGTCTCTGAACTGGTGTGTGGGCACGCCCTCCGGCGGTGTCAGAACCGGGTTTCCCTCATACTTTTCAAAATGTATCCCGTCCTCGCTGTAAGCAATACACTGTGTCTGTTCGAACCCTTTTCCGTCATTTGTCGTTCCGGTGAACATCAAAAACAATTTTCCGTCATGCTCGATAGCGCTTCCTGAAAAGCAGCCGCCCCGCATATGGTCGTCATATATTTCGCTCGGCGCCAACGCAATCGGAAGGTACTCCCAGTGAAGCATGTCCTCGCTTACCGCATGTCCCCAGTGCATATAATCCCAAAACCCATAATAAGGATTATACTGGTAAAAGAAATGATACCTGCCTTTATAATAGATCAGCCCGTTAGGGTCGTTAAGCCATCCGGTCTGCGCCATAAAATGATAGTGCTGGCGCATCCTGCCTGCTTTTACAATCTCTTTCTTGTTGTCAATCTCCTGCTGCGCCCTGTCAATATTGCGCTGCATTATTTCTCTAGACATAAAACTCCTCCAGCCTGCTTTCTACTTATATTCATCCCGGAGCTTCTTTGCAAATTCCGTATTGAGCTTAGATTCGCGGCGTGCCTTTTCCTCTTTGATACGAAATTGCTCTTCTCTCGCCGGCGCATACTCCTCCCACCGTTTCTCCCATGATTCTCTCGCCGCTTTCATGTCATTTGAAAGCGTTGGTGTCTTTAATTTTCTTTCCGGGAGTTTCGGTACGTTCGGAAGTCTCTCTTCAACTGGCACAATCGTAATGGCCTCCTCTGTCGGAAGCGTCTGATACCAGTAAGCCGTGGAACTCCAGTCGTCAGACAGATGGTTCGCATGTCCGTGTTCTATCGTCACGCGCAGGCTCTTTTCGAAACGGACCGGATCTGTAATGTGGAACCGGTAGGATACTTGAAAGCCGTCTGTGTCTCCTTCATGCACAATTGTCCCGAAAAACGGATACGCATTCCGCTGCATGCCCCATGCATGGTTAAAGTAATCCTCCGTTCCCGTCCCGTTAAGACTCGGATATTCCTCCCCGTCTATAAAGAACATGTCATTGCCCTCTCCCCACCAGCTTCCCTGATAGTGCTTCACCGTGAGGTTGCATCCTACATAATGGCCCGTTCCCTTCACGTCGAGAACGGTATAATTCCCCTCTCCCTTAAAGTTTACTACGTTGTTGACCTCCGGGGAATTGGTCTGGATATCCGGCCCCCATCCGTCGCATGGATTCTCCCGTCTCCAGCAGGAATGGAAATAAGGCTCCTTGTACATCTCGTAATCAATATTAAAATATAAGATAAATGGAAGCTCGTTTTCATTCACGATTTCAATCTTTGCCTTCTTATTAAAAGGCATCGGGAAATAGCAGGATACCGAGCATGGCGCACCGTATCTGCCCGCCTCCTCCGGCTTTAACGATACGTTAAAAGGAAGGGAGCTGAAATTTCCCGGATAGCAGTTGCCGATACAAAAGAAATCCCCCAAAGGCGCCAAAACACTTGGCGTATCCTGGTCGTCCCATGTGATTTTAATCAATGCCTTCCTATAATAAAACGGGTCATAATCATCCCAAATCACGCCGAGTGCCGGATGGATTTCCATGACAGGCGCCGCCGACGCATTCAATACCGGGTCAAGGATACTCGGTGCCTTCACCTTGCGGCAGGAGGAAGTCATCCATATATGCGTGATGCACCCCGGTCCCTCTATCTCTCCAAGCACTAGGCTCTCCCTGGCCGGAATCTCCCAGTAATCCTGGTTCTTCCCTCGCTGGTCCCAGCTTGCCAGTCTTCCGTTCCTTGCCTTTTTTATCTTCGTTAAATCCTTAAATAATCCTGATACGTTACTCATCGCTCTTCTCCTTTACTTGATAATACTCGTTATACTAGCCCTTTACCGCGCCGGCCGTCATTCCTTCCACGATATTTTTCTGGAATATTCCGTAGAATATCAGCTCCGGAATAATAATCATCACGCTGGATGCGACGATTCCGCCGTAATCAACCGTATAGGTTCCTTTGAAAAAGGAGGCTCCCATAGACAGCGTATAGTCAGAAACATCCCGCAGCATTACAGATGCAAAAGGAAACTCATTCCAGATATACAGTACATTAAATATGACTACTGTCGCAATGACGGGCTTCGTCATGGGCAGTATCACCCTTATCATCAAATCCCATATATTGCACCCGTCAATCACCGCCGCCTCGTCAATCTCTGTGGGCAGTGATTTCAGATATCCTACTAACAGCAGGGTATTAAAGGATATGGAAGTTGCAATATACGGAAAAATCAATGCAAGTTTCCCTCTGAGCCCGAAAAATACATTTATTTTATACACCGGAAACAGCAGGATAAATGGGGAAATGGACAGTCCCATTATCAAAAATCCATATAACATCTTTCTTATCTTTTCATTTTTAAACTCCATCCTTGCCAGCACAAAGGAGCTGAAAAATGTAATGACAAGCTCCGCCGCCAGCGAGATGACGCACACAAAAATCGTATTTCCATATAATTTGGGGAAATTCAATGTTTCCATCGCATGCTTATAATTGTCTAAATTAAATGATTTCGGCAATGACAGCGGCGAGGAGAGTATTTCCGAATTTGTCTTAAAGGAAAGAAGCAGCATCCATACAAACGGAAATACCACTAATATAGTAATCACTGCCATCAGGACATACTGAACGGTCCTTTTTTTCTTATTTACCATAGCTTTCTCCCTCCCTTTCCTTCGTCAACACCGTATAGACTGCCGTAATCAGCAGCGAGAGCAGAAATGTCACGGTTGCGAGCGACATGCCGTACCCGTAATCGCTGCTTGAGAACGTCATGGAATAACTGTATGTCACCAGCGTCTCCGAAAGATGGTTCGGCCCGCCTCCTGTCGTCTGCTGTACGATTTCAAATATTTTAAATACGCCGGTAATAATCAATACCGCTACCGTAGATATCGTTGTACGCATCATGGGAATAATTACGTACCTGACCTCCTGCACCGCACTTGCGCCGTCAATCTTAACCGCTTCCAGCACATCTCCCGGAATCATCTTCAATCCTGCGATAAAGATTGTCACAAGATACCCCAGCTGCTGCCAGAAATAAATAACGGCAATACTGTATGGCGACAATTTGTCTCCGCCAATCCACTTGGCTTTAAGCCCCTCCGCTCCGATGGCATCCAGTATATTATTGATGATACCGATATTCGGGTCCAGGATATACACCCATATGATTCCTACGATAATCGGTGCGATAATTGCCGGCGAAAAGATAAGCGCTTTTGAAAAATCAACGGCCTTCAGTCGCTTGTTCAGCAAAAGAGCAATCAGGAAAGACAGAGTCAGCAGCAATACAAACGCCAGTACAAACATGACCATCGTGTTTTTTAGTGATATCCAGAATATTTTATCCTGAAAGAGCCTTACGTAATTTTTAAGCCCGGTAAATCTTGCCTGCCCGATTCCTGAATACTTTGTGAAGCTGTACCTTACAGCAATGACGATTGGCAGCATGATAAAAACACTGTATACCAATAATGTAGGAATCATAAGACCTATTTTATATTTCTTCTTACTTAACCAATGCATAACTATCAACCTGTCTTTCCCATCTTTTGATTACTGGCTGTTCGCTAAAGCCGCATCAATCTTGTCAAGCGCTTCCGCCGGTTTGTACGTTCCCTGAAGCACGCCAAAGATAGCGTCATACAAGCTTTCCTGAACTGCGGAGGAAACTGTAAGGTCCGGCGCTGCCTGCGGGCTCGCCCACCCGTTTCCAAGTGCCTCAATCATGGTATTCATCGAATACTGGCTGTCAGAAGCTGCGATTCCCTCATAGCTTGTCGCCGGGAAGATAGAGCCTTCATAAGAGAGCTTCGCCGCATCCTCGCCATAATAGAATTTCAAAAATTCATACACGCCCTCTTTTAATTTCTCATCGTCCGCAACCGCTGCGCTGACACCGATTGGCGCTGACGGAACTTTCATTACGATTTCCTGGCTGCTCTGCGTATCAGTGAATTTCGGTCCCCACCAGAAGCCAATCTTGTCGCCGATATTTTTATCAAACTCTGCACAATCCCACTGTCCGGTTCCAAACATCGCTGCTTTTCCTTCATTAAATAACTGTTTTGCATCAAAATACTCGATTGTCGCCATATTCTCAGGAAATGCCGCCGCATCCTTTAATCCTTCGAGCTTCTCAAAGCAAGCCAAAAGTTCCTTATTGTTAAACTTATCTTTTCCGGAAATAATGTTGTCAATATTGCCTTCCCATCCGTATCTTGCAAGGAACTCGTTAAATTCCCACATTGCAAATGCACTGTTCTTGCTTCCGATAGAAAGCGGCGTAACTCCACTATCCTTTAATTTTTTTATCATCTCAACAAACTCTTCATAAGTCGTATCGTCCGTCGGATATTCTACCTTAGCGTTGTCAAAGATTTCCTTATTATAGAAGATTCCCTGTACATTGCACTGGTACGGAAGCCCGAACTGGCCGTTATCGTCCTTAAACGCAGCCTCCATTCCTCCAAGCGCTTCCTTGATATCTGCATTTTCAGTAAGAAAATCCGTCAAGTCCATCAAAACGCCCGCTTCACTGTACTCAGAGGCTTCCGAACCCTCAATCCAGAAAATCTGCGGCAGGCTTCCGTCCTCCGCTTTCAGCTTCATATTCTTTGAATGGGTTTCTGTATCCGCCGCCTCAAACTCAACTTTGTATTTTCCCTCGTTAGCCTTGTTGAATGCTTCTACGATATTGTTTGTGACAGCCTCCTGCTCCGCCGGATTCGCTACATGGATACCAAATTTGATGACCGTTGCCCCGCTGTCGTCTTTCTCCGCCTCCTTAGCACCTCCATCCCCGGAACATCCTGTTAACATGCCTAATGTCATTGCACTGACCATCACTGCGGACAAAAACATTTTTAATTTTTTGTTTCTCATAATCTTCCTCCTTTTTTATACAGTTTTCTCTGTGGAACCCGTTCCACATTCGCCAAAAAAATAATTTGTTTGGGATTTGCTCTCTGTGGAACCCGTTCCACCAAGAGCAAAAAATAAAATCTAAAAGATGCGCCTCTTTGATTTTCTTAATCCCATTATATTACGCTGTCGTAACTTGTCAACTGATTTTTGCTTTTCTCTAAAAGTTTGTACACAATTGCAGAATTTATATTATTTTTTTTGTTAATTTTCACCCATTAAATAATGGTTGTATTTCCCTTTCTTAATTCTACGTCCAGTATTATATTCTTATTCTTGTAGACCCTGCCGCCTATCAATCTGTGAATCAGTCGGACCGATTCCTTCGCCAGTCCTTCAATGGGCTGTACGACCGCCGTCATCTTCGGCTCTACCATCTCCGTAATATAGGTTCCATCATACGATACAAACTTAACATCCCTCGGAACTTTCCTGTGCCTTCGAATCGTCTCGTTCATACATTCAATCGCCAGACGGTCAACGCCAAATACGCCGTCAAACTCTATGCCTTTTGAAAACACATCTTCGACAGCCTCCCGGTAGTATTGGGAATCAAGCCGGTTCCATTCAAGCTCATAACAAATCGTCTGTATATCATGCTGCCTCATCACGCGTTCAAACTCATAATGTCTTTCATGGTAAGGGGATTCAACTTCCGTTGCTCCCTTGAAATGCAATACCTTTTTACATCCGTTGGCAATCAACGTCTCTGCAGCCAGACGGCCTCCTTCCCTATGGTTCACAGCAACCACCGGAATATCCTCTCCCAGATAACGGTCAAGGGCCACTATCGGCTTATGTATCTTTTTGTACTCTTCTACATCAAGAGAGTGCACGCCCGTTATAACCCCGTCCACAATATGGCGCCTTAACATATCCAGATATTCCAGCTCCGCATTGCTCTCTTTTTCCGTGTTGCAAAGCATCATCTTAAATCCGCAGCGATAGAGCTCCGCCTCCGCATAATCCACAAATTCGGAAAAAAACGGGTTGGACACATTGGGAACAAGAACTGCGATAATCCCTGTTTTTTTATGATACAGATTTCTTGCCAGCTCATTGGGAGTATAATCAAGCTTCTTCATTGCATCCTCGATTTTCGCTCTTGCTTCCTCCGACACGTATCCGCTGTCATTCAAAAATCTTGACACTGTCCCTACTCCGACTCCTGCTTTCTTAGCCACATCTCTGATACTTGCCATGCTATCCCTCCTTCCTTTTAGACTTTATAATTCTATTGTAAATATTTTTAAACAAAAGTCAAACGGAACTTTTCTATATTTTTACAGCTCTTCCTCTTCAATATACAGCCCGTCCCAATCTCCCCATTTCGGCTTTCTGCGCCGGTTAAGAAAGCGTTTTACCGGCGTCCACATGTTTTCTGTCTCCTCCATAATCAGTTTCCCGTGATGCTGTCTTTTTATCCAGTCGTGCTGTACGCTGTCATAGCCGGAAGTTTTAGGAACGGAATCTCTCTGGTATCTTCCCTGATACCCACATTTACCGTCCTCCTCTTCCTCTTCCTCTTCGCCTTCCTCCCATTCCCCGACGCCGGGCAGCTTTCGCGCCTTGAAAGCATCTGTCTCCTCTGCTTTGATTTTCTTTTCTTCTTTCAGGCATTCCTTCACAATCTTTTCCAGACTGTAATTTTCCATCATAGTTTCTTTGTGAAGAATAAATACAATACGCACGCATTCTTTATCCTCATAGTCGGCCCGTTTCACAAAATATTCCGTCAGCTTATGAAGCTCCTCCCATAGCTCCTGCTTTGCCCGCGGATAATAGCAGAAATAAAACCTTCCTTCCTCATAAAAAATATATTCCGGTTTCATCAAAATGCAGTGGATATTAAGAAGATAATTCTCCGTTTCCCGTATTACCGCCAAAAGCTGCCGCAAAAACAGCTTCAACTCCTCCCCGCTGATTTTGTTTCTCTCATACAATGCCTGTACAGACACCTTGCCGCTGACATTATAATCATAGAAAGACGCCCCGTCAACACCTCTCCCTTTTACGGGAAGTATCCCTTTTATTTCGTTTATCTGAAGCATTCTCATCTGGTAATCTTCATGGTAGACTTCTGTTTCCTCAATCGTAATTTTCCGTTCCATCCGCCGTCTCCTCTAATCTGTTCTCTCCTCTAATCCCCACGTTTTTCTAATCCTGCCGTCTTCTTTAATCTTCGAATATCCCGGATATGGTTTTCCGGCTCCGTAACCGCCGCCCTCTTGACTACGGACAGTCCAAGCCTCCCCTTATTTGCCGACGCCTCAATGCGAATCTCTTTTTCTCCTGCGTCTGCACGGACGCTGCTGCCTGAAAACAGGATACATTTCCTGGCCGTCCGCTCCCGAAACAACGCTTCAAGCTCTCCCGGCGCCACCTTTTTCTTTTCCCGCATTTTCACACTCCCCACAACAGCCGTTTCATAAGCCGCCGCTGACAGCACATTCTTATCATGGAAGTAGAATACTGCAAATATGCTGCTCATAATCATCAGCAAAAGGACCGGCATAAGAAATGACATTTCAATTGTCATGCTCCCATTTAAAGCCTTTTTACTATCCATAGACACCTCCAAGCTGATATAAAATATAGGACACTGCCAAAAACGGATAAAACGGCAGCGCACTCTTTCTTTCCATCCTTTTCTTTGTCAGAACCAGTATCCCGCATACCGCCAACAGGAAAAACGCTGCCGCCAAAACCTCCAAAAGCTTCCAAAAGCCAAGATATCCCCCCAGGCCCGCAATTCCCAGACTGTCTCCGTATCCTATACTCTCCTCCGTCAGTCTGCTTACGGCCAGCATCAATATCCCTACTGCAATGCCTCCAAAAACCAATGCTGCATCTTCCTTCCCAAACAGCACCTGATAGATAAGCGCCCCGGCATCCGCCGCTGCCAGTATCCCTATAGGAATCTTCCGGCATTTGATATCTATTACAGACAGTCCTGTCAGTATCCCCATGCAAATCATTTGACTTATCTTCATTTCTTTTTATCCTTTCCGTTACTTTTACTTTCCGCACTTTGAACATGCCCGCTTCCCCGCCGCTTCTGAAAGAGGAATTGCATAGACCGTCCGTTTCAGCCCGCCGCATGATAAAGAGCTGTGATAACGGTCCCCTGTATCTGTAATATAGACGCCGCCGCTTCCTCCCTTGCACCGTTCGCACGCATGATAGATTCCGCCGCTTTCATTGCGGAGCTTTTTTACATCTTCTGAATTTACCATGCGAATGGACAAGTCAAGATGCGTACAGTGATAATTTTTGTGGTACACCAGTCCGGTCTCCGTCACATATACCAGCCCTTTCTTTTTTTCTCCGAATCCTGCTTTTTTATATCCGTTCCATATTTTAAGCTGCATTCTGTCCTCAAAGGACAAAAGCGCTATATGAAACACGGGAACAGGGATGCGTATTTTATATTTGACGGACAATTCTCCAATGCCGGAAAGCGGCGATACTTTGGAGGCGCTGCAGTCAACCCCTCCGCTTCCTCCCTCCACGATACTTCTATCCAAACGTTCGGCGCCAATGGCATTCACCACATCCGTCTTTACCTTTGACGGGGATACCACCGCCGCCATGCATGCCTCCTGAGCCGCCGTCTTCCCTGCATATTGAAGTCCTGAGCGCATGGCAGTCTGAACCGCCATAATTTCCATCAGATATAAAAGGCAGACCGCCGCGAAGAAAAATATCGGAACCGCCATAGCAGCCTCCGCGGTAATGCTTCCCTTTAAGGAGGCGAAGGCAGATGCCCTTTTAGAGCATATGAGACTGGTATTTTGTGTGGGGAGTATACCATTGAATGTCAAACGAATCGTTCTCCTTTCTTCATAATTTTTCTTGGGGATGTTTAAAATATTAATAATAAGATATTCAGAACTCCAAAAGAGCATCTGTCTTCACCTCCTTTTCATTTTATCAAGCCCCGCATGCAATCCTTACAGGATGTCAGCGATAGCCGAAACCGGTGCAAAATGTGTATGAAATACCCCGGCGCAGCCGGGCCGTACTTTTTATTTCCATCTTGCTGATACAGTAGTCCGCTTTGAAATATCCGGCTCCATGCACCTTTTTCAAATTCTGCTCAATCACATCCAACGCCCGCAGCCCGGTTTTCTCCCTTTTTTCCAAAAACAACAGCATTCTGAGATAATCCCGGTACAAAAGTCCGTCCCCGCAACCGCTTCCATCGTTTACAGCGCCGCTTTGCCCAAGCTTCATAAGTCCTGAAATCGACAGCTGCCAGCTGTTTTCGGATTTTGCAAGAGGTACTCTGCCTTCTCCTAAAAGCGTCCTCATATCTATGATTGATTCTCCGAACGCCCATGCTAAAAGTATCACCTGGGCTGCTGCCTGGCATAGCGCCGGAAGAGCCGCCGCCGTGCACAAAGTCAGTGCCAGGGCTTCTGCCTCCGCCCGTCTTGACGCACTGTTCTGCAAGAACAGATAATTCGACGCAAAACGAATCAATATCAGTTTTTTTGCTGCCGCCTCAAGGTTCTCCCTGTCGCTGCCCTTTCCGGCACAGATATATTCCAGCTCGTAATCCAGCGCTTTGTTGCAATCTTTATCTGTCGCCATAGAAAAATGCTCCAACAAATATTCGCCAAACAGAATGGAAGACATCGCCTTGCTTTCTCCTTTGGTTTCCGAAAAATCGCCGCGGCCTTTATTTTTCTTCCTGTTTATCAGGCTTTCATCCAAATTGATTTTTTTATCGGAAACCGCTTTGCCCTCCGGCATGATTAATTCCAGCAGCGGCCGTTTTTTTAACTGCGAGACATGTGCAATCGGATTATCCTGCTTTGGCAGCCCGCCTTGAGCTTCCTTTAGAAGACTTTGAAGCTCCTCTTCCTTCTTGCGGCTTTCTTTCTCATAACTATCCGCCTTTTCTTTTTGAGCCCTCCATTCATCTGTCATGGAAAGCTTATCTTTCAAACGCCCCAGCCCATACTTATGTTCCATATAATACGCCGTCTGTTCGCAAAAAGCCTGTGCGCCATTGTCTGTCAAAAATCTGATTTTTCGGATGGAATTTTCCATATCATCCGCACCAAAATATGCCAGACGGTTTTCTATGAGCTTGTCCGAATACTCGCCGCACTCATACGTCCCTTCCAGGGCAAATATATCATATTCCTCTAAAAGTTCTCTCTGGTACTCGGCAAATACACACTCCATTGCCCGATTCATATCTGTGCGGCGGTAGCTTTTTGCCATCTGAATCGACGCGCTTTCCATAATTCCTCCAATAAAGGTTACAAGCAAGATAAATATAAGACTTAAAAATGCTGTTATCTCCGCTTTTACCATCTTGCTAGATTCCGGAGCTTTCACTTGTTATTTTTTTGAAAATATTCTGCACCAGACTGGTGAGCTGTGACTTAAAGATAATGACAAGACCGATAAGGACTACAAGAATCAAAATAATCTCCACTACTCCCACACCTTTTTTCTCTGTCAGAATTTCCCTTACCCTGTTTTTCAAACACCATATTCTCCACATATTGTATCCTCCTTCTTATTTTTTACATTTGTACAGACAGAAACGCCGGCACAATCACGATAACCAATACAACCGCAAGCATTAAAAACATCGGCGCAAGAAGTTTCGTCCCTGCTTCCTCCCCAAGCCTTTTTGCTCTGGACTTTCTTTCCTCGAAAGACTGCGCAGCTTCTGTCTGCAGGATTTGAATCATTCCTTTTGTTCCTTTACGCAGATTTTGTGAAAGAATCGCTCCCAGCTTAATATATGACTGCAGGCCGCACCGTCTGCCGAACCGCTCGTAGCTTTCCGTCTCCGCAATACCGCTGTCCATCTCGTTGCTTGTCTGTTTCATCTCCTCATAGGCATATCTGGTTCCCCATATATGCTTTTCCTCCTCATAATCCGCCGTAATCTTTTTCCACGCTCTCCTTACTGTCATTCCCGCACCTAGCAGAAGCGTAAGCTTACAGATGATTTCCGGGTAGTCAAGCTGCATCTGCGCCCGCCTTTTTAACAGTTCCTTTTCCTGATTCTGTTTATCAAGAGCCAAAAGCAGTAACCCCGTTAAAACCGCCATAGTCATCAACACTGCTCCCCGGCTGTCCATCATCCGAAAAAATACCAGCGGTTTCCCGCCTATCTGCTTTGGCAGGTCAAGCGTGCTTTTCGTCTGTGTATTTTTATCCGCCTCATTCGTGAGCCTTTCTATCTCTGCCGCCTGACGCTCTCCCTCTTTTAATGTCCTTGGAAATATCATCGCCGTACACTCATACAGCGCCTGTTTTTCAGTGTTTTCACTATATGTCAGCACCGCCTTGATTCGAACCTGCGTCCCTTCCTTTGCAAGCTCCGTCTCCTGAAGCTCCCCATATACGTTCATTACGTCATAACGGTCCAGCTCCCATGAAATCTCCACCGGAATGCCCTCAATTTTTGTAATGAGGTTCATATCCGATTCAATATGATCAAGGCTTTTATTATCTCCAAGTATCCGGTTATCCATCTCTTTCATGCATCTGCGAAACATACTGTACAGTTCATCGCCCGAATACGCCTTTTCAGATACCTGCACTTTTATCTTTTCCCTCGCTTCGTTCGCTGCCGATACCTCCAATTCCTCTATCCTGCCGCCCTCTCCATAGGGATTTCTCTCCAATCCCCCTTCAATAGCCGTTCTGGACACTTTAAAATCAACGGCCAGCAAAAGCGTTCCTCCAAAAAACACCAGTACAATTCCAAATAATATCAGACCTCTATGTTTACCAGCCTTGCGCCAAGTACGCAGGCTGCCAGATAAACTCCCAGACATACGCTCATCACCCCCGCTCCAACTGGATTTTTATAAAGGCAGTCCGTAAATTCCGGAAAACTAAGCGCCATATATGCGATAATCACATACGGGATGACAGACATTACTTTAAATTCATATCTTTTTGCAGCGAGAAGCGTATCTATTTCCCGCCGGACATCAATCTTGTCCCCAATCTGGTTTACCGTATTCTGAATAATCGCCGTCATATCTCCGCCGCTCCGTCTTGCTGCTGCAAATACACTTGCAAAATTGCGGACGTCGTCCAGCCGGACCCTTGCGGCAAACTCCTCAAAAATCTGTTCCACGGGTATATGAATATATATCTGCTGTACCATAAATCTTAATTCCCTGCATATCATTTCCTCCTTGCGGTACATAAGCAGCATTTCCTTTTGCGTCTCTTTCACCGCATTCTCCACAGAATAACCTGTGTGCAGGGACGATGCCATACTCTGTATGGCTTCCTTAAACTGTACAAGAAATTCACTCTTTTTCCTTTCTGCGCACTCTTTTTCCAGCCTCCGGTAATGCCAGACCCCCAAAGGCCATAAGACCATTGCCGGCCATGCCGAACGGTAATAAAGCCACACCGTCAAAAACACCATTCCTGATGACCTGCTAATCATCAACAGCTTCTGCCTCTTCTCTATAGCCTGCTGCCAGCAGCTTTCCCGTGTGTGTGAGCCCATGAACCTTTTTCCAAATTCCTTGAATCTTCCCATGTTTTTCTCCTGTTTCTTCAAAGCAAAAAATCGGCGCAAGCAGTATTTCTCCGTTCTGGTAATCCAATATTTCTGTAACCTCCAGCACTTTTCTGCTTTTATCTCTAAGCCTGCCCAAGTGTACAATTAAATCTATGCCCGAAGCAATCTGTCTGCGAATCGCCGGAAGCGGCATTTCCATACCCATGAGCACCATCGTTTCCAGGCGGCTGAGCATATCCTTCGGACTATTTGCATGTCCTGTGCTAAGGCTTCCGTCATGCCCTGTGTTAAGTGCCTGGAGCATATCAATTGCCTCCGCCGAACGCACCTCCCCGACGATAATCCTTGTGGGGCGCATACGAAGCGCCGACTTAATCAGCTCCCTTATCGTTACCTGCCCCGTCCCTTCCGAATTGGCATTTCTGGCTTCTAAGCTTACCAGATTGGCAATGCCTTGTATCTTTAACTCTGCATTATCCTCTATCGTTATAATTCTTTCATCTTTTGGAATATACTGCGAAAGCGCATTTAGAAATGTAGTCTTGCCGGAGCCGGTCCCGCCGCTGATAAATATGTTGTATCCTGCTGCCACATATACGGCTAATATTGCGGCAACCTCTTCGCTGACCGACCCCCATGCAATAAGCTGCTGCATCGTTACGGCCTCTTTCGGAAACTTCCGAATCGTAACAATCGGGCCATTGAGCGCCACCGGAGCCAGTATAACATTTACCCTCCCGCCGTCCGGCAGCCTGGCGTCCACAATCGGCGACGCTTCGTTGACAAGACGGTTCGAGCCTGCCGCAATCTGCTGGATTACGTCCTCTAGCTTTTCCTTCGACATAAATCTTTTTTCAGACTGATACAGCCGCCCGTCCTTCTCATAAAAAATATTCTGGGTGCCGTTAATCATTATCTCTGTGATTTCTTCATCCTCCAAAAACTCCTGCAGCAAATCCAATTTGCGGAACGCATTAAAGAGGTCCCGGCCAAGCGCCGTTCTGTCGCTGAGAGACATATACTCCCTCTCTCCGGCTTCTTTTAATACATGATGGATGATTCTTGTAAGCTCTTCATCCTCCACCTCCCTGGTCAAATCTAATTCTTCCAGAACCCTTGCATGGAGCTGCTCCGCCTCAATCATGCATTCCCTCCTTTTCGGATGATTTTCTTCAATATGTCCTCCTGTCCCAGAAGGTGCATCTCCTGTTCAAACTGCAAAACCTTTGCTCTTGAATATTCATCCTCCAGAATAAGCATATGAAGCTCCGTACAGCATTTTAAAAGTTTATAAAGCTCCGGTATAAAGTCGCCGATGTCTAAAACCAGCGTATCGTAAATGCTTTGCTCCAATATCTTATTAGCCAGCTCACCCCACTCCGTTCCCCGGATTCCTTTTATATCCTCAGACACTGGCACGGGCTGTAGATAATCCAGATTTCCCCTGTGGCATACCAGTGTTGTAAGCATCAGTCCAAGATTTCCTTTTTCCTGTCCGGCATAGTAAATAACATCCGCCAGTGTCTGGCTGTTTTGTTCAAAATGCCCTCCCAGTCCTGCATAAATTTCCAGATTCATATACAGTACATTCTCCGACTCCGCCAAATCCTCCCCAAGCCTCAACGCATATGCTGTCTTTCCAATGCGGTGTACAGGTGAAAACACCCCGATAATCTTTTGCTGCCGGTTCCCGCAAACGCCCCGGACCACCCCTGCTTCGAATATTTCTGCGCATTCTCTGATAATGCTGTTTAAAAGCTTTTCTCCCGGCTGATATTTATACAATACCGGAAGCTCCTGATACTCCCCATGCATGTTCCCGTCGCTTAATAGAATTACTTTTTCCGCATCTATTTTCTGCCGTACCTCCGGCGCATATTCCGGCGACACCAGTAAAATATCCGCACGAAGCTTCTCTCCCAGAAAAGCCGCATGCTCTATGCTGCTGCACACCTGGACTTGAAGCATCATCTCCTTTTTTCTTAGAAAAAAAGCAGCAAGCGCCTTCGCATAGTCCTCCTCCGCATCGCATATTATAAGATTTTTACTCTTCACATACTACCACCCCTGTTTCTTTTGTTTTTGCAATTTTTCTTTTTCCTGTGAATTTTGACCGATACTGGCCTGGATTCTTAGAAATTCTTAGAACTACCTGAAACTGTCAATAGATAAACCAATCAGATACAAGTCCTCGACTCGACTTGTGAAACCGATTATAATCTCTCATCTTCCGTCTGTCCACCATTTTTTTCAAAAACTTCAATCTTTGTGAATACCTACCAAAATTCGACAAAAAATTTCTCTAATTATTCTGAAAATAAATTTTAAGCATGGAAGTATATTTTTCTTGATTAATTATGTGTATATCCTATATGATTGGTATAATAAACGGTAATTTAATTCCGAAAAGGAGTTTGTATGAAGTTAAACTATCTCTCTCTCGAATGTCTGAATAAAAAAAACATACCTCTTCCCGATGCGGACACGATTGATATCTGTATATTTTCTATTGAAAAC
>CAJTUQ010000056.1:13466-18621 GCA_910579335.1 uncultured Dorea sp. | reverse complement strand
ATAAGTAAAACTTTTCTCCGGACGGAGCCATTATTTGAAAATGCGGCTCCGTCCGGAATTATTTTCCCTCCAATTACTTGTTGACATTTCGGCTTTCATATGCAATAATATTATTGTACTAGTTAATTAATACAATTATATCCAAACAACTTTATTACACCAAATTAAGAGAGGTGAACGATATGCTCTGGAATCTGGATAATAACAGAGCTATCTACATCCAGTTAATGGAAAAGATACAGCTAGATATCGTCTCCGGCGTTTATAAGCCTGGAGATAAACTGCCGTCTGTAAGAGAACTCGCACTTCAGGCCGCAGTAAACCCCAACACCATGCAGAAAGCGCTGTCCGAATTGGAACGCAGCGGCATCGTCCGCTCAAAACGAACCAGCGGACGGCTGATTACGGAGGATGAAGCCATGCTAAAGCAGTTGAAAAGCGAACTCGCACAGGAACATATTCATATCTTTATAGAAAACATGGATAAACTCGGTTTTTCGAGGGAGGAAATACTTGCTCTCACTTCGGAACAGCTTAGGGAGGTAGAATAATATGAACCCAATCTTAGAATGCTTCGGCCTTACAAAAAGCTACAACAACATGTATCACGCACTGGACAATTTAAACCTTACTCTGGAACGGGGACAGATTATCGGCCTTTTAGGGCCGAACGGAAGCGGAAAGACTACTTTTATCAAGCTGATTAACGATGTTCTTGTTCCTACGAAAGGTGAAATCCTCATTAACGGCATGGCGCCAGGCGTTGAAACGAAAAAAATCATCTCATATCTGCCGGAGAGGACTTATCTGGACGAAATGATGAAGGTTAACGAAATCATCACCTATTTTTCCGATTTTTATGATAATTTTTCCTCCGAACGGGCTTATCAAATGCTGAGTGATTTACAGATTGATACAAATGTGCGTCTGCGGACACTCTCGAAAGGGACAAAAGAGAAAGTACAGCTCATTCTTGTTATGAGCCGCGACGCCGACCTCTATATACTGGACGAACCTATCGGCGGTGTAGACCCGGCGGCCAGAGACTATATCTTAAACACGATATTAAATAACTATAATGAAAATGCGGCACTTCTCATCTCTACCCATCTTATCCGGGACATTGAAAATATTCTGGATCGGGTGCTCTTTATAAAGCAGGGCCAGCTCGTCCTTAACGCAGCCGTGGATGAGATTCGCACAGAACAGGGCAAGTCCGTGGACGCTCTGTTTAGGGAGGTATTCAAATGTTAGCAAAACTGATTCGATATGACATGAAATCATTAAACCGTTTTTTACCTGTAATGCATTTTTTTGTGCTGCTGTCCGCCCTTCTGATAAGACTTTTTATTACCGGCAGGATACAGCCGTCGTTATCCGGCAGCCAGTTAGACTTTTTACTGATAATTACTTTTATCCTTTGCTTTACGGTTATCGTTGCACTCTCAACAGGGACGTATCTGCTTGCCGGCATCCGTTTCTATAAAAACATATTTACCGATGAAGGCTATCTCACAAAAACTCTTCCTGTCACAAACGGCACGCACCTGCTGTCAAAGACTATCGCAGGAAGCATCTGGGCGGTGATTAATATGTTCTGCATGTACCTTTGCGCTTATATCGTCATATGGACGCCCTATATAAAATCGCTGGCATTGTCGCATAAAGAGGACATCCTGACAGAATTTGGCTTTGTGGGAAAATACGCCGACATTCCATTTTCCGCCGCATTGGCAGTATTGCTTCTTTTTAGCTGTTTCGGCGCAGTTTCAAGCATTATTATGATCTATGCTTCTGTAGCAGTAGGCCAGCTCTTCAAAAGCCACCGGATACTCGGAGCAGTCGTCTCCTATTTCGTCATTTCAACCCTGCTGTCTGTATTAATGCTTGTTGCTATGATGCTTTTTGGACATGAAACACGGCTGCTCATAACCGCCCCTTCCGCAGAATCCGACTTTAGTTTTATCGCCTACATGGTTGAGATTATGAAAATCACCACCGGCCTGATACTTGTATCTTCCACCGCTCTGTATATTATGACGTATTATATTATAAACAAAAAAATAAATCTGCTTTAATTTGACGGCAGGAATCCGCCTTAAAGCAAAAAACCCGGCGGCAATAGACTCCATCATTGTCGCCGGGTTTTTATTATATTAGTTGTCTTAACCTTGTCAGCGCATGCTGCTGCTCTTTAAACTCCATATCAATCTTATCTCCGTTTGAATATGTTACGATAATTTTATAACTGTAAAATGTATCCTTCGTAAAAGAACTGACTTTTTCATCAGAAACGATATAATTACAGGCGTCTTGTATATTACTGAATTTTTTTGATACCCCGAATAAAGAGGTGATAAGAATACTTTCTATCATTCATACACCCCGTACGGTGCAGAATCCCCGATAACAAAACAAACTGTAGAGCCTTCCTTGCAGACATATCTCAAATGCCGCCACACTTTAGCCAAATCCAAAAAGTATAATGCTATCATCGTGTGATAATTTTTCTTTCCTCCATGATTTTCCTTTTCCAAATCTAATTTTTTGCAGACATCCAATATTTCATCATGTATTGGACTGAGCATAGGGTCTTCCAGATAACGAAATGTATCTTTTTTTCTTTTGAAACCATTTGCGAACACGAACGAACCAACCCCGGTCTTATTTTACTCTGTAATTCCCCCCATGAATTTATCTCTCCTAATACAGATAATTCCAGCCTTGTGGCATCCGCATAATCATTTAGCACTCTCCTCAAACGGTCAATCTCTGTCAGATTTTTTTCGTCATAACACTTCAAAACAATATCCGGATATTCATCTCTGAACGATGAATCCTTCCTGGCAAGCTCAAGGATACGACTGGCCTCTTTATGGAAACTTTCAGCTTCTGCAGCCCAAAGCAGTTTGCTGTCCGCAATTTTGTATATTAACGGATGTGATTCATAACCATAAGAAGCAACACCCAGTTTATCACAAGATAACAAAGTTGTTCCTGAACCGGCAAAAGGATCAAGAACTTTAAAATGATTGTTCCGAAACGTCTTGGGAAGGAAGGCCGTAACAGTTTCCTCCACCCATTGGGCGGAAAAACCAGCCGTGTATCTGAACCACCTGTGTATCGGCAATGTCATATTGTCAATAAACGTAGAAGTGGTATCTTTCCGTAAAGGTATATCCATAAACAAACTATCTCACTTTCAATATTTACTAAGACCAAGTTGATATAAGCATCCTTATCAAGCCAAATGTCAATTCCTATGATATCACATTCCGTTTTATATTTCTACTTCATACAAAAAGGCTGTTTTATTTCAATGTCCGCTGTTTAGCCTGCAGTCTTTGGAACAAAGAATCTGTTCATATCCGCTTTTTCCAGCTCAAGGAGCTGGATCTTGCGCTCAATCCCGCCCGCATATCCCGTAAGGCTGCCATTGGTTCCCACGACCCGGTGACAGGGAATAAGAATAGAGATAGGATTACGGGCGATTGCACCGCCTACCGCCTGTGCAGACATAGACTCTCTTCCGAGCTGCTCTGCAAGCTTCTCTGCAATCATGCCGTAGGTTATCGTCTTCCCGTAAGGGACTTCTCTCAAAATGCTCCAAACACTCTGCTGAAAATCACTTCCTTTCGGTGCGAGAGAAAAGGGAATCTCTTCTTTCTCTCCCCGAAAATAATGATCCAGCCATCTGCATGCCGCACGGAACACCTCCATGCCGCGCTCTTCAATTTCTTCCGTCTCAAGTGTCCGTCCAAAATATTTCTGTCCTTCTATCCACAAACCGGTAATACTTGTGCCGTCGCCCGCCAGCGTAATCTTCCCGACAGGCGAGTCGTATGCTATTATATTTTTCATCCTGCTCCCTCCATAGAACTCCTTTATATCTTTATCCTGCCTCCAGACATGCCTTTTATACTGTTTTTTGCGAAATCAGCTATTTATGTTTCTTTCCAAAAATCTATAATCATATCTGCCGCATTCTTTACATGACACAGCCGGATGTCGCTCCATTCTCTCGGAAATATATCTCTGTAGCGGCTGTCTCTAAGCCGCTCGTCAAGAAGCAGGATAACCCCTCTGTCCTCGTCCGTGCGTATTACTCTCCCTGCCGACTGCAGGACTTTATTCAATCCCGGATAGAGATACGCATAATCAAATCCTCTAAGGCCCTGGCTGTCAAAATAATATTTTAAAAGCTCCCGTTCTCTGCATACCTGCGGAAGCCCCGTCCCTATTATCATCGCCCCAATCAATTTATCCTGTGTCAAATCAATTCCTTCGGAAAAAATTCCTCCCATCACACAAAATCCAATCAGGCTTCTCTCCCTCTCCTCCTCAAAATTTTCCAGAAAAATCTCTCTGGCCTCCTCCGACATATACTGGGACTGCATGACATAGTCAACGGTACATCCGCTCTCTCTTGAAGAGTTCAGCACTTCCAAAAACATCTCGTACACTTCCTCCATAAAGCGGTAGGACGGGAAAAAGGCTATATAGTTTCCGGCCTTTGCATTCGCCGTCTCCAAAAGATACTCGGCGTATCTGCGGTACATCTCCTCTCCGCGCCTCGTATACTTTGTACTGACATCCGTTCCCAGCAGCAAAAGCCTGTTGTTCTTGTCAAAAGGAGACTCGGCATATACAGCATAATCGTCTCTCGATGTGCTTAAAAGCTTTTTATAATAATGAATCGGAAGCAGCGTAGCAGAAAAATATACGGTGCTGTTTCCCTTATCCAGAAATTCCTGCAGATTCTTTGACGGATTTATACAAAACAGACAGACTTTAAATCTTTTGCTGTTCTCCATCTCGGAATATATCATATAATTTTCATCCAGTTTCTCATGGATGTTCAAAAACATGCGGATACTGAAATAAAAATCCAGCACTTCCTTCCTTGTCTCCTCGTCGGCATTTCCCTTCTGGCGCTCTTCTTCAAGGAAACGCTCCAGCTCTGTCATCAGATTCAGCAGATTCAGATACAGATGGGATACGCTTTCTAATATCTGATAATCTTCACATTCATGCTTCATTGCAAGGAGCTGCCTATTGCAGCCGTCAAGCCTTTTTGACAGTTTTACGTCTTTTACTTTTACAAGCTTTTTTATCTTTAAAAAATCTTCTTTATAAATATCGGCGCTGTACATCT
>CAJTUQ010000056.1:0-13434 GCA_910579335.1 uncultured Dorea sp. | reverse complement strand
AGCGCCTCGTCAATCAAGAACAAATATTCTCCCCGATTCCCTTCCCCGAAGAATCTCCGAAGATGGGCATTGGGGTCAAACACATAATTATAATCGCAGATAACCACATCTATCCAATCGGATACATCCAGACTCATCTCATATGGGCATACCCGCCATTTCCTTGCCTGCTCCTCTATAATTTCCCGGCTCATCTCATCAGATGTTGTAAGCAGTTCATAAACCGCATCATTCACCCTGTCATAATGGCCTCTCGCATAGACGCACCCCTCCGGATTGCAGTTCGTCTCCCCGCAAAAGCAGATTTTATCCTTTGCCGTAAGCACAAGTACTTTCATGCGCAGAGCCTGCTCCTTTAAAGTATCAAAAGCCTGCCAGGCAACCGTTCTTGTAATCGTCTTTGCCGTAAGATAAAAAATCTTATCTCCCAGCCCTTCTCCCACTGCCTTTACAGCCGGAAACACCGCTGCCATCGTCTTCCCCACTCCAGTAGGAGCCTGAATAAAAAGCTTCTTCTTCCGCAAAATGGTCTTATATACAGATGCCGCCAGTTTCTTCTGTCCCTCCCGGTAAACAAAAGGAAATTCTATATTCTTGATGGACGTATCCCTCTTTTCCTTCCAGCGGACCTGATATCTTGCCCACTTTTCATACTTCCCCACAAGTTCGAAAAACCAGACTGAAAGCTCTTCAAAATCATAAACCGACTGAAAACGCTTAATATCCTCCGTCTCCATATTACAATAAGTCATCTGCACCCCGATTTTTTCCTGCCTGTGCTGGTTCGCATAAATGTACGCATAGCACTTTGCCTGGGCCAGATGTACAGGGACAGGCTCCTTCAACGTATCCAGTTCTTTAAGGATTCCCTTAATCTCATCAACCACGATTCCGTCCGGCGTCTCTAGTATGCCGTCCGCCCTGCCCTCTACCACAAGGAGAAAACCCTTGCACTGCAGCTCAAACCGAAGGCTGACTTCCGCACGGTAATCTGCGCCCATCCGCTTCTGAATCTTGCGATGCAGCTTTCCTCCAAGAAGCATCGTATCCTTATCCGCTCCCACGGTCCGGTTGTCTATATCCCCTCCGCGCATAATAAATTCCACAAGATTCCGCACAGAAATCTTCACAAGAGGCTGTCCCATCTTTATCATACCTGCATCTTTCCTTGTTTCGCAGCTCCCGTCCTGAACTTGATGCTTAACACCGTCCACTGCCGGATACCGCTAATATAAAATATGATAAAGACAAGGATACAATCTGTCAATATATACCGGATGGTTATGAAAATTCCACCATATTCGGGCGGTACCAAAGCGGAAGGTGCCCTCTCTGGCATACGGGATTCTCTCTCTCCTTGATGGCAATGGTTTTACAGAAGCTTTTGAATAATGTCTCGTACTCCATCTCTTTCTCCGACATATTCTTAAACTTCTCCTCATATTCCTCCTTCTGTACCTCGTCATAGGCCTCTTGCAAAAGCACCCACTTCTTTCTCGCCTCATGCACTGCAAACGCACGGTGCGTTTTGTCATGTATCATCCAGTTTTCCAGAGGAAAGCGGTCTGCAAAATGGGGCGCAATACAGGTGAGCACATGGCACTTCGGCGTAATCGGCGCATACAGGATACCGCTCTTTAATTCCCTGAACCTGATAAATTCTACCAGAAAATGGGATTCATTGCCCACCCTCCTGCTGAGTTCAAAAACCTTCTCCACTTTCGGGTAGCTTAGATGCTCCATAATCTTTTTACTATCCTTCAATCTTTTTGCCGCAAACATCGTACCAAGAACCGCATCCCCCTTCTCATTATCCTCCGCCAATGCCGCCTGGTAAATATCGTGATATGCCAAAAGCCCCATATGTTTCCGAATCATATTCTCTACGGCAGCCGCCTTTTCTTCGGTCTCGCTTACCTCCACATAATCGCAGAACAACTGCCGCTCCATAAACTCCCGAAGAGCGATTCCGCATTCTTCTTCTGTTTTATGCATCTTCCACGCATCATACACGGCGGAAAAGATACCCGTCACTGAATCTGTACATACATAAACCGTTTTCATCATACTCCACCCACACAAAATCACTTATCTTGTTTTGCCTGTATCATCTCACCTGCTGCACTTTATCTGCGTCAAATCTGACATCATCAAACAATGACAGCTGCCTGTAACCCATGTTGACGACTTCCTGCGGCAGCTTCTCCCCTGTACGGAGAAGATTCCTTGTAATATAATCTTCCTCAATCTTCGTAGGATACATCATCCTTCCGCTGCAGGTTATAAAATACAAAGCGCGCTTCAAAACCACGCCGATCTTTTTCAGATCCGCAAAGTCCAGATTGCCAAGCCGCCTTGCCCTCACGATCCTCCCTGCAGACTTATAACCGATGCCGGGTACGCGCAGGAGCTTTTTATAGTCCGCCCGGTTCACTTCCACCGGGAACTCCTCCAGATGCTTCAAGGCCCAGTTACACTTCGGATCAAACAGCACGTTGAAATTCGGATTCTCCTCAGACAAAAGCTCCTCCGCACGAAAATGATAGTACCGAAGCAGCCAATCCGCCTGATACAGCCTGTGTTCTCTTAACAAGGGCGGTCCTTCATCCGTCCTTGCGGGAAGGCAGGAATCTTCATTCACATGAACAAATGCAGAATAAAACACTCTCTTCAATTCAAACTTTTGGTACAGCGATTCCGTAACCTGCATAATCTGATAATCCGTCTCCGGAGTTGCTCCTATAATCATCTGGGTGCTCTGTCCCGCCGGTACGAATCTCGGAGCATTACGGTATAGCACTACTTCTTGCTTATTCTCAGCCATACGGTTCTGCACAAGGCGCATAGGCATCAAAATATTTTTCCTCGTCTTATGGGGTGCGAGAAGTCTCAAGCTCTCTGCCGTAGGAAGCTCCAGGTTGACACTCATCCGGTCCGTAAGAAATCCCACTTTTTGAATCAATTCCTGACTTGCGCCCGGAATCGCCTTTACATGAATATATCCTTGGAAATTGTATTCCGTCCGCAGCTTATATAAAGCCGCATAAATCAATTCCATCGTGTAATTCGGACTTTTTAGCACTCCGGAGCTTAAAAACAGCCCTTCAATATAATTCCTGCGGTAAAACTCTATCGTAAGAGTGCAGATTTCATCCGGCGTAAAAGACGTGCGCACCACATCATTGCTCCTGCGGTTAATGCAGTACTTGCAGTCATAAATGCATTCATTCGTAAACAGTATTTTTAAAAGCGAAATGCACCTTCCATCGGCCGAAAAGCTATGGCAGATTCCCGAAAGCTTGCAGCTGCCGATACCAGTCCCGTCGTTTTTTCTGGAAACGCCGCTGGAAGTACAAGCCACGTCATATTTCGCCGCATCCGTTAAAATATTCAGCTTATCATAGATAGACATCTTTTCCTGAATCTTCATCTCACACCTCTGTAAAGAACCGGTACAAAAACCAAAAGAACGTTCGTTCGATAATTAATATTATACAAACAAACGTTCTATATGTCAACCCTATTTTTAATACATCATAAATTTATTGCCACTGATATTTTTTCGAACACCTGTCCCAATAACTATTATTCCACAGAAATACCGCCAGCACAAGTGCAAACAGCACATAGAAAATGAACGTGCCGCCGCCCGTTATCAAAAATTCCTCCGAAACGATTCCCGTAAAATAACTGTTCGGAGATGAGAAGATATACGTATTGAATACAAAGTTCAACACCACCAGCAGGATAATTTCAAACACCCATATTAAATTTCTTCTCCTCCTGTTCATATAAACACTTTTCCCTCGAAGCCGTCCGTCAAACAGGCTTACTCCTCCTGTAATACACGCAACGCAAACCGTCCAGTTTGTAATGCCAAAATACGCCGGCATCCCTTCCATCAGCCATTTGAGCGTATAAAATCCAAAAATAACAAGCACAATATTTTTTACAGTCGGGATCAGCCATTCTATCAGACTGCGTTTTGCCGCATTTTCAGCCGTTCTGTCACAAAATTCCTTCTCCGGCATACCAAGCCTTTCCAGAAAATCAATGCCCTCAAGCTGCGCTTCCCCGGCCATGCCGATTAAGTCTTTTTTTATCACTTCCAATTCGAAAAGAGACAGATGAAAGGTTTCCATATACGTCATCATCCGACCCAAAACTTCCCAATCCGATTCCGGAAGCTTCACTAGCTCCTTATCATTATCAGAAACAAGTTTCTGATAATTGTTGTAAAAGATACTCATAAGCCCTTCTCCTTTCTGCGGCCCTGATATCCGCCTTTTTCATCTATCTTGCATTACCAAGTTGTTAACTATATTATATCACAAAATAGTCATTTGTCAATAACAAAACATAATACTTTCTGCCGCGGCATCTGGTAACCATCGGATAAAAAGACATTCTGCAATATTTTTTATTCATTCCGTCATGGAATTATTGTACCGGATAAAGTATACTGTGTGAAACAGTGCGGTGCACGACTTATATTCCAATTATAGAAAGGACAGAAAAAACATGATTAGAACAATGGAACATTTAGGCTCTCCATCCTATCTCACCCTATGTACCGATAACGAAACTGCAGAAATCCCCTCACCCGGCCGCCTGGCATCTTTCAAAGATGTGAGGGTTGAATGCCACCCTGAAACCGGACTTCTTACTGTCCGTCTGACTTCCGAAACCACTCCCGTGCGATGGCTGAAGCTCCGCTGGGAAGCTTCGTGGCCGGATAATGTACGTTTTCTCGGCGATGCATGGGAACGAGGATATGGTGATTTCGAATGGCGGGGAACAAGCGCCAACCGTTTCATGCCGTGGTACTTCTGTGCGGCAGGAGCACAATATATCTTCTGCTGCGGCGTAAAGGTCCGGCCCTCTGCCATGTGCTTCTGGCAGACAGACACTGCCGGCATCACCTTGTTTCTTGATGTAAGATGCGGCGGAAACGGTGTAAAACTAAATGGACGTACCTTAAAAGCTGCTGAGATAGCTGCCGTACGGATGGAAGACTGTACATCCTTTGAAGCCGCCAGCGCATTCTGCGGCATACTTTGCAGCGACCCGGTATTCCCAAAATATCCTGTATACGGGAGCAATAACTGGTACTACGCTTATGGAGACAGCTCTGAGGAAGAAATCCTTGCAGACTGCGACTATCTTCTCGGCCTGACAAGAGGAGTATCCAACAAACCCTATATGGTCATTGACGATTGCTGGCAGGAGCACCATCGTCTGGATGAATACAACGGCGGCCCCTGGACAAAAGGCAATAAAAAGTTCCCGGATATGAAAAGGCTTGCCAAAAAGCTCACAGAAAAAGGCGTCCGGCCCGGCATCTGGATTCGTTTCCTTTTAAATGAGTCAGAAGACATTCCCGGCGAGTGGCGCATTTCTCATAATGGATGTCTGGATCCCTCCAACCCGGATGCACTGAACTATATTCTTGAAGACGTAAAACGAATCTGCGAGTGGGGTTATACGCTGATAAAACATGATTTCTCCACTTTCGACCTGTTCGGCAGATGGGGGTTTGGGATGAATCCGCTGATTACAGAAAACGGATGGCATTTTTACGACGAGACTCTGACTAGCGCAGAGGTCGTAAAGCTTCTCTATAAAAAAATATATGAAATATGCGAAAAATACGATACACTGGTTCTTGGCTGCAACACAATCGGCCATCTGGGCGCCGGATACATGCATATCAACCGAACCGGAGACGACACCAGCGGAAAATGCTGGGAACGCACCCGCCGGATGGGTATCAACTCTCTCGCTTTCCGCTTGCCGCAGCATAGGAAATTTTACGAGGTAGATGCTGACTGTGTCGGCATCGACGGCCCTATCGACTGGAAATTCAACCGCCAATGGGCCGAACTGCTCTCCGACAGCGGCACACCCCTGTTTATATCGGCCAGACCCGGACTGCTGTCCAAATCAGAAATTGAAGAGCTCTGCCGGATCATGCACAATGCCTCTACGCAGTCACACCATCTCATTCCTTGTGACTGGGAAGAAACAGATTGTCCGGAAAAGTGGGAGGACAAAGAGAATAAGATATATAGGAACTATAACTGGTATGAAGCGTCAGGCATCCGTTTCAGCACAGATACAGCCCGAAGTCAGCCTTATCTTTCTATCATCGAATAATGATGCCGGCAGACCCTAAGATATCTTCCCATATGCGTTCTTAAAATCCCGCGGCGACATACCGTTTGCTTTTTTGAAAGCGCGGGAAAAGGCAAAAGCGTTTTTATAGCCGCTAAGATATGCGGCATCAGCAATAGATACATCTGTCTCAGATAATAATTTTCTGGCATTTGCAAGCCTTGCATCTGCCAGAAACTGCTGAGAAGATACTCCAGGCTCCCGGCAAAACAGCTCATACAAATACTTTCTCCGTAATATCGCTGATAACAGCTACCACTTCATTTACGTCTTGTCCCCGGCTTCCCTGAAATGCCCAATATGCACCTTGAATACAGTAGCTCAGCACAATGTTCCATTTCAAGTCATCCTTATAATCAGGATATTTTTCAAAAATAACTTCTTTCAGGCTCTCCTCAATCCGGTATGCAAGACGGCTTCTCTCATTTCCGGAGAACAATATATTGATAAGGGAGCTCTGCGCAACAAACCCGTAGGTCAATTCCCTTGTAACCTTCGCCAGGCTGTCAGCCATAAGGCTTGAAGCGGGGATGCTTCCGGTAATCCGCTTCACTACTTCTGTCTCCATCGTATCAGACAGCTCATAAATATCCTGATAATGGGAATAAAACGTAGATTTGTGGATGCACGCCGACTCACACAGTTCCTTTACGGTAATTTTCTCCAAAGCCTTCTTGGAGCGAAGCTGTATAAACGCATTTTTAATGGCATTTTCTGTTTTTTCGACCCTTAAATCCATATCGCACCTTCTTCTCTTACCCTTCATGGACAAAGGAACACATGCCCTTTGTTCATTGAGAATAACGTTTCTTTAAACCGACATTTTCCGACTATCGTCGGTTATCCGACTACTATCTGAAATTGACGGTGTAAAGACGACCGTTTTACTTTTATCATTATAAGCAAAGCAAGACAGAAAAACAACTGCTGTCTATTATTTTACAGGAGGATAACAAGATGGATTTTTACGGATTTTATACTGGGAAAATATTTGACGCTTACAAGTTCTTAGGCGCTCACGTTGAACCGGCCTGCGGAGTAACCTTCCGTACCTTTGCACCGGGCGCCTCAAGAATTTCACTGATTGGCGAATTTACGGGCTGGAAAGAACGGACTATGAACCGTGTCCACGACGGCAACTTCTGGGAATGTTATGAGGAAACAGCCAGGCCGGGACAGATGTACAAATACCGTATCTACAAACAGGACGGCTCCTTTATGGATCACTGCGACCCTTACGGCTTTGGCATGGAGCTTCGCCCAAACAGCGCCTCCATCATCCGGGATTTATCCGTCTACCAATTCAAGGATGAAAAGTGGATGCTAAAACGCAGCGACTGCAAAGAAAAACCTCTGAATATCTATGAGCTTCATTTCGGCTCCTTTAAAAAACCCTCAGACGAGGCGGACGACTGGTATTCCTATGCGGAAATGGCTGATATCCTCATTCCTTACCTAAAGGAATATGGCTACAATTACATTGAAATCATGCCGCTCTCCGAACACCCGTGCGACGAATCATGGGGATACCAAAATACCGGATTTTTCAGCCCGACGTCCCGCTATGGAACCGCCGAAGAACTGATGCAGTTTATCGATTCCTGCCATCAGAACGAAATCGGCGTCATTATGGATTTTGTACCGGTGCATTTTGCCGTGGACGGCTATGCATTGGCAAACTATGACGGGACTGCGCTCTTTGAATATCCCCATCAGGACGTGGGCGTCAGCGAATGGGGCAGCTGTAATTTCATGCACTCCCGCGGCGAGACACGGTGCTTTTTACAGTCCGCCGCCAACTACTGGCTCACGGAGTATCATGCGGACGGAATCCGCATGGATGCCATCAGCCGGATGATATACTGGCAGGGCGAGCCTGCCCGCGGGGTAAACAATACCGCCGTAGACTTCATCCGTGAAATGAACGACGGACTTAAAGCCATGCATCCTTCTGCCATCCTTGCAGCGGAAGATTCCACCTCCTATCCTGGTGTTACAAAGCCGGCGACAGAAGGGGGGTTAGGTTTTGACTACAAATGGGATATGGGCTGGATGAACGATACGCTGGATTACTTCCGCACTGCGCCGGAATACCGAAGCGAAAATTACCATAAGCTCACGTTCTCTATGATGTATTATTACAATGACCGCTATCTTCTTCCACTCTCCCACGATGAAACGGTACACGGCAAGGCTTCCATCCTCCAGAAAATGAGCGGGGATTATGCGGAGAAATTTCCGCAGGCGCGCGCTTTCTACATGTATATGTACGCACATCCGGGAAAGAAACTGAATTTCATGGGAAATGAGATTGGACAGCTGAGAGAATGGGACGAAAAAAAGGAACAGGACTGGTTCCTGTTAAAATACCCGAACCATGATTCCTTCCACCGGTTTATGAAAGAGCTGAATGCCTTGTACCTGACCCGTCCCGCACTCTCATCCGGTGACTATGCCCAGAACGGTTTTACATGGCTTGACTGCCATCAGGAGGCAAGATGCATCTATGCCTTTGAGCGGACGGACGGAAAAGAGCGCATTGCTGCTGTCTTCAACTTTTCCGATAAAGAGCAGGAGGATTTTCAACTAACGGTTCCCGGTGCAAAAGAGATGAGCGTCCTGCTTGCCAGTGACAGAGACATCTACGGCGGGACAAATCCATACAAGGAAACGGTTATCAAGCTAAAAAACGAAACCGCTATGCTCACGCTTGCGCCTTACTCTGCTGTCTATTATCTGATTGCCGTATAAGTCTTATACTGACGGCGAATCAAACAGTATTATAAAACGGATGAAGAGCTGCCGCAATGTTTTTATCCCATACGGCAGCTCTTGGTATAAGCAATGCCCGATTTGCTGTACTTTATCCGACTGAATATTTTTTGATTTTCTCCATATCCACCTCTATTCCAAGCCCGGCTCCATCCGGCACAACAAGGCATCCGTCATGATAGGTAAACGGTTTTTTCAAGATATCATCCATATACCAGCGTCCGCCTACCTTTGTCTGCTCCATCCCATCTATATGGGTTACCGGGAAAACAGATGCAAGAGTAATGTTTTTCCCTGTACTTGCCAGATGCAGGTTTGCCGCATTCCCGACCCCGAACTCTCCGGAGCCGTTTACGTTACACCGTATTCCCGCATTCTCTGCAATCTTGGCTATCGTACGCGCCGGATAAAGGCCGCCCGGCTTCGTCGTATAGATAGAAATATAATCCGCCGCATTTTCCCGGATAATATCCAGCGCATCTGCAACCGTCCAACAGCTTTCATCTGCACATACCGGACATTCCAATGCATGCGTTACCTGCTTCATTGGATAAAGTCCCTCCACAGGCTGCTCCAAATACTGCAAATCATACTGATTCATCAGATTGCCCCATTTGATTGCCTCTTTCGCCGACGGATACCCTTGATTTGCATCAATTAGAATATGGATATCCGGCCCTAATTCTTCCCTTAGCTTTTTCATTAAAACCAGATCCCTGTGTAAATCCAAACCGCCCTTTGTCTTTATCGTCTTGATTCCTTCGGCCACAGCCTGCACCGCTTCATTTACCGCCGCCTCAATATCCATAATGACTCCCAGACTGTGCGCAATCGGTATCTCCTCCCGGTGCCGTCCGCCAAGAAGCTGGTACACCGGCTTTTCAACTGCCTTTCCCATAATGTCATACATTGCGATATCAATCGCGGCCTTTGCATAATTATATCCGCGCACCGCCAAATCCATTTTCGCATGTATCCTATCTATATCAAAGGGATCCATGCCTTCAATCGCCGGGAATAGATTCTGTTCAATGACGATCCGGGTAGTTCCCGCCGACTCTCCGTAATACCGCCCGTAATCTCCGCCCCATTCAGGCATTGCCGTCGCTTCTCCAAAACCTTCTATCCCACAATCTGTCAGAATCTTCAATATCACATAACCCTGCCCTACGTCCACGGTGCTGCTTGCCCACGTATGCTTTCTCCTTGTAGGAATACTTATCTCATATAATTCATATCCTGTAATTTTCATATCTGCCTCCGCTCCGCCGCCAAATCAACGGCACTCCTATACTTGTTACAAATGTTATTCTTTTTTGTAATTTTGGACATACTCTCTGGGACGGTACATCATCTCCAATTCAGGCGACGCCTGGATTCCTCTCTGTATGATTTTGGCTGTCTCGGCCACGCGCCTTCCCAGGTTTTCTGCCAGTTCCAATGCCTGGCTATCCTCCAAAATACCATCTTTATCCCATGATCCTGCATCTCCGGCCACTCCAAAATAGCTTTTCGGCGGATCCGCCGCTACAGGGATACATTTCATCAGCAGAGCCGACTCCGCCAGCCACTGTATTACCAGCTCCTGGCCGCCCCATTTTGTCGCGCCCTGTACGCATGCGCCGACCGCCTTATTCCATCTTGGATATTTTCCTTTAAAATACCCCCACTGCATATTGCAGAGACGGTCCATAGCGCACTTCACCTGCCCCGGAGGGCCCACATGATAGACAGGCACTGCCCAGACGATGCCGTCAGCCCAAACATATTCCTCCCAGAATGACGCAAGGTCATCCTTTATCGCGCACATCCCATGCTCAGAGCAATATGCACTGCATGTTCCGCTGCACCCGGAAAAGCTTTTTCCCGCAAATTCATATACATGTACATCCGTTCCCTGTACCGTCCTTATCCCCTTTTCCACGTATTCTGACATATGAAAAGAGTTTCCGTTTTTCCTCGGACTTCCGTTTACAATCAGAATGTTTACCAATTTTCTCTGCCTCCTTAAGCTTCCGCCTGATTCTTTACAAAAATCTTTCCAAAAACAATATAAGCCGCAAACGCTGCCACTCCGCTTATAATCGGCGGAATCAATATGCTATGTGCATTGCAGTACCATCCTAAGAATCCGGCAATAAACCATGCCGCAAGTCCCCACAGATTCCATTTTCTTTTTTCCGAATTGCTTTTCACCACATAAACTTCCGCCAGATAAAGTCCCGGCATCGGCGCCAGCAGCACGGACAGGACACTTACAAATACAAGGACAAAATTAAGTGCGCCTGTAATGCTGAACAATGCGGCTAAAATCGCCAATCCATAGGCAATATGCACATGCTTGATTTTCCCCTTTAAAGGCGTTTCAGCAATAATATTCTGAATACTCATTGTAGCACTGTATATATTGTTATCCTGCGTCGTCCACAATGCAAAGAAAGAACAGACCAAAGTCGGGACTGCAATGCCAAGAGCCGCCGTTGCAGATACAAAATCCGTCTGCCCGGTCGCCTGTGCACAGACTACGCCGGTCAGCTGCAATACTAGAAGACAGAAAAAGAAAGAAATGAACCCGCCTACTAAAAAGTGCGATTTTTTCTTGGCAAACCGGATAACGTCCATTGATGAAATAGCCCCGAAGATCCATGAACCCACGCCCGCAGTCGTTGCCTGTGCAAAGGTATAATCCCCGTCAGGCATAAACTTTACGACATTTTCAAGATTTTCCGGATTGGACAGCACGGAGAATATAACCCATGCCGACAGGATAACCGCTGCCGGAACACCTAAAAAACTTACGATCTCCAACCCCTTATATCCTCTTGCCGACGACTGGAGCCAAAGAAAGATTAAAATAACAGCTGTAATGCCAACAGCAAGAGGCCATCCGGGAACAGCATGGAGAATCATTTTCGCAAAAGTGTCCCCGTTTGTTCCGAGCCAGCAAACAACCGACAGCGCCAATATAACAGACAAAATCAGGGAGCCCTTCTGTCCAAACACTTTTCTTGCAATTACCGTTGTCGTAACCCCAAACTTAAAGGCAATCATTCCGCAGGAAAGGCAGATTGCCACTAAAAAAATATCAGAAGCAATCAGCGCCTTCAGCGAATCCATAAAAACCATTTTAGAGCCGATGGCCGCTCCTGTTACAAAATTTGACATCGCAATCAAATACCCTGCCAAAACTGCAATCAAGCTGACCGCACTTTTTTTCGCACTGTCCAGCACTGCCTCAAATGCATATTCCGTCTTGCTCATAATCTGTTCCGAATTTGATATTGTGTTTTTATCACTCATACTTTTCCTCCTGTAATTTAAACGAAACCTTGTCTCAAATATATTTAATACACATATTCTATAATCTCCTTATACCCTTTCTCCGATAACCCCATTTTTTCAAGGCTGACTCCCTCTTTGCGGTAGTCCTTTTTCATAAGGGCGCCTGCCGTTATAATCAATGCATCCATAACCGGAACCTCCACTCCGGCAAGGCGGCCAAGCTCAGACATCGGTACAAGCCCCGAACAGATATCCTCATGCATATAACGGTGATTCAGGCTTTCCGGTGCCTTAATAAACTTATTGGCTCTGCTTTCCTGACAGGCGGTATACGCACAGTGAGCTTCCATGCCCTCCCTGCTTGTAGAACCGGCTTCGTACAGACCGCTCCCAAAATCGGACAGATGGATACCATAAGCCCGCGCTGCCTTTCTTCTTTCTTCGTCCAGCCTGTCAATCACATTTCCGATACTTTCTGTAATCCCCTCGTAATAGAACTTAAAATCTCCGTGCGTATGCTCAATCCATCCGGCATTCAACAACACCCCAGGGGGATGGAACATTGCATTGATATTGCAGAATGTAGATTCCAGCACATTTTCAGCACATACAATATGAGGGAATACCGCCTGAACCGCCGCAAATACTTCCTTTGTTTTCCGGGCCGGAAATACACCGACCTTCACTGCTTTATCACTGCTGCTTACAAATACTTCCGTATCACTTCTCTTCCGCGCGATATAACTTAATGTATTTGACTCCGCAATCTGAAAACCATTTCCAAGTATATGCGCCGCATGGAGCGCCCCTCCGGAATGCCCCGGATTCATATATAAAATCATCTCTTTTGTAAAATACGGCTTTATTTCTGACAGGTATTTTTCATGTCCCGGCCCCGGTACTGTCATGACAACTATTTGCGCACCGTCTAACGCCTCTTCCATATCGTTTGTCACGGTATTTAACCGGCACCTTCCTTCTCCCCATACACCGCTGTATGCGATTTCATTTCCATTTTCATTGAGGATTCTTTTTTTTTCCTCAGAAAAAGTAAAAAGTGTGACGATAAAGCCGCGCAGTGTCAAATCTGCGGCTGCCGCATATCCGCCGTGGCCTGCCCCTAATACTGTTATATTTTTTATCTTCATTTAGTTCACCTTAATCACAGGAAGCCTGTCATAAGAATGCCTGGTCCCTGTAATCATC
>CAJTUQ010000055.1 GCA_910579335.1 uncultured Dorea sp. | reverse complement strand
TATTCGGAAACTTTCAGTTTTTCAATGATGCTGCCTTTATAAAATATTTTCAGGGCGGCCGTGGGGATAAGTCCGCCAAGGATAAGCAGCGCCGCGCAGACGGCTGCTGCCGGGATAAGTGTAAAACGGAAGGAAAAATACCACTGGGAGCCGAGAAGTTCCCGTATCAGAGTGCATCCGACAATGGCCGAAAAGACGCTTCCTATGATACAGCCTCCGGCAGCGTAAAAAATGCCTTCCCACATCATCATTTTTTTGAGCTGTTGTGCGGTCATGCCGATGCTCTGCATGGTGGCAAATTCATGCCGGCGCGTCAGGAGCGTGGTCACCAGAGTATTTATCAGATTAATAATGCCTGCAATACCGAAGATTCCGCCAATCAGACCGCCGATAAACTGAATCATGGTACGGGTTTTCTCGGAGCTTTCTCTTGCCGCATCCGCAGACATATAATCTAAGCTGTTCCAGTCAAAGGAGATGGCAGTTTCAAGAAAAGCATTCATATTCTGGCGCTGGCCTTCTTTTACGTCAAAGGCATACTTGTATATGGATGGTTTGTCATATATGCTTTTGTACAGTTCTTGCGGCATATAGAGAAACAGGCCGTCGCCGCCTACGGCATAAGGGCCGTTTGCGGTGTAACCGATTTCCTGGTCGTCACCGTTTAAGGCAGCTTTGGATAGAACCGGAAGTTTCATAATCTCCTTGCCATTTTTTCGCACAGTAATCCTATCGCCAATCTGAATCTGATCAAGAACCGGGTCGATAGTCATGGTGGTACGTTCGGCAGGGACTCCTGCCAATATGCCTTCCCCTTTTTTCATTTTTTCATATAGAAGACGGGCATTTGTTTCGCCTTCCTGAATGTCCAGCCGGGAGAGGGCGGTTTCATCCACGCCATATACGTTGCAGAGCGGATGCCCGTCGCTGCCCAGCCCGTAAAAGAACTGGTTTTTTGTTATCCCCCGGCGGATACCGTAATTTTCATCTTCATAGGTTTCGGAGATATCCGCTCCGAAATCGTAGGTAACATTTGTATCTTCCAGCGTGTTTTTATAAATAGCCGAAGCGTCCGTCACACCGGGCCGTTCATTTATGGCGTCAATGACGCGTTGAGGCAGTCCCTGTTCTCTGAGGGTGAATCCTTTCTGACCGTTGGCGGAGGCGGCATTTACAACTGCAAAATCTGTCCGGATAACATAGTCCACCTGTTTTTCCACGTCGAGACTCGCAGCGGCAATGCCTGCACTGTTTAAAAGGACAATGCAAAGCGCCAGCGACAGGAAGATGAATGCGGTGCGGCGTTTGTTCCGACCAAGGTTCGTCCATGCAAATCGTGCGATACCAGCATGCGGCGTTCGTTTTCTGGGACGCGAAAAGCGCGGACCGTTACCTGCGCATTTTGCTTTGGGCGCAGCCTCTACATAGCGGAATGCCTCGATAGGAGGAATATCAGCCGCTGCTTTTACCGGTTTGCGCGTACTTAGGAAAACGGTGGCGGCAGTGAGGAATCCTGCGCCCAGAAAGATGGACGCAGAAGGAGAAGCGCCGGCGGCAATGTTTTTATATTCCCCGGAAAGAATATCCATCACAACAGGAAGCGCTGCATTGCCTATGAGATAGCCGGTCGTCAGTCCTAGGGGGATACCGATGGCCGATAAAAGAAACGCCTGCCGGTTGATTACCATCCGCACCTGCCTTTTGCTCATGCCAATCGTACGGTAGAGACCGTAGCGCCGTATTTCCTGCATAACGGCAATATCAAATACGTTATAAATGAGAAGATAGCCGCAGAAGACAAACAGCAGTACAACGCAGCCGCCCATTATGAGCGTGGCAGGCGAAACAGGCTGGTTAGTGGCAGTATTCAGGATAAACGGCAGGTAGTTGTCCGCTGTCATATCGTCGGGGATTCCGCCCATGTCCTTAATTAATTTATCTGCTTTTTGGTTCAGCCTGCTGGTTCCGGCGGCGATGATATCTGACCAGTAAGTACCTGCCTGGTCTCTGTCTTTGTCCCATGTGTAGGTGAAGATATCCGGGCGGGCATCCGCAAAGCTGGTTCCGGCGGCCATCATGCTAAGCTGGGAATTGCTGGCTTCATACCATCCGGAAACGGTCATGGTAAGGTTGTATTCTTTTCCGTGAGCGGTGAAGGCAACGGGAATCCTTGCCCCGATTTCAGGCTCACAGCCCAGTTCCCTGATTGCGGCGTCCGAGGTAACGACTTCATCCGCTGATGCCGGGAAATTCCCGTGTGTGGGAGCGCAAAACATAAGCTCGGCTTCGGTCTCATCCATTACGTCGAACTCAATGTTGTGGCGCACGGTGTTGGTGAGGAAGCCAACCGGCATCCGAAGGCCGTATTCCTTGATAAAATCAGCACCTTTAAGCATATTGAATTGTTCTTTTGTCATATTGCGGAAATCACCGTCTGAACGGCTGCCTTTCTGCAGCTGCAAAGTCAGTGTCATAGATTCTGCGGCACCTGTCCATAGGGTTGTCACCGTGGTAAAGAGAACCGCGGTCAGCGTAATCGCAAGGACCGCAATTAGATTTCTCGTCCGTCCGGCCCGTAAGCTCCGGCGAATCAGGATGTTGAGCATTTGATTCATAGATGTAATCCCTCCTGTTTTTGTTTGTAATGTATCGTAACATACAAAAGTTACGGTTACGGTACAGGAAAGTTACGCTTTTGTACCTTTCTTATGAAGCGGATTATACGACCCGGCCGTCCTTTAGCCGGACGATGCGATCAGCGAGTTGGGCTAGGTCCGGGTTATGGGTAATCATAATCAGGGTTTGACGGAAATTATCGGTTACGCTCTTCATCATTCCTGCAACGCTCTGGCTGGTCTTGATATCGAAGCTTCCGGTAGGTTCGTCAGCCAGGATGATAGAAGGTTTCGTGATGAAGGCTCTGGCTATGGCGGTACACTGCTGCGCCCCGCCGGACAGCATATAAGGGTAGCTCTTCAGCCTTTCAGTAAGCCCTAAGAGGGCGGTAAGCTCTGAAAAGTAAGCCTTGTCCACAAGTGCGTGATCCAATGCAAGGGGAAATAAGATGTTTTCCTCTACGGTAAGTTCGGGAATGAGATGATATCCTTGAAACACAAAACCGATATTCCGGCGCCGGAATATCGTAAGCTGTTCTTCATCAAGGCTTAATAAACTGACGCCGCCGACAGAGACGGTACCTTCTGTCGGTGCATACAGTCCGCCGATGACATTCATCAGCGTTGTCTTGCCTGAGCCGGATTCTCCTGTAATGGCGGTGAACTTCCCTTTTTCAATGGAAAGAGTGACGCCGTCCAATGCCTTTACCTGGCGAAAACCCTCGCCAAAATACTTTTTTACATTCTGTATTGTTACGATATCCATGTTTTCTCCTCGTTTTTTCGTATTTGTTTTTCGTCAGTTAAGAAAGAATACAGAAAAAGTACTTCCCTTACCGACCTTCGAACTTACGCTGATATATCCCTTTTGCAGAGTGACGATGCTGCGTGCCAGATACAGGCCAAGCCCCACGCCTTCCTCGCAGGCTGTCTCCTGCATCCGGTAAAACCTTTGAAATATATCGTTGTAGTGCTCGGACGGAATGCCGATGCCGGTATCTGTGATGTCAATCCGGGTGTAGAACTGCCACGGGCGGACATGTATACGGATATTTCCTCCGGCAGGGGTATACTTTACTGCATTATCCAGTATGTTTTCCAACGCTTCTGCGGTCCATTTTGCATCATGACGGATGCGGATGGTGCTTCTACAATCTGCGTCGATGCGGATGTTTTTTTGTTCCGCCTTTGAGTAGACGGTACCTACGGCTTGTGCAATCGTATCGAACAGGTTGCTATTATCCATATGAAGGGTAAAAGTCCCGGTTTCAAGCCGGGACATTTTAATCAGAGAACTTAGAAGAAAATCAAGTTTATTTATTTGTGCCGACATGGTAGCAAGAAATTCCGCACGCTTTTCGTCAGGAAGAGCGGGCTTTTCTAAAATACCGGCGAACATCCTTATATTTGCAATGGGAGTTTTCACTTGATGGGAGATATCGCTGACCAGCTCCTGAATCAGCTGCCGGTCCCGCTCGCTCGCCAGCTTCGTCTCCTGCATCTGGTCGTAATACTTGAGAAGCCTGTTCTGGACCTTGGAAATGTCGGAATCTTCATAGGGCCTGTAATTTTCAGGATGACGGCCGTTAATCAGGCTGTCTATTGTCTCACAGATATCGTTGGCAAAATCTGCCTGCTCGTTTTTTATCTGTTTTTCCCGCAGGAGGGAAAACAAAAAGCCGAATGCGCCGGATAATAGGAGCAGAATCCGGATTCCGGCAGGCGGGATAAGCTCCCAGAGCACTCCGCAGAGAATGAGTGCGAACGCCGTTATTAAGAATAATATTTTAAAAGGCAGGAATCTGCGCATGCGTTTTTTCATATCTTTTCTCCAGTCCAGATGTATCCCATCCCCCGTATCGTCTGTATGTAGGAATGCCCATCGTCCTCAATTTTTCCGCGCAGGCGGTTCATGGCTACGGTTAACGAGTGGTCGTCAATAAAATTGCCGCCGCTGTCCCAGAGCTTTTCCATAAGGAGCCGCCGCGTCACCAGCCGGCCGGCGTTGGCGATGAGGAAACACAGCAGTTTGTATTCATTGGGAGTGATAGAGAGAGTCTCGTTCCCCCGGATTGCCGTAAGAGCGGCGAAATCAAGGCGCAGCCAGCCGTCATCGTAGTAATCCCCGGATGCCCTTCTTTTGCATCCCCGCCGAAGCGCAACTTCGATGCGCCGTTTCAATATCTGGGTGTGGAAAGGCTTTGTAATGTAATCGTCTGCCCCAAGGTCGAATCCGTTTATTACATCTTTATCCATATCGTTTGCGGTCAGAAAGATAACCGGGATTTCCGGGAAGTCGGCCTTAATCTTTTTGCACAAGTCAAACCCGTTCCCGTCGGGGAGGTTTACATCCAGAAGGACAAGATGGAAGGATTCTTCTTTAAGAAGCCGGTCCGCTTTTTCTAGAGTATAGGCAGCCGAGGTCAGATATCCGCTTGTATCCAGCTCAAAACACAGCCCTGAGCTTAGGGCTAAGTCATCTTCAACAATTAGAATCTTTTTCATGCCAATCTCCTTTCGCTCACCGCACAGTTACAATCTGCTGCGTGTACTCATTGATAAAGGGTTCTTTGTATTTTTCCGTCACGATTCGTTCGTATAGATTTGCCGCAAAGATATCGCCCGCTATCATACGCTGCCCGGTTTCCGAGAGTGCGTCTGCGTGGGAGAGCTTTGTAATCAGGGGCGTGTCGCTGTATTTTTTTATAAGGGACAAAATCTTTTGGCCGTCCTTGCGAAAGCCTAACACTCTTGCGTATTGGCAGTACCCTGCTTTTTTGTAGCTGTCCATGTGCGACTGCTTGATATCCAGCAGGATGTGGAATAAACATCTGCTGATGCGGGCGTATGTCGTGTCCTTTGTCTTTAGTAACTGGCAGAACTGGTCAATGGTTATCAGATGGTTTGAATGGCGCAGAATCCGGTTTGCCAGTTCCTCGTTCACATCCAGATATTCCGTAAGGGATTCGTAAGTTTCTGTCAAAAGCTTATAGCCAAGCAGCGCGGAAAAATCATTCGAATAAACAGGATAGCGGATATAATGGGTGTCTTCAAGAAATCGGATGCAGCTTTTTGGCACTTCCTGCTCAAGGCGCATCAGAACTTCAGAGAGGCTTGGCTCGTCAAACATTCCGGAACTTGTCCTTGCATGATCCTCAAGATGGATGGAATGCCCTGCGTGAGCGAGAAGCTTCCGGATGGCAGAGGCAGAGCTGTAGCCGGAGTTTAAGGAGTCGTCATGGTAATCGGATACAATCCGTTTAATCGTGCAGGCTTTCATGCTGCTGTTTTGTTTGTGAAGCGCCTTGAGGTATTCGATGCCAAGAATATTGTTGGGCTGCTCTAGAACCTTGCTTAGATTGTCGTCGTGAAAATATTCTTTCAGCGCCCACTGTCTGGCAAGGGGAAAAGAGATGCCCTGTGAAAGAAAGCGTTTCAGCAGGGCTTTGTAATCTTGCGGCTCTTCGGTGACGGTGCGGGCGATTTTTTCCAGAGTATCATAGTCGCCGCATTCGCTTCCGAAGCAGATGGAGTCAATACAGCCCAAGTGTTCAAAAAGGGAGATTGCCCCCGCTGCAAAATATTCTGCGCTGCCGGTGGAAAAGCAGACAGGAAGTTCCAGGACAAGAGGGACGCCTGCCTCTAAAGCAACTTCGGTGCGGATGTGCTTTGGCATGATGGCAGGGGCGCCCCGCTGGACGAAATCGCCGCTCATCACTACGATTACCGCATCGGCCCCGGTGATTTCCTTTGCCTTTTTTATATGATATAAATGTCCATTGTGAAAGGGGTTGTATTCTGCGATTAATCCGACAATTTTCATGGGAATCTCCTTGTAGAACTTGTATATTCGTCTGAAATTGATTATACTATATTTTGAGTTCGTTTGCAAATAAAGGGAAGGAGGGGTATCTATGAGTATCAATCGGGAACTGGATCCTGTTACCGCAAAAGAGTGGGGTAATGAACCGGCGCACGGTGAAAACTTCAGCGATTATCCGGAAGAACGGGAAGAACTGACGATTGAGCGTATTCAAGAGATGCTTGAAGACAGGCAGTTCAAAGAGCTTAAAGAGGAACTGGAAAACAATATGTACCCCGTCGACCTTGCAGACATTCTGGAAGACGTGGATGAAAAACAGCTTGTGCTTGTCTTTCGTCTGCTTGTGAAGGAGGAAGCGGCTGAGACATTTTCCTACATGAACAGCGATTTGAGGGAGGTTTTAATAAATGCGCTGACCGATTCCGAGCTTGAGGAAGTCATGGAGGAGATGTATCTGGACGATACGGTCGATGTGCTGGAAGAGATGCCGGCCAATGTGGTGGACCGTCTCCTGCTTGTTACGAACGAGGAGAAGAGAAAGCGGATAAACCAGCTTCTCCAGTACCCGGAGGACAGTGCCGGGAGCGTTATGAACGTAGATTATATCGCACTGAACAAGGAGATGACCGTTGAGGATGCGATTTTAAAAATACGTCAGGTGGGTTTAAACCGCGAGACAATCTACACCTGCTATGTGACAGAAAAAAAGCAGCTGATTGGCGCGGTGGATATAAAAGAGCTTCTCACGACGGGGGAGTCCAGGCTGGTTGAAGAAATCATGGATACGAATATGCTGTATGCCCAGACTACCGACGACCAGGAGGAAGTGGCAAGGACAATTATGAAATATGGCTTGATTGCGCTGCCTATTGTAGACCATGAGCATTGTATGGTGGGGATTGTCACGGTAGATGACGCCATGATTGTCTTGCAGGAGGAGGAAACGGAGGATATCAGCATCATGGCCGGTGTCAACCCGAATGACGAATCCTACTTTGGGACAACCGTGTTGGAGCATGTAAAGAGCCGCATTCCCTGGCTCTTGTTCCTCATGCTTTCAGCGACGGTGACGCAGATGATTATGAACAGCTACGAGGCGGCGATATCGGTGATGCCGCAGCTTACGGGGTTTGTCCCGATGCTGACCGGTACGGGAGGAAACTGCGGTTCCCAGAGTTCTTCGCTGGTTATCCGCGGACTTGCCGTAGGGGAGATCGAGTTCGGCGACCTTTTGAAAGTAATATGGAAGGAAGTGCGTGTGGCAGTCTGTGTCAGTATGATACTGGCGGTAGTCAACGGCACCCGTATCCTGCTTATGGGGCAGGGGGACATGATGCTGGCGTTTACTATCGGTGCGACAATGGCGTGTACCGTGCTGATTGCGAAGATTGTAGGCTGTACATTGCCATTGATTGCAAAGAAAGTGGGGCTTGACCCGGCAATTATGGCTACGCCCCTGATTTCCACGTTAGTGGATATCAGCACGATAAGTGTGTATTTTGCTATTATCAGCTGGGTGTTCCATCTGCAGTAGAGAGGGGCGGACGATGAGAAAATATGTGAAATTGTTATTTTTTGCGCTGCTGGTTTCCTCTTTTATAAGTATGCAGGCGGAGGCCAGGGCCGGAGGAGGGGGAGGAAGCTCCGGAGGGGGCGGAGGAAGTTCGGGCGGCGGAGGTGCAGGAAGCGACTATCATGGCGGAGTTGGCAATGATTCAGAACAGGGGGATAGAAATCCGGTTTCTGTTGTTTTCAGCCACGGCATTCTTGTCTTTCTGCTTTTCGGGGGAACGATTATTTTCACGTACCGTGCCCGCAAAGCCAAGTTTAAAAACATTAGGCTTATGAAACAGTATGAGAAGCTTGGCTATAACTGGAATTATAAGGAGATACAAAAACATGTGGAGAAAGCGTATTTTGAAATACAGGAATGCTGGCGGCGTCAGGATGTAGAGTACGCCGGGAAGTATTTAAGCAGAAGCCTTAAGGAGAATTGGAATGCGAAAATAGAGTGGATGAAAATCAGGAACGAAGAAGTCGTCCAGAAAAACGTGCGTCTTTTCAGTGCGTTACCTGTATGTGCAATTGATGAAAAGGGAATGGATAATGATAAGATATGGTACCTCATTCATGGACGGATGACCGGCTATTACAGAAACCGGGATACAAGAATGTGTGTCAGGGGGAATCCCCGTCCGGAGAGTTTTTATGAATACTGGCTGTTCGTGCATGAGAACGGAAGCTGGGTGCTCCGTGAAATAAGGCAGAAGGATGAAATGGACATCAGGCAGTTTTCCGGGTAACAGGTAAAAATGTATTAAAAAATAGACATAAAGAGACCTTGTCCGCAAGGTCTCTTTGTATTATAATAGTAGTAATTGAGAATAAATGGAAAGGAGTCTATATATCATGGGATTTATAGATGAAATCAAAGCAAAAGCAAAGACATGCAAACAGACAATTGTTCTTCCGGAGACAGAGGACATCAGGACTTACGAAGCTGCAGAGGCTGTTTTAAAAGAGGGGACTGCGAATCTTATCCTTGTAGGCAGCGAGGAAGAGATTGCTAAAAACAAAGGCAGTTTTGATATCAGCGGTGCACAAATCGTAGACCCGGCAAAGAACCCGAAGACGGAAGAGTATATTGCAAAGCTCGTTGAGCTGCGCCAGAAGAAAGGCATGACTGAGGAGCAGGCAAGAGAGCTTCTTCTTAACAATTATCTTTATTACGGGGTTATGATGGTTAAGATGAAGGATGCAGACGGTATGGTGAGCGGCGCCTGTCACTCAACAGCGGACACTTTAAGGCCGTGCCTGCAGATTCTTAAGACAAAGCCGGGGACAAAGCTTGTATCCGCTTTCTTTGTAATGGTTGTGCCGGACTGCGACATGGGTGCGGACGGAACGTTTATTTTTGCAGATTCTGGACTTGAGCAGAATCCGGATCCGGAAAAGCTGGCGGCAATTGCGCTTTCTTCTGCGGATTCCTTCCGCGCGCTTACCGGAAAGGAGCCGGTAGTGGCTATGCTCTCACATTCTACAAAGGGCAGTGCAAAGCATGCAGATGTGGACAAGGTATTGGAAGCTACGCGCATTGCGAAAGAAAATGCGCCGGAAGGCCTGCTGCTTGACGGAGAGTTCCAGCTTGACGCAGCAATCGTACCGGAGATCGGACAGTCCAAGGCGCCGGGAAGCCCGGTGGCAGGTAAGGCAAATGTATTGGTATTCCCGGATCTTGATGCGGGAAATATCGGCTACAAACTTGTCCAGAGACTTGCAAAGGCTGAAGCTTACGGCCCGCTGACACAGGGCATCGCAGCTCCCGTCAACGATTTGTCCCGCGGATGCAGCGCAGCAGACATCGAAGGTGTAGTAGCCATCACCGCCGTACAGTGCATGGCAGAAAAGTAAACACTTAGCGAGGTATTGTCGAGCTTAGTGTTTACTTTGTTCCGGGAGCGGAAGCGAACGGAACTACAAAAGCGAATGGCGAGGAATAGTCGAGCTTAGTGTTTACTTTGTTCCGGGAGCGGAAGCGAGCGGAACTACAAAAGCGAATGGCGAGGAATTATTAATTAAAAGAATAAGAGAGGTAAAAGAACATGAATGTATTAGTTATCAACTGCGGAAGTTCATCTTTGAAGTTCCAGCTTATCAATTCGGAGTCTGAGAAGGTTTTGGCTAAGGGACTCTGCGAGAGAATCGGTATTGACGGACGTCTTACATACCAGCCGGAAGGTGGGGACAAGGCTGTGTCTGATAAGGCGATGCCGACACATACAGAGGCGATTCAATTCGTTATCGACGCTTTAACGGATGCTGAGACAGGTGTTGTGAAGAGTCTTGATGAAATTGGTGCGGTAGGCCACCGCGTGGTGCATGGCGGTGAGAAATTTGCAAGCTCCGTAGTTATCACGGATGAAGTAAAAGCGGCAATTGAGGAGTGCAATGACCTTGCGCCTCTTCACAATCCGGCGAACTTAATCGGAATCAATGCATGTGAAAAGCTGATGCCGAAGACTCCGATGGTAGCTGTATTTGACACGGCGTTCCATCAGACAATGCCGGAAAAGGCATATATGTACGGACTTCCGTATGAGTATTATGACAAATACAAAGTAAGACGTTACGGTTTCCACGGCACAAGCCACAGCTTTGTTTCAAAAAGAGCGGCCGAGCTTGCAGGAAAGCCGTATGAAGAGATGAAGACGATTGTATGCCATCTTGGAAACGGTGCCAGCATCTGTGCAGTCGAGAATGGCAAATCAGTAGATACTTCTATGGGACTAACTCCTTTGGAGGGGCTTGTGATGGGAACCCGTTCGGGTGACATCGACCCGGCAATCTTAGAGTTTATTGCTAAGAAGGAAAATCTTGATATTACGGGACTTATGAATGTGTTGAACAAAAAATCCGGAGTACAGGGACTTTCCGACGGTCTTTCCAGCGATTTCCGTGATTTGGAAGAGGGCGCCAATAACGGCAATAAATGTGCCGCAATCGCTCTTTCCGTATTCTGCTACCGTGTGGCAAAATATGTAGGAAGCTATGTTGCAGCCATGAACGGCGTCGACATGATTGCATTTACGGCCGGAATCGGTGAGAACTCCGGAACGGTACGTGCATCTGTTATGGAATACCTGAAATACCTTGGCATTGGAATCGACGCTGAGGCAAACGCAAAGAGGGGCGAAGAAATCGTAATCTCGACACCGGACTCTAAAGTTAAGGTCATGGTAATCCCGACGAACGAAGAGCTTGCAATCGCCCGTGAGACGGTAGCTCTCGTATAATTAAAATAATATTGACACAAATTTTATTATTGATTTTTAAAACCTACCGCGCTGTGCGGTAGGTTTTTTGCGGAGAAAACAGGTTTTAACACAAAAATCCCGGCAGAATCTGAAAATGTGGGCGATGCCTTTTTTACTCACCCGCCTGCAATTCGTTCTCTAAGAACTGCTTTATGTACGGATTGTTTTCCGAACTTAACGCAGGCTGGAACGCCATGTAACGGCATTTTTGATATTGCTCGCCATCCAGCGTAAAAGTATAACCCATTTTACATTTCGGGTTGCAGTCATTGGGATTGATAAGCCGTTTGCAGACGGATGCCTTCTTAATTTCCTTTTTTGTTTTTTCGGGCAGCGTGTCAAGAAAGCTTTGGTATTTCTGTATGTGCTCAGGATAAATGCGCAGCTTCATCCCCGATTTTCGGGACACGAATGCCGCCAAAGTCCGGTTGCTTTTGTTTAATACATAGGACACGATATAGCCGCTCTTTTGCAGTTTTATCTCGCACTTACATCCGTTTGCCGTCAGATACTCGTTGATTTGGGTTACAAAGCTGCGGAAATTTTCGTCAACCGTTTCCATAAACAGATTAAATTTTTCGTCCATAAATCCCTCCGTTATGCCTTTTTCTTTACTACGGGTATCCATACCTCATATTGCGCATCCTGTGGGTCTGGGTTTAGGTAAACCTCGATATCGGGGGCGTCGGCATATTCATATCCGGAGGCCGGAAGCCACTCTGTTATTATCCGCTGCTCCAATTGCTGTATCGACTGATTTGTACCTGTTCCAGAAAAGATTGCCCAGGTAGAAGCAGGCACGGTATATTCTTCAAACTCATCACCGGCCTTTGCGCTGGATACCGCAATAAAATATTTCCATTGTTCTTCATCATTGCAGGCGCTCACGCCCAAAAGTCCCATTGGCGGAGTATCCATCATTCCTGCCAATTTCTGTATTGTTCCGTTTGCAGACGCCTCTTGCCACATCGTTGGCACAACCATAAAATTATTTTCGATTTCCTTCTCAAGCGGTGCGGATATGCCGATGATGCGGAACGCTTCTTTTTCCTCGATTCTATAATTCAGTTCCGACGCTCCTTTTACTGTAATTTTAAACACAATGGGGGAAAAAGATTTTACGGATACGCCCCCGGTTTTAACGGACGATGGAGCAACCCCGTGAAAGGATTGGAACGCCCTGTTAAATGCAGTCGGGGAACGGTAGCCGTATTTCTCCGCAATATCAATAATTCGCTCATTTCCATCCTGCAAGTCTGCCGCCGCTAAAGACATTTTTCTTCTTCGGATATACTCTGCCAGAGTGATGCCCGCCATATAGGTAAACATCCTCTGGTAGTGATAGGCGGAGCAGCAGGCAATCCGTCCAAGCTGTTCATAGTCGATTTCGCCCGTCAAATGTTCTTCAATATAATTCAAGCTTTGGTTTAATCTGTGGACCCAATCCATGAGATACCTCCTTATCCGTACGTATTGTAATTTGTGGATATAAATTTGTCTTTATTATTATAAGGCATCTCCTAAAATATATCCTCTCTATTTTTGCACAAAAAAGAGAGGCGTCTATCCGATAATCGATAGCTGATTTTCACGCTTGGCTGAATGCAGGGCGAAAGGAAAACAAAAATTAGCTTATTATCTACAAAATATAGTGAATAAGCAGTTGACAAACCACATTTACATGATATAATTATTTAGGTGTGAATAGGGGTGATAGCATGATATTAGACCTATCCGGTGTTTTATCTGAACAGCATGTGCCCATTGATGATACGGTTTCCTGTTCTATGGAGCAGTTCAGGGTGAACAGGGATGCATATCGGATTCTTTCGAAAAGCGATGTTTGTATCAAAGTAGAGTACATGGAATCCCAGAAACTAAAGATTACAGGGAAGTGCAGGATGATTGTCGAAATCCCCTGCAGCCGCTGCCTGAAGGCGGTGCCGGTAGAATTTGACCTTGATTTCGAGAGACAGGCGGTCTGTGGAGTTTCTGAGACGGTTTCAGATGGGGCAGATGAATTAGATGAGAATAATTATATTGACGGATATCATCTTGACGTGGACGGATTACTCTATAATGAGATTTTAGTAGGTTGGCCGATGAAAGTCCTATGCAGCGAATCCTGTAAAGGTATTTGCGATGTGTGCGGCCAAAACCTGAATGAGGGTGCCTGCGGCTGCGAAGATACGAGGTTAGACCCCAGAATGTCAGTTATCCGCGATGTATTTAAGAATTTTAAGGAGGTGTAACCGATGTCAATTTGTCCAAAGAACAAATCTTCCAAAGCCAGAAGAGATAAAAGAAGAGCAAACTGGAAGATGAGCGCTCCGAATCTTGTAAAATGCAGCAAATGCGGCGAATTAATGATGCCTCACAGAGTCTGCAAAGCTTGCGGAAGCTACAACAAAAAAGAAATTATTCCTCAGGATTAATTTGCGAAAAGACAGGCAGACAGAGAACCTCCGGCACAGAGAAGGTTCTCTGTTTTTTCATGCTTTTTCATGGAAAAAGGGATTGAAAAAAGAATGCTGTTCGAGTATAATAAAAAAGAACGGGAAATTACCTGAGAGGAAGTAGATGAAAAATATAAATATTTTGTTTCAATCATTTCCTGAATAAGAAAAAGAGAGGGGCAAATCATGGGAAAGTCAATTAAAAGATCCGTATGGATAAGAGTGATTGTGATTCTCATTGTAGTAGTTATCAGTGCGGTTTTTACAGTTAACGGTGTTAGAAAGATTAAGGCCGCCAGCCGCAACACTGAAATAGCAACGGAGATCCATACACTGGCGCTTGCAGGAGAGAAAGCGCATTTCAGCTGGATAGAAAATTTAAGTTCTGCAATTAATCTCGGCACGGAGTTTACCGGCAGTACGGATTATACAGCCTGCGACCTTGGAAAATGGCTATATGGAGACAGGTCGGCCATTGAGAATGAGGAGATCATTGCTCTGATGGATAAAATGATTCCGCTTCATGAGGCGATTCATGAATCAGCGATAGAAATTCTTGAGATTAACGGCACGGATCATCCGAAGGCGCAGGAGATCTATCTGAATGATACAAAAGCAAATGTCAGCAGCCTTGTTGCCGTACTGGACGAGGTCATTGAACTGAGCGAAAAGGACACGGTGACTTATCAGACAACTCTCCGGCGGGCCATCACGGCTACAACTGCCGTTACGGTCGTTACATTTATCGTTAACCTGATTGCATGCCTGTCGCTTGTTACATATGTAATGTCCAGAATCGTACGTCCGATTCAGATTATTACTGCTAACAGCCAGCTTCTTTCTCAAGGCAAGCTTGATTTTGAGATTGACGTGCCGAATAAAGATGAGATCGGCATACTGGCGAACAGCCTGAATCAGGCGGCGAAGACGCTTTCGATGTATATATCGGATATATCGGCGAATTTGAATGCAATCTCGCAGGGCGATTTGACGATGGAAGCGGCGGATTTTGAGTATGTCGGTGATTTTATTGAAATCCGCAGGTCTACGGATGTGATATTAAAGCAGTTAAATGAGACGATGTCCCAGATTCAGACAGTAGCGGTGCAGGTCGGCAACGGTGCCGATCAGGTGTCCAGCGGCGCACAGGCATTGGCGCAGGGCGCAACAGAGCAGGCGAATGAGATTGATAATCTGGTAAATACGGTTAATCTTGTTTCCGAGCAGATTAATGACAATGCCCAGAGTGCAAATGATACGAGTGTTCGTGTAAGCGAAGTCGGCGAGCAGATTGAGCAGTGCAACCAGCAAATGCAGGAGATGTCCCATGCGATGGACAACATCAGTAGCTGTTCCAATGAAATCGGCCATATCATTAAGACGATTGAAGATATAGCTTTCCAGACGAATATTCTCGCTTTAAATGCGGCTGTAGAAGCTGCACGTGCGGGTACGGCTGGAAAAGGGTTTGCCGTTGTTGCTGATGAAGTACGTAATCTTGCGGCTAAGAGCGGCGAGGCGGCTAAGAGCACTTCCAAGCTGATTGAAGAGACTCTGCGCGCGGTAGGAAACGGCGTACAGCTTACAGAGTCCACACAGCAGGCGCTCAGCGAAGTAGTAGTCGGCGCACATGGGGTTGTTGAGCAGGTGACGGAGATTTCCAAGGCTTCTGTAAAACAGGCGGATTCTATAGGAGGAATCAGCGAAGGCATCTCCCAGATTTCCAGTGTCGTACAGACGAACTCCGCAAGTTCGGAAGAGAGTGCGGCTGCAAGCGAAGAGCTTTCCAGCCAGGCTCAGGTACTGCGTGATCTGTTAGAGAAGTTTAAGATTAAAAATACAGGTTTTTCAAATAACAGCTATTAATACTTATGATTAAAAAAGCAGGGCTTGTGTTCTTCTTGGGGAACACAAGCCTTTTTCACGGATTCAGCATTTCTGCATATTTTGTGTTTCCGTATATTTTTTGGAATAAATATTGATTTTTACAGTAAGGTCTAGTAGAATGAACCTAGCAATGCTAGGAGGGAAAAAGATGACAGAGATAACGAACATAGCGCTGGATGCTATGGGAGGAGACAATGCTCCGGCAGAGATTGTTAAAGGCGCCGTAGAGGCTGTTGAAAAGGAACCGTCGATGAAGGTATTCCTCATAGGGATGCAGGAAGTTATCGAGAAGGAGCTGATAAAGTATCCGTACAATAAGGCTCAGATAGAGGTTGTGAATGCATCTGAAGTTATAGAGACGGCGGAGCCGCCTGTGAATGCGATTCGCAGAAAGAAGGATTCTTCTTTAGTTGTAGGTATGAAGATGGTGAAGGAAGGGGCGGCGGATGCATTTGTGTCTGCTGGAAGTTCCGGGGCTATCTTAGTCGGCGGCCAGGTTATCGTGGGCAGAATCAAAGGTGTGGAACGTCCTCCTCTTGCGCCGCTGATTCCCACGGAGAAGGGAGTGACACTCCTTATTGACTGCGGAGCAAATGTAGATGCCAGAGCTTCACATCTCGTCCAATTTGCCAAGATGGGTTCTATTTACATGGAGAATGTTCTCGGTATCAGGAATCCGAAGGTTGGAATCGTAAATATCGGAGCTGAAGAAGACAAAGGAAACGCACTGGTAAAAGAGACTTTTCCGCTTTTGAAGGAACTAAAGGACATAAATTTTATCGGCAGCGTAGAAGCCAGGGAAATTCCGCACGGACAGGCGGACGTTGTCGTATGCGAGGCGTTTGCGGGAAATATCATTCTTAAGCTCTATGAAGGCGTAGGGGCTGTCTTAATCAGTAAGATTAAGAGCGGCATGATGGCCAGTTTGAGAAGCAAGATCGGAGCATTGCTTGTAAAGCCTGCGCTGAAGCAGACGTTAAAGCAGTTTGATGCAAGTGAGTATGGCGGAGCGCCGCTTCTCGGACTCAATGGACTCGTAGTAAAGACCCACGGCAGCTCTAAGTCTAAAGAAGTCTGCAACACCCTTTTGCAGTGCGTAACATTTAAGCAGCAGAAAATCAATGAAAAAATCAGAAAATGTATTCAGATGGATGCATAAGTCCGCTGACAATAAGAAGGAGAAGGAGAAAAATTATGGAATTTGAAAAATTACAGGAAATTATTGCAGATGTGATGAACATTGAGGATAAGGACATTATTACGATGGATTCTACATTCGTAGATGATTTGGGGGCAGATTCCCTTGATATTTTTCAGATTATTATGGGCATAGAGGAAACTTTTGATATTGAAATCGACAATGAGGAAGCGGAAAAAATTGCTACCGTAGGAGACGCTGCAGAACAGATTCGCAATGCAACAAACGATTAGGTATGGTTTTGGTGTGAAAAAGCCCTTCAGGGCTTTTTCATTTTGAAGAACATTTACTTTACTTTCCCAAGTATATAGAAAGGAATAGAATGAACAGAGAATTAAAAGAATTAGAAGAAAAGATAGAGTATCAGTTTCAGGACTTTCTGCTGTTAAAAAAAGCAATGGTTCACAGCTCTTATGCAAACGAGATGCATCTGCCGAAATATCAGTGCAATGAAAGATTGGAATTTCTTGGGGATGCGGTTCTTGAATTGATTTCAAGTGAATTTCTGTTTTTTGACGAGAGCAGAATGCAGGAGGGGGACTTAACAAAGCTCAGGGCAAGCATGGTCTGTGAGCCGACATTGGCTTTCTGTGCCCGCCAGTTGAGATTAGGAGAGTATCTTCTGCTTGGGAAAGGTGAGGAGGCTACCGGAGGGCGTAAGAGGGACTCGGTTGTATCCGATGCTTTGGAAGCGCTGATTGGGGCGGTCTATATTGACGGTGGTTTTGCTAGTGCAAAAGAGTTTATCATGAAGTTTGTGCTGAATGATTTGGATAACCGCAAGCTCTTTTATGATAGCAAGACTATCTTGCAGGAAACGGTTCAGGCTAATTTTAAGGGAGGAGTCCAATATCGTTTGATTGACGAGGAAGGTCCTGACCATAATAAATCTTTTTCTTCAGCTGCTTATATCGAAGATAAGCAATATGGGGTGGGCAAAGGAAAGACAAAAAAAGCCGCCGAGCAGGAAGCTGCATACCAGAGTATACTCATGCTCCGGGAAAAGAATATAAAGTAGGTGCAGGATGTATTTAAAATGTATAGAGGTGCAGGGCTTTAAGTCTTTTGCACATAAATTGAAATTTGATTTCCACAACGGAATTACGGGAATCGTAGGACCGAACGGAAGCGGTAAAAGTAATGTTGCGGACGCAGTCCGATGGGTATTGGGAGAGCAGAGAGTCAAGCAGCTGCGCGGAGGGAGTATGCAGGACGTTATTTTTTCCGGAACAGAAAACAGGCGGCCTTTAAGCTATGCTTCCGTAGCGATTACGCTTGACAATTCAGATCATCAGCTTCCGATTGAGTATGAAGAAGTAACCGTAGCCAGAAAATTATACCGCTCCGGAGAGAGCGAATATCTGATTAACGGAAGCGTGTGCCGTCTTAAAGATGTCAATGAATTGTTTTATGATACAGGAATCGGTAAAGAGGGGTATTCTATCATTGGGCAGGGCCAGATTGACAGAATCTTAAGCGGAAAGCCGGAGGAGCGCCGGGAACTTTTTGATGAGGCGGCCGGAATCGTTAAATTTAAACGCCGGAAAAATATGTCTGTAAAAAAACTGGAGGAAGAGAGACAGAACCTTCTGCGCGTGAGCGACATTCTCACAGAGCTTGAAAAACAGATGGGGCCGCTTGAAAGGCAGTCTGAAAAAGCGCGTGAATTTTTAAAGAAAAAAGAGGAATTAAAAACATATGACATTAATATGTTCCTTTTGGAAACGGCGCGTATACAGGAGCATATCGCTTCACTGGAAGGAAAGATAAAGGATACCGCACAGGAGCTTCAAAGCGCCAGCGAACAGTATGCAGGCATGAAGCAGGAATATGAGACGGTCGAAGAGCAGGTGGATTTGATTGACGA